>NZ_JADWDC010000063.1 GCF_020640915.1 Waterburya agarophytonicola KI4 | reverse complement strand
AAAAACTCTTAACTATCCCCAAGGGGGTAGTATGTCTATTACCCCTATTTAATGATTAGAGGGAAGGTTGATGAGCTTTTTGGAAAATAATCTGCACACAGTCAGATAATTTTTCGTTTATGACTTCCTGCCAATGGTCGATTTGGGCGAACAGGAATTTTTAAACATTTTTTAAAAGTGTTGTGGGGATTCTCTTACACTTACCTCGTGGAGTTCAAATGCATCGAGAAGTTGCATTGTTTTTGATCACATCAATAGAGGCAGTCGCAATTGTGTTTGCCTTTTATTATCTAGTTAAATGGTTATTCTTGAATCAGCACCGTAAGGCGTAGCATCAAATGTCATTATGGGGTGTTACTCTTTTTAATGAGACACTCCATAATGATGTATGAAAACAGGTGGGTGAAATTTACGGTGGCAAAAACTAGTTGTCGGACTGTTTAAGTAGTAAATAAAATGAGTAATAAGTATTTATTCACTCATTATTTCTTCAGGTTTTTATCTAGTTTTAGATCTCAGTAGAGGAGACGATCGCCCGTACAAAAATAAGCCAAAATTAGAGTCTAGAAATATAATTAAATCCTCACAATCATAAATTTAGCTCGATCTACTTATATTCAGACGAATTTTTATCTCATGGAACTAGAACCTAATAATATAATTACTGAAGCGATCGCAACTAATGTAAGTTCGACTCTCGAACAAACCCTTACTGTCAGTGGTAGTGTTGATTTATTATCAGATGTCGATCTCTATAAATTTCAATTAGATCGAGGACAAGGAATCACCCTCGATATTGATACGGTAAATGCCGATAATGACAGGGCTAACTTTGACTCCTATCTGCGGGTATTCGATGGCAATGGCAATCAATTAGCATTTAATGACGATTTTTCTTTAGAATCAGAGGATTTTAGCGTAGATTCTTATATTGGTTTTATTGCCAACGAAACGGGGGAATATTACGTCGGGGTGAGTAGTATTGCCAATACTATTTACAATCCCGTCAATGGAGATAGTCCAGATCTGTTGCGCAATAGTTTTATCCCTGGAGACTACAATCTCAGTTTTAATCTAGTTGAAGTTATTGCTGATGAAGATGTTGACAATACCATTAGTGAAGCGATCGCCATCAATATCGATGATAGTGGTAGCAGCTTAACCGATAGTGCGATCGAATTGGAATCTGATGCGGATATCTTTAAAGTAGAATTAGCCCAAGGTGAAGGAATTAAGTTGCGGGTTAATGCTAAAGCGATCGATTCGGAACTCGACTCCTATTTGCGTGTCTTCGATGGGGATGGTAATGAAGTAGCTTTTGATGATAATAGTCTCAATAATCCTGGTGCAGATGCCAGCGACATTACTACAGATTCTACTATTGATTTTGCACCCCCGACCCCTGGAGAATACTTTATTGGGGTAAGTAGTGCGGGCAATTTTGATTACGATCCAATCAATGGAGATACCAACATCAATTTATCTCCCAATAACGGCTTTAGTAGGGGAGATTATCAACTCCAAGCAGATATAGTCGAAGTTGTTCCCGATGAAGATCCAGATAATACTATCGCCGAGGCAATTGATAGCGAAATAAGTTCTTCGGAAGAAAGAAAGGGAGTTTTTGCAGGAACAATAGATCCAGAACTCGATGTAGATATCTTTCAAGTGCAGCTAGATGAAGGAGATGGGATATATCTAGATCTAGATGCAGCAATCTTAGATTCGGAATTAAATTCTTTCTTGCGGATATTTGACTTTGAGGGCAACGAGTTAACCTTTGATGATAATGACGATACCAACTTTACAGGAGATTTAAACCTCGATTCGGCGATCGCTTTTGCCCCCTCTGCCCCTGGAGAATATTTTATTGGCGTAAGTGCTTCGGGTAATTTTGACTACGATGCGGTTAATGGGCGAACCAATTTTTCCAGTAATGTAACTAGTCCCTTCAGTACTATAGGCAACTACGAGCTAAAAATTGATCTAGCTAATATTATTGCCGACGAAGATACCGATAATACTATCTCCGAAGCTATTGAGAGTAATGTTAGTTCGACGGGAGAAACTAGCGCGGTATTAACTCAAGCCATAGATGCAGCATCGGATGTCGATCTTTATCAATTTCAGTTGGATGCAGGAGAGGGCATCGCACTGAATATAAATGCAGCAGCCCAAGAGTCGGATTTAGATTCATATCTACGCTTATTTGACTTTGAAGGAAACGAATTAGCTTTTGATGACGACGACGATCGCAATATCGAGGCAGATGATACCACTGCCGACTCTCTGCTTAATTTTGTTGCCGAGACTTCAGGAGAATACTATATTGGGGTGAGCAGCGAAGGAAATACTACCTACGATCCAATTAACGGTAGTACTAACTTTTCCAATACTTCTGGCTTTAGTACGGGGAATTACGAACTAAGTTTTGATATATCTCCCGTTATCCCCGATGAAGATTCTGATAATACGATCTCCGAAGCTATTAATACGGGAATTACTTCTGTCGGAAAGCGATCGACTACAATCGATGATGCGATCGCTTCTACTTCAGATGTAGACATCTATCAATTCAAATTGAATCAAGGAGATACAATTACCCTAGATATCGATGCAGCAATACAAGAATCAGATTTAGATAGCGTGTTGCGGTTATTTGATAGTTCGGGTAGCGAAATTGCCAATAATGATGATGGTATGGCTGACGATGAAACTTCTAGTACCGATTCTTTAATTGATTTTACCGCCGAAGTTGATGGAGAATATTATTTGGGAGTCAGCAGCTTTGCTAATTTTGAATATGATCCGATTAATGGTAGTACTAACTTTAGTAACGATCTAGGTACGAGTTTGGGCGATTACAATTTAACTATTAGTATTGCCGAAATTTGATGTTATCAAAGCTAATAGCTAATAGCTAATGGCTGCCAAAAAATGAAAAATATAGTCGAAACCATTATCGTCTCTGCATCCCAAATGCAGCAAATAGAAGAACAAATCTTCGCTGCGGGAATGCCTGTCTCTGCCCTGATGGAAAAAGCAGCTAGGCTTTGTAGCGATCGCATTCAGGATTTATACCCCCAGTCTGCTTTTACTTCTGTCGGCATTTTAGTTGGTCCAGGACATAATGGTGGAGATGCTTTAGTAGTCGCTCGCGAGCTATATCTAGCAGGATATAAGGTCAAAGTTTTTCGCCCTTTTTTCAAACTCAAATCTCTGACGACAAACCACTCTAATTATGCGACGAGTTTGGGGATTAATTTTTATGATGAGATCGAACCCTTACAAAAATGTCAGTTATTGATTGATGGTTTATTTGGCTTTGGTTTGACTCGCGAGTTACCCCCCAACATAGTGGAAGTAGTTAATTCAATCAATAATTGGTCCCAACCTGTAGTTAGTATCGATCTTCCTTCAGGAATACATACCGATACGGGGGAAGCTCTCGGTGGGGCAATTAAAGCTAGCCATACTCTCTGTTTGGGTTTATGGAAACAAGCTTTTTTTCAAGATGTTGCTTTGGCATATTTGGGCAAAAGCGAGCGCGTAGATTTTGGTATTTTGCCCCATCAAATTTGGTCTGTTTTAACTAAACCAGCACCAGTCAAAAAGATGGATCGAGAAATTGCTCTCAAGCTACTTCCTTTACCTCGTCCATCAGTCACTCACAAATACAGCCAGGGACATCTGTTGTTAATCTGTGGCTCTCTACGCTATGCAGGAGCAGCAATTTTAACCGCCTTAGGTGCTAGGGCTAGTGGAGTAGGAATGTTGTCCGTAGCCGTGCCAGAGTCCCTGAAAACGATGATGGTGAGCCAAATACCAGAAGCTCTAATTATTGAATGTCCCGAAAATAAAGAAGGCGCGATCGCTTCATTACCTTTTTCTCAAACCAACTTAAATCAATTTCAAGTGATCGCTTGTGGTTGTGGTATTACTAAAGATGCCAAATCTATAGTAGAAAAAGTACTCTCCGTCGAATGTCCTCTAATTCTGGATGCAGATGCTTTAAACATTTTATCCGAACAAGATGTCATAGAAGTCTTAGCTCAAAGAGAATTTCCCACTGTCTTAACTCCCCATGAAGGAGAATTTAAGCGTCTTTTTCCCGAAATTGTTAATGATACCTTAGATCGCTTAACTCGATTGCAAACCGCAGCCCAACAAAGTAATTCGATTATATTATTAAAAGGAGCGAGAACGGCGATCGCCAACGAAACAGGATTAACTTGGCTGATTCCTGAAAGTACCCCCGCCCTAGCAAGAGGTGGTAGCGGGGATGTTTTAACGGGTTTGATGGGTGGTTTGATCGCCCAAACCAAAGATAAAAAGTTATTAGATATAGTCGCTGGCGCTGCTTTTTGGCACGCGCGATCGGGAATTTTGGCAGCAAAAGAGCGTACTGAATTAGGAGTGGATGCAACTACCCTAGCTGAATATATTCAATTGGCAATAATTAGCACTTAATTTTAGATGAATATAGTATTTGCGACAGCGAGCCAATTAGCTCAAATGATTCGGGAACAAGAAATTTCTTCAGTAGAAGTCGTCAATGCTTATCTCGAACAGATTGAAAAATATAACAATAAAATAAATGCGATCGCAACATTGAATCGAGATAAAGCTCTAACCAGAGCAATTGAAGCTGACGCAGCCATAGCTAGAGGAGAAAATTGGGGAGCTTTACACGGCGTACCCATCACCCTCAAAGATACTTTTGAAACGGCAGAATTGCTAACTACCGCAGGTTACAAACCCCTTAAAGATCGCATCCCCGATCGAGATGCAACCGTTGTCTCCCGTTTGCGCCAAGGTGGAGCAATTATTTTAGGTAAAAGTAATCTTGCCGAAATGGCAAGCGATTTTCAAAGTACTAACGATCTTTTTGGGCGGGTTAATAATCCCTGGAACTTAGATTGTACTGCTGGTGGTAGTTCTGGTGGTAGTGCAGCAGCTATAGCTGCGGGTTTTTCCGCTTTAGATTTGGGCAATGATTGTTCGGGTTCGACTCGTCAACCAGCCCATTTTTGTGGGGTATATGCCTTAAAACCAACGGAACGTCGTTTGTCTACCGCAGGACACATTCCCGAAGCACCAGGAATGCCTAAATGTATCCGCCAGCTAATGACAGTAGGTTCTTTTGCGCGATCAATTGAAGATCTAAGACTGTGTTTATCTCTGACTGCTGGTACAGATCCCCGACAGCCAGACGTTCCACCCGTTCCCTTAGATATAGCAGGGAATAAGAAATTATCAGATCTAACAATAGCAGTCTCAGATAGTTGGGCTAAAATGCCTCCGAGTTTGGAAATTCGACAAGCAATTAATTTAGCGGTAGATAAACTCAAGCCAGTATGTGCAAGTATAGAAAATTGGACATCTCCAACATTGGATCTGCAATCGGCATTTCAGGTTTGTAATCAGCTAACAGCATTGAATTTTGTCTATTCTCAACCAGCAGATTTTGATGCTAGCAAAAAAAACTTACCTGCCATGTTTCGCGAAGCAACCCAGGGAGATAAAGAATTAAGAGATTTAAACAATTTCAGTCATTTTTTACCCACCTTATTGAACCCGAACTTAAAACAATATTTTGAAATCCTAACTCGACGCGATCGCTTTATCGCTCAAATGGATGAAGCCCTAGCAAAAGTTGATGTCTGGCTGTGTCCCGTTGCGATGACTTTGGCATTTAGCCATCGCCCCAAAGGTGAAGCGATCAAGATAGCAGGGCGAAAAGTTCCTTATTTTTTAGCTAATGGCGGTTACACCATGCTATTCAACCTTACAGGACATCCTGTCGTTGTAATTCCCATCGGACAAAGCAAAACTGGATTGCCTATTGGCGTCCAAATTGTGGGAAAAAGATGGCAAGAAATGGCATTGCTAGCGATCGCAGAAGAGATAGATAAAGTAGTGGGCAATTTTTACAATCCTTGCTTAGAAACAACATTATCAAATAACTCTTAAATATGAATATAGTATTCGCGACAGCGAGTCAATTGGCTCAAATGATTCGGGAACAAGAAATTTCCTCAGTAGAAGTCGTCAATGCTTATCACGAACAGATTGAAAAATATAACAATAAGATAAATGCTGTCATTACTTTAGACACAGACAAGGCAAAACAAAAAGCCATTGAGGCTGACGCAGCCATAGCTAGAGGAGAAAATTGGGGAGCTTTACACGGCGTACCCGTCACCATTAAAGATACATTAGCCACAGAAGGCATACGAACTACTGCGGGCTATCCACCTTTAAAAGATTATGTACCCCTACAAGATGCTACTACTGTGGCAAGATTGAGAGCAGCAGGAGCAATTATTATTGGCAAAACCAATCTGCCAAAACTAGCAATAGACTATCAAAGCAACAATCCTCTCTTCGGACGCACCAATAATCCTTGGGGTTTAGATTATACTCCTGGGGGGAGTAGTGGAGGATCTGCAAGTGCAGTTGCTGCGGGATTTTCTGCTTTAGACTTGGGCAGTGATTTTGGGGGTTCTATTCGTCTCCCCGCCCATTATTGCGGAGTTTATGGATTTATGCCCACAGATGGGAGAGTTGCTACTACAGGACACATTCCACCCCTCCCAGGACAACCCAAATATGTCCGTACAATGCTGAGAGTTGGTGCTTTAGCTCGTTCTGTAGCAGATCTAGAGCTATGTTTGTCTTTAATTGCAGGGGCAGATAATAGACAGCCAGAAATACCCCCTGTAGCTTTAGATAAGCCAGCAAACAAGCAACTATCCGAACTGAGAATCGCTTGGACGTATGGTTATGATTTCCTGCCCATAAGTCAAGATACACGGTTATGTATTCAAGATTTAATCAATCGTCTGACTGATGCAGGTGTCAATCTAACTCAATCTCAACCCATTGATATCACCTGGTCGCAAATTTTGACTAACTACGGTATTTTGTCATTTTTTGAACTGTTTGCCTCAACTCTTTCTATTAAGGATATTTTCAGGGGATTGCAGTTTGCTCTGACCAATGAATTCTTAACTCAAACCCAAACCAATTATAGTAGTCCTTTTCGTCGAAAAACTAGTCGAGCTTTTCCCCCCAGCCTGGCAAAATACAAAGCTATTTTGAACGATCGCGATCGCGCCATAGTAGAAATGGATTGCTTTATCGATCCTTGGGATGCTTGGATTTGTCCCGTCTCCCTTTCTCCTGCTTTTCCTCACTGCAATCTAGGTCAACCAATTGAAGTCGATGGTGTTAAATTTCCCTATCTTTTAGCTTGCGGCGGTTATACAATGCCGTTAAATTTTACGGGAAATCCTGTAGTCGTCATTCCCATCGGTAAAACTGAATTCGGATTGCCTATTGGAGTACAAATAGTCGGAAAAAGATGGCAGGATTTGGGAATATTAGCGATCGCCAATCAAATTAGTCAAGTAGTTCGTACTTGGGACATCCAGACTTACGAATCAAAGCTTTGACGGTTTTGTTTAGAATCAATTTACTTAATATACGGGCAAACGACAGTTTGCCCCTTCTTCTTACTGCCAATCCTCCCAATCCTGATTAAAGATAGAAGTGTCGGGAAAGGCGGTGGGGTTGCCACTCTTATCTAACTTGTCTTTTAAGATCTTTAACTCTTTTTCGTGAATAAAAGCTTCATCTACCAACTGATAGGGCATAACTCCTTCTTCCAAACCAAAGACTGCTGTAATTCCCGCAGCAGCACCAGAAGACCATTCAAAAGAATGAACTCGATAAGCAGCAGCAGCAATATGACTGGTAGCAATACTTTTTCCCGCCACAATTAAATTATCAATTTCTTGGGGAATCATCGCTCTTAAAGGAATTTGGAAGGGATAAGCCTGTCCACCTCCCTGACGCTCTCCTTTTCGCTCCGTATTGCCTGCTTTCTCCGCTGGGCTTTCGTTCATACAGGGATGAAAATCGATCGCATAATGACCCACTCCCACAGAATCGGGATAAATAGTCGAACGAGTCCGTCTCTTAATCTTTTCAATAGCCATATTTCTATTGCTCAAAGCTTCCCTACCATCTACCCCTTTCCAAAGTTGACGATAGGTAGTGGAATCGAGATTTTCGCTGTAGTGTTCGTTCCGATAGTCAGCCCGCGAAATATCTATTTCCGTAATAGTAAAACCTTGGGAATAGCCTGGATACGTGCGACCAATAATTCGTCTACCTTCTCTAATATAGGGATATTTAGATAAACCATGAGCCGTACCCATAGGAGAATCCAATCCTGTCAGCAGACGATGATTGGGGTAGGGTTTTTTGACTCCATCTCCCAACTGAGAATCGGTTGTTCCCCGCACCAGCCAATAAAAATAACCCAAAGCATGGTCTTCTCCGCGACGCAGGGTTTTAGCTCGCAATCCCCCTGACCATCCCCCTGGTTTGAGTTGACCCAATTCTTCTAATTGTTTGCGAGTGTAAACCAAATTATCTTGAGACGTACCAGGACGATAATCATTACCCCAAGTCCAATTCTGCATTGAAATATCACCAGGGGTGGGTGCCGTGAATTCAATTCCTCGAAACTTTTCTAAATCTCCTTGTTGAGGACTCCAAATACGACGATAAGTAAAAACCAAATTAAAGTCTGCCAGTCTTTCTAATTCATAGCTATAGTAGTTTTGATGGCGATCGTAAAAAGTAGGAATCTCGTGTTCTTGAGCATCTTCCATCGCTTCCATAGCAAAGGTATAAGTAAACCCTTGAGTGCAATAAGGATCTCCTTCTACGCTCGATGAAGAAGGTTCGGAAGAAGAAAGAGGGTCGACCCCCAAACGATAGGGAACATCTGCCAGACCGACAATTTCTCCTGTTTCTGTGGCTTCGATGACATACCAATCTGCTGCTTCTTTAGAGGTAGATGCGGGGACAAAACGAATTATCTCTTTACTAAATTTGGCAGAGTCTTCGTAATTATAGGCATCTTCAATAGTGCTGGATAAAGGCAGGGTATTAAGAGGTAAATATTTACTTTTAGGGGTATGTTGAATCCCTACCGCACTCTGTATCTGCTTCCCCGTTCCTTCTCCTGCCATGGTTTCAATAGATAAATCTTTAACTACCGTGGCGGGAAACCATTTAAGCGTACCTTTTCCCTTCATCTCGGCTGCTTTTAATTGCTGCCACATCACCTTATGAGCATCTTTGGGTAAAAAGCAAGATTCGCTTACCCAACAGTCTCCTGGGTTTAATTCTTGATAATATGCTTCAATGCGCTCTCTAAATTCCAAGTAACCCCGAGGAAAAAAAAGCTTAGAGCGTTGGGTAGTTCTTTCATCTAGAGCAGAAGTACCTTGAGAAGAAATTTGTCCCCCAACCCAATCGGTAATTTCAGTCATGCAAACGGTTTTTCCTGCTAAGAGAGCCTCATAACTAGCAGCAACTCCCGATAAACCGCCACCAATGACCAATAGCTCGCATTCGACCGTGCGTTCGATTGTAGGTGGGGATATTGCTTGAGCTGATAATCCTGAATCCCAGATAAATAAACCTAAAGAGATTGAAGCTAGCGATTTTATCCAATCTAATGACACTTTCTACCCCCTGATATATGCAAGTTCAATTAATATAGTTCCCAACTCAACAATTTTTTTGCAGTTTTTCAATTTTATTGATTTACTGTGTGTGGTTTGAACCTGATTTATCGTAAACGTTTAATCTCGATTATGGTCGGGTTAATGGGAGTCAGGAAAATGAAATAATTTAATTAGCGATTGCGATCGTTTTCTATCTTCCTTTTTTTTATTGGATAATAAAGACTAAAATGACTATAAGTTTTCCCTATCTTTTATATAGCTGCATATATTTAATTTAATGACTTCAATTCTGACCAAACAGCCCAAACTCAACGCCCCAAATATATGTAAGCTAGATAATGGTTTAACTATTATTGCCGAACAAATGCCCGTTGATGCGGTCAATCTAAATGTGTGGATTAATGTGGGTTCTGCCAAAGAAAGCGATGAAATTAATGGCATGGCACATTTTTTAGAGCATATGGTGTTCAAAGGTACGCCGAATCTAGAGATTGGTGAATTCGAGCAATTAATTGAAGAACGAGGTGCAGTAACCAATGCTGCTACCAGTCAAGATTATACCCATTACTATATTACGACTGCTCCCAAAGACTTTGCCGAACTAGCACCCCTACAATTAGATGTAGTTCTCAATCCCAGTCTAGAAAATGAGGCTTTTGAACGAGAAAAACTAGTAGTCTTAGAAGAAATTCGTCGCTCCGAAGATAGTCCTCGTCGCCGTACTTTTTATCGTTCGATGGAAACCTGCTATGAAACTCTTCCCTATCGTCGCCCCGTATTAGGTCCTGCAACGGTAATTGAAAGTTTGCGATCGCAACAAATGCGAGATTTTCACGGCGCGTGGTATCAACCCCAGTCCATGACCGCAGCAGTAGTGGGTAATTTGCCCGTAGAAGAGTTGGTTGACATTGTTACTCAAGCATTCGATAGTCATTATAGTTTGGGTCAAGAATATCAAAAAAACACAACTCCTTCTGTCAACCCAGAAAAGCCTTTTAATGAAATTGTTCGTCATGAATATACCGACGAAAGTCTCCAACAGTCGAGGCTAGTTATGGTTTGGCGCGTCCCAGGAATGAAAGATATCGATGAGACTTATGCCTTAGATGTCCTAGCCGTTATTTTAGGACAGGGTAAGGTATCTCGTTTGTTTAGAGAATTGCGAGAAGAAAAAGGTTTAGTCAATCAAATTGGTGTCAGCAATATGACCCAAACTCATCAAGGTGTATTTTATATTTCTGCTGCTTTACCCGCCGAAAACATTGAAGAAGTAGAACAAGCAATTTCCGATCAAATTAAAAATATTCAAGTTGAACCTATAGCAACAAAAGATATCGACCGTATTCGGACTCAAGTAGCCAATCGATTTATCTTTGCCAACGAACGTCCCAGCGATCGCGCAAATCTATACGGTTACTATTATTCTCAGCTTCAAGACCTCGCCCCTGCTTTAAACTATTCTCAACATATTCAATCCGTGTCTGCTCGGGATTTACAAAAAGCCGCCCAAAAATATCTCAATCCAGAAGCATATGGAGTTGTAGTGATGAAACCCGCTTGATAATTGAATTTTTCCAAGCGATCGTCATATACTTCGATTATGGCGATCGATAATACTTAATATGTCGATTACTCCTTTTTATAGTCTAATGCAATAATATGACTTTTTCTCCCCCATTGATTGCTCTAGCTAACTATTTAGCTGGGGAATTCGATAACAAAAGCCAGGCTTTATCACAGCCAGCTTGGTACGTTCATTTGAGGCTTTGGATACGCCCCGTACCTATTTTTAGAGAAGATAGTATTACTTTATTCGCCGAACAAGCTAATGTTATCAACCTCGATTTACCCTATCGTCCGAGAATTTTACGTCTGAGACAAAGAGAAACTATCGAAGTAGAATTCTATATGTTTGAAGATCTAGCTACTGCTCAAGGGGCGGGACAAAATAAAGATTTAATCTCCCAAATAACTCCTGACAAAATAAAATTTTTACCCGACTGCACTCTCAGGGTGGCTACCCAAGAATTAGTCTTGGGTAAATATTCTTTTGAGACAACTCCCATCACCGAAAAACCCTGTAGCGTTACTTATCAGGGAATAACCTTTCAAGTTTTTCTGGGCTTTAAAGCTAATGCGGATGAATTACTAACTTACGATAAAGGCATCGATCCTAAGACGGGAAAAGGAACTTGGGGTGCATTAATGGGGGCGTATCAATTTAATAAACGTCAAGATTTCTCTGAAGAGTTAAATGAAGAAAACCGTAATAGCTAAGAGGCAATGATAACTCTTAGTTAACTTCTTGTTAACCTTTTCTTTATCTATAAGTAATGGAAACAAGGTAAATTAATGTAGCAATGGGAACAAAAAGCGTATATTTTTCCGCTCATTTTCATCGCAAAATTAATTTCCAGATTGCTAAAAGGTCTGAATATTAAGCAGTTAACAACAAGATAATATATATTATGATTTCTACAGTTTCTCTTAGAAGAAAAATATGGATTGCACCAATGCTTGCTATATCCTTAAGTCTTACAGCTTGTGGTGCCACTGAGACAGGCACAGAATCTGCTGGATCTGCTGGTGATGGTGGCGGTGGAAAGTCTGTATCTTTAACAGGTGCTGGAGCTAGTTTTCCCGCTCCATTGTATCAAAGATGGTTTAGTGAATACAATAAGCAAAATCCTAACGTTAGGGTATCTTATCAATCTGTAGGTAGTGGTGCGGGAGTCGAACAGTTTACTCAAGGTACTGTAGATTTTGGTGCTAGTGATGTGGCAATGACGGATGAGGAAATTGCTGCGGTAGAGCGTGGAGTAGCTTTGTTGCCGATGACTGCGGGAAGTATTGTTCTTGCTTACAACTTGCCCGATGTTCCTGAATTAAAATTATCTCGTCAAGCTTATGTAGATATTTTATTGGGTAAAATCACTAAATGGAACGATCCGGCGATCGCATCTTTAAACCCAGATGCTAAATTACCCGATAGCCAAATCACAGTAGTTTATCGTTCTGACGGTAGTGGTACGACAGGCGTGTTCACCAAGCACCTCAGCGCAATCAATCCTGAATGGCAAGAGAAAGTTGGGGAGGGAAAAACTGTAGAATGGCCTACAGGACTTGGTGCAAAAGGAAATGAAGGTGTTACGGCTCAAATTCTGCAAACTGAAGGTTCCCTAGGTTATATTGAGTACGGTTATGCCAAACAGCAAGATATTCCTTCTGCTACTTTAGAAAACAAAGCAGGAAATTATATTGCTCCTTCTGGTGAATCTGCTTCTAATGCACTCGCAGCAGCAACGTTACCCGAAAACCTCCGTGCTTTTGTCAGCGATCCTGAAGGAGATGAATCCTATCCTATTGTCACTTATACCTGGATTTTGGCTTACGGCACATATGACAATCCCGATAAATTGGAAGCATTTAAAAACGTCATAAACTGGTCATTGACTGACGGACAGGCTTTCGCTGAGGAATTGGGTTATATTCCTCTACCCGAGAATGTAGTACAAAAAGTTCAAGGTAAGCTAGATACAATTGAAGCCAAATAAATTTAAACAAATTACTGTTGTTTTTCAGTAATACTCAAAAAAAGCGATCGCCTAATAAAAAAGCGATAGAAATTGCTCAAAAACATTAATATAAAATGTTATAAAAAAAGGCGATCGCTTTATTAAATCAATTAAGGTCTTAACTCAACTGACATCAAGTAATAACATTAGAATAGCTTTCAGACTCTGACTGAGGCTTGGCGAAGATCATTCTTCCAGCAGAAGTTTGCAAAGAGGAGGTAACTACCACCTGAAGTTCTCCCCCCACACTATCGCTTCCTTCTTCTACCACCACCATAGTGCCATCTTCTAGGTAGCCAATTCCCTGTTCGGGTTCTTTACCCTGTTTGAGTATTTTAAGCTCTAAATTGTCCCCAGGAAGATAGATAGGACGCAACGAACGAGCCAGATCGTTAATGTTAAGTATCTGAACCTTTTGTAGGTTAGCAACTTTACTCAAGTTGTAGTCATTAGTAAGCAAAGTTCCGCTAATCTCTTGAGTTAGCCTTACCAGTTTTGCATCGACGGTTTCAATGTCTTCATAATCTGCTTTATTGATCACAATGCGATCGGGATATTCTTCCTGCATTTGATTGAGAATGTCTAATCCTCTTCTACCACGAATTCTTTTTTGGGAATTGCTAGCATCAGCTAAATTTTGCAATTCTTGGAGAACAAACTGAGGGATTAAAACCTGTCCTTCCAAAAAGCCAGTCTTTAGTAACTCTTCAACTCTGCCATCAATAATACAGCTAGTATCGAGTACCTTCGTCGGCATTGCTTCGAGAGTACCTTCGGCAACTAACATTGATTCGATACTACTAGGATTGATTAACCGCAGAAAAGTACGCCCGTGAGTATCAGCCAAACCAATACCTAAATAGGAAAACATCACACTAGCTAAAACTGCGACAGTAGGTTTGAAAAAGCTCAACTCTTTGGGAATAGGCAAGAGGAACATCGGTGCTAACATCAAGTTTGCTACCAATAAACCCATTACCAAGCCGATCGCTCTAGTAATGATAATCTCTATTTTGGTATTGCGAATTTGGATTTCTAAACGGCGATAGGTAGTCTGTACTGCCACCCCAATCCCCAAACCAATAATAGTGGCGAACCCCGCAATGACAAAGCGTAAGGCTTCAATATTAGATACTCCTTCCAAGATGTCAGGAGGAAGCAACTGCAAACTATCAAAACCGATGTTTACTGCTGCAATGATACATATGATAATTATGATGGCATCAACCATTGTTTTAGTTGAGAATTATGATAAAGGATATATTTCTTCTTTACTTTAATAAATTATTGGACAATAGTGTAGAAAAACTAGGTAGTTCTTAAGATCGAGCGAAATTATTTTAGATAGCAAAAGATCGTTATAATTTCTTTGTATCAAGGGTTTCATTCGATAAAAATACTGTCAAAGTAATTTTTTAAAATTGTACTTAATACAATTTTTAAATGCTAAACAATTCAGTAATAATTGATAATATATCTTTAACTAAGTGTGATTTTTTCAAGATATCTTATCGAAGAATCGTATTATTTATAGATAGAAGATATAAGATTTTATTATATATTTATTTTGATAATTAATTCTCAAGCAATTTTTCCTACAGCAGCTTATATTCACATTCCTTTTTGTCGTCGCCGTTGTTATTACTGTGATTTTCCCATTTCTGTAGTGGGAGATAAAGGTGGAAAATCAGCATCCTTTATGGTAGAAGAATACATTGCAGCCTTGATTGAGGATATTCAACTAACACCTTCAATTAATCAACCAGTCAAAACAATCTTCTTTGGCGGAGGGACACCTTCTTTGTTATCTCCTGCTGAATTATCAAACATAATAAATGCGATCGCTTTGCAATTCGGTATCGCTACAGGTGCGGAAATTTCCCTGGAAATCGATCCAGGGACTTTCGATCGCGATCGCCTTAAAGGATATTTGGATGCAGGATTAAATCGCTTTAGTTTGGGGGTGCAAAGCTTCGATCCAGAATTACTCAAAATATGCGGGCGATCTCATACATTGGATGATGTGACAGAAGCGGTCAATATTATCCAACAGCTAAATGTAGATAACTTTAGCTTAGATCTTATTTCAGGCTTACCTCATCAGAGTTTAGAACACTGTCAGACATCTTTAGAAAAAGCGATCGCTATATCTCCTAAGCATCTATCTTGTTACGATCTCGTACTCGAACCCGTCACCGCATTTGGCAAACAATATCAGCCAGGAGAAACCCCCTTACCTAATGATGACGATACAGCAGAAATGTATCGCTTAACGCAACAAACTTTAACCGCTGCGGGATACCAGCACTACGAAGTGTCTAATTATGCCCAACCAGGCTATCAATGTCGGCACAATCGCGTTTATTGGGAAAATAAACCTTACTATGGTTTTGGTATGGGTGCAGCCAGTTATGTAAACAATCAAAGATTTACTCGCCCCCGCACTCGTCGGGAATACTATAAATGGATAGAAGCAGGTGCAATTATCGATGCGCCAGAAATGACTGCAAGCGATCGCTTATTGGAAACCTTGATGTTGGGTTTTCGTTTGGCTGAAGGGATAGATACGGCACAGTTTGAGCCAGATACATTACAGAAAATTTGGTCGTGTTTGCAGCCTTATCATCGTCAAGGATGGATTGAATTAATAGATGGCGATCGCCAGTTAATTAAGTCTGATGAGATTGATTTATCCTCAATTCAAAAAATACACCTCAACGATCCTGAAGGGTTTCTTTTCTCTAATACTATTCTGGCAACCTTGTTTGAAAAATTAGAATAAGTTTTAAATATACTGTATTTGCTTCGCCCATAAAACAAAACCGTAATTATGGTGCAGTTTATGAATAAAAAACCGATTAATCTAATCAAAATTTCACCATATCTTCTGTATGGAACCCCTGTAATCAATCTCGAACAGGGTTACACGGAGGTAGGAAAAGAGCGTTTTTTGGCGATCGCTTTAGAAAAAAGCAAGGCTGCAAAAGATTGGGAAGACACAGATTGTTTCAAGATAATCATTGTAGTTCAAGGTGCCGATCGTAACTACTACATATCTGAAATAGAGCATCCAGCCGATATTCTTGCACCAAAATACGTTAATGACGACATGAGAATTTGGTGGGTGGAAGAGAATGCAGAATCAAAAGATAGACTATTCGTTAACATGATTAGCAATCTTTATGCCCTAAATGATTCTCGTAGCCAATACACATTAACTATCAACGATAAACCCTATCAGTTTTGCGAAAAGTACATTATCTACAAAATGTCAGCAAGCTATGAAATTTGGGATGGCAAAGTAACGATAGATGGTATCAACGTGACATTAGAATCAAATTAGACTTTTTTACTGTTATCAACCGCGATCGCTCTGTTACTTCCAGCCCTGAAATTAAGTACAACTCCGTATTTAGAACAAAAAGCCAATTGGGTTAAAAAAAGTAGAGTGATTTTAGCTCAATTCGATAGTGAGTCGATTATCGTTGTGGGGGAAAATTGTAGCAAACAGCGCGATTTTTTTTCTTAGATGACAAAACTAATAAATCTTCTTCTGCTAGTTTTTTTAAATAAGTTCTGGCAGTATTCAAACTTATACCTAAATTATCTGCTATCTGTTGTGCCGTAAATTCTTTACCTGGATGTTTTACTGCATCTTTGAGAATTTCTAAGTGTCCTCGTTTTAGCTTTTGGGCAACAGAACTTCGATCGATCCATTCTATAAAATTAGCTAATTCTTGCTTTTTCTTATTGATATGACTTTCTAATGCTGCGATCGCTTTTACTATTACTTCCACTTGGTTATAAATAAAGTAAGCTAGTTGGAATGAGGGTCAATAAACTTGATAAAGATTGAGGTTTCCTGATTCTTGCCACAACATGCTCCTTTTAAAACTCAAATTTTATTTTTTGAGTTTTAAGTTAAAGTAAACAAACAATTGAACTGTAAAACGCAAAATTAAAAGCCTTTAAAAATTAAAAGCGATCGCCCTACAACATCGCCAATAATCCATTGCAAAATCTTTTTTGGTGGGTAATAAATGCTTGTTCTCAATCGCTGATAAAATTCTTTTTCTTGCCCGCCCTACAACTGTTATCCTGATTAAACGATATGGCAATCAGTAAATCTTTTTTATGGCTAATTTTTTACTCGAAGTAGGTACAGAGGAACTACCAGCAGACTTTGTAAGTAGTGCGATCGCGCAATGGAAAACCAAAGTTTCTGCAAGTTTATCAGAAGAGTTTTTGACCCCCGCAACCATTGAATATTATGGGACTCCTCGCCGTTTAGCCATCTTAATTAAAGATATTCCCAGCCAGCAGTCAGATCGGGAAGAAGAGGTAAAAGGTCCTCCTGTAAGGGCAGCCTATAAAGACGGACAGCCTACCAAAGCAGCAGAAGGTTTTGTTCGCAAACAGGGTGTTAGTTTAGATGATATTGAAATTCGTGATACTCCTAAGGGTGAATTTCTCTTTATTCAAAAGAAAATCAAAGGTCGCAGCACTACTGAGATTTTACAAGAATTATGTCTTCAATGGATTACGGGTCTGGAAGGCAAACGCTTTATGCGTTGGGGTGATGGCGATTTACGTTTTCCTCGTCCCATTCGTTGGTTAGTGGCTTTGTGGGATGGAGAAGTATTACCCCTAGAGTTGGTTAATGGATCGGAAACTATCAAAAGCGATCGCATTACGAACGGACATCGGGTATTGCATCCCGATACAGTTACTCTCAACCAGGCTACAGACTATGTAGAGGAAATGCGATCGGCATCGGTAGAAGTTGATTCGATCGCTAGAAAAGAAAAGATTATCGCCGAAATTATAGCAGAGGCAGAGGAATTAGGTGGTAAAGCAGAAATATATCCCGATCTGCTCGAAGAAGTCATCGATCTGGTGGAATATCCCACTGCCGTTATAGGGAAGTTTGAAGAGGAATTTTTAAAGCTACCTACCGAAGTAATTACGACGGTAATGGTCAGCCATCAGCGTTACTTCCCCGTTCATCAAGAGGGTGGTGATAATAGTCTATTGCCTAACTTTATCACTATTTCTAATGGCGATCCTCAGAAAAAGGATGTCATAGCCGAAGGAAATGGCAGGGTAATTCGTGCCAGACTGGCAGATGCTCAATTCTTTTATCAAGCGGATTGTGACGAGCATTTAGATACTTATCTTCCAGAATTAGAAAACGTTACTTTCCAAGAAAAATTAGGCTCAATGCGGGATAAAGTCGATCGCATTATCGACACAGCAAAAATCATTGCCGAACAGCTAAATGCTACGGAAGAACAGCATAATGAGATTGAAAGTACTGCTTTATTGTGTAAAGCCGATCTCGTTACTCAAATGGTATACGAATTTCCTGAATTACAGGGAGTGATGGGAGAAAAGTACGCAGTAGTGAGTGGCGAGTCTCCTACCGTAGCCAAGGGAATCTTTGAACACTATTTACCCAGAGGTGCAGACGATGCTATGCCCAGTACCCTCAATGGTAGAGTCGTCGGTATCAGCGATCGCTTGGATACTTTAGTTGGTATTTTTGGGATTGGCATGATTCCCAGTGGATCGTCAGATCCCTTTGCTTTGCGTCGTGCTGCTAATGGCATCGTTAATATTACTTGGGATGCAGATTTAGATATCAACTTGAATGAATTGTTAGAACAAGGTGCAGCAGATTTTGTATCCGCCCATTCCGATGAAGAATCTCCTTTAGTAGCCTTACAAGAGTTTTTCTTACAACGGATTCGCACTCTCTTACAAGACGAGAAAAATATCGATTATGACTTGGTGAATGCCATCTTGGGAGATGATGATGCAGAATATACAGAGAGAGCCTTAGAAGATTTATTGGATGCCCGCGATCGCGCTCTATTTCTGCAAGAAATCCGCGACAACGGCAAGTTAAATGAGATTTATGAAACAATTAACCGATCTGCTCGTTTAGCAACCAAAGGAGACTTGGATACAGAAGCATTAGATCCTCAAGAGTATATTAATCCCGAACTGTTTGAAGAGTCTTCAGAACAAGAATTTTATGATGGTTTAGTGGAATTACTACCCCAAACAGAAGCCTCTCAAGAACAACGTAACTACCAATTATTAGTCGATGGATTAAGTAAAATTGCCCCTGTAGTTAGTAACTTCTTTGACGGAGAAAATAGCGTTTTGGTGATGGCAGAAAATCCCGATGTTAAACAAAATCGCTTGAATCTCTTGGGTTTACTACGGAATCACGCCAGGGTTTTGGCAGATTTTGGCGCGATCGTTAAAGGATAAGTAAAATTGAATTTAATTATAATGTGGCTCAATCAAAATCAAAACTTTGCGATCGCTGTAATAATTTAGCAGATATTCGCTACCGTATTAAATATCAAGAACAAAAAACTTGGGTCATGGTATGCCCTGAATGTTGGTCGCAAGTTAGTCAGAACAACCCCTATTATCGCTATGGAGGTACGTGGAAAGCAAAGCCAAGAAAATGACAAGTCTCCAAGTCTCCAAGTCTCCAAGTCTCCAAGTCAGTCAGACTTAGGATTACCACCTTGTTTAATTGCCCAACGAACCTGTCGTAATATTCCTCTCAACATTGCGACTTCTTCTGGTTGGAGGTTGGCTTTATTATACAAGCGGCGAAACTTTTCCATTTTCACGGGTACGGTATGGGGATATAGATAGCCAATTTCTAACAACACTTCTTCTAGATGTTGATAGTATCCCTCCAACACATCTATCGGGGCATTAGTCGGGATAGATTCCTCTCTCAATGTAGGCTGTGATACAACAGTTTGGGCTGGATTGTCGCTCATTTTCAACCAGGCTTGGTAAAGCTCATAACTACAGATAGCTACTGCTTGGGCTAGGTTTAAAGAAGGATAATCGGGATTGGATTGAACGCAAACAAACTTTTGAGCGTATTTTAGTTCATCATTACTCAAACCCCGATCCTCTGCCCCAAAAATCAGCGCAGATTCAATATTAGGAGTCAACAACCAAGGAAGTGCTGCGGGGGGTGCTTCTAAGTTTATCGGTACGCTGCGAGAACGAACGGTTGTTGCGATCGCTTTCCGACATCCTGCAAGTGCTTCGGGCAAACTGCTTGCTACTACAGCATTGTCCAAAACATCCACCGCGTGTACTGCCATAATCCTAGCGGATTCATCGCGAATATCGCATCTAGGGTTAACCAATACTAAGCGAGTTAATCCCATATTCTTCATCACTCGCGCGATCGATCCCACGTTTAACGCTCCCGCAGGTTCGACTAAGACAATTCTAATATTAGCTAGTATATTTTCACTCATCTGAATAAACTATCAAATTATAGGGAATAATAAAAATAAATCATCATTCCTTGTTCCTCTTGCCTTTTCCTCAAAATATGGCTCGTCAGCGTAAAAAATCCGATCTACCTACCAAAATATGTATTGTATGCGATCGCCCTTTTACTTGGCGCAAAAAGTGGTCAAAGTGCTGGGATGACGTAAAATACTGTTCGGATCGCTGTCGTCGTCGCAAACAGTCAGCTAACACCAATTCTTAATTAATACTCGATCTCAACCTATTACCAAAACTATGTCTAGCAATACAATACAACCCAAATTAATTATTCATGGTGGTGCGGGAGGACACCTCAAAAGCGAGAAAGGCGAAACCGTTGTCCGCGAAGCACTCCATTCCATTATTCGAGAAGTTTATACCATACTTACTTCTGGGGGTACTGCTGTTGATGCCGTAATTAAAGGATGTCAATTACTCGAAGATCGACCAACTTTTAATGCGGGTACTGGTTCTGTACTACAATCTGACGGACAGATCCGCATGAGTGCTGCTTTGATGGATGGCTCTAGGCAACGCTTTAGTGGCATAATAAATGTCTCTCGCGTCCAACATCCTATCGAATTAGTCCAGTTCCTCCAGGGAGAAGAAGATCGCGTACTATCCGATTATGGCGCGCAGGAATTACTACGAGAATTGAACGTTCCTATTTACGATCCTTTGGTAGATATTCGCCTCCAAGAATGGATACAAGAGCGAGATGGAAACTTCAATAAAGATATGGCGGGAGTTGTAGCAGAGCAAGAATTAGTCCACGAACCCCGCAAAGGTACTATAGGAGTAGTAGCTCTCGACTGCAACGGTAAAATTGCTGCGGGTACATCTACTGGGGGCAAAGGTTTAGAAAGAATTGGTCGAGTGAGCGACTCGGCAATGCCCGCAGGTAACTATGCAGACGCTTCTGCGGGGGTAAGCTGTACGGGGATAGGGGAGGACATCATGGAAGAATGTCTGGCTGCTAAAGTGGCGATTCGCGTTACTGATGGAATGTCTTTAGTGGAGGCGATGACAAAATCAATGACAGAATCTCGCAGTCGTGGTCGAGATCTGGGGGCAATTGCGATCGCATCTGATGGCACAATTGCTTGGGGTAAAACTAGCGAAGTTATCTTGGCTGCTTACCACGACGGGCAAGAGATTGGCGATACTATTAATTGGGATAATGATGAATTAATCGGCTCTAAGTAAATTTGTTTTCTATTAAAGAAGGCGATCGCTTTTCTGTAATATTTATCTTCCGATCTGGAAATTTTATCAACATAACATAGTTTTCTAATTATTGGAATTATGAGTAAATGATAGAAAAGCGATCTTTACTTCTTTTGACTTGAGAATATTAAAATCTTTTGACCCTTTAAGATTGTCAAATTCATCTGTTCCAATCAACTCTAAACCATTCGCAACAAATTCAGAGACTGCTGTATCTACACTACTAGTTATTGAAGACATAATTTAGAAGTTTTTACTAAATCTACAACTTCTTTTATATTATATTTATAATTAGTTTTAACAGCGTGGTTGTACAAGACGAACTAAATTCCCCGTATCTCACGTTCAAACTAAATGCCGTTACCGATCCAAATGTTAAATTAACAGCAAAAAGCCGCGAATACTAAAATTAGATTCCTCGCGACTTTAAAAATATATTTATTAGATTTTATTTAATCTTATTGCAAGACCTATACGTTGACTGTTGCTGCTGTAGTAGCCATTAACTTTTCGTAAGTTTCGCGCATTTTCAAACCAACAAGTACTTGGAATAAACCAGTTCCATTGTTAGAACCAGGATAATCTTTGTGCTTGAGTAACAGTTCGGTCATTTCACCGTAGTGATCTGTACCAGTATTGCTTAAATGGCTTTCAATGTAGATCATTTCTTCAAGATTATCGAATTGACCGTCTACTTCCAAGATAGACACTTCGTTGTTATAGAAAGCGTCTGGTCCATAGTACATTTTAATACCAGGATAAGCACAAGTAAGTTTACGCCCACAAGGTCTCCAATCGATAGTAGAACCTTCATCAAACAGATATACAGTATCGAAGTTTTCGACACCTTCTTTCTGAATTAAACGAACTCTGAGTAGTTCGCTGTCTTTGTCTGCTACCAACTGAGTCGGTAACACTTGGATTACAACATCAGCAAATTCTCTTTGTACTTCAATATAAGCTTTGAAATCAGGTTCGCGAGCTTTGATAGAAGCAAGAATATCTTCGTAAGTATGACCGCGTTCTGCCATATCGCGCTGAATTTTCCACTGAATTTTAACTTCGTCGCTAATATCCAAATAAACGCTGAAATCTACCAGTTCGCGGACTCTTTCGTCGTATAGAGGATGCAATCCTTCAATCACAACTACCTTATTAGGTTCAATTCTTTCTGGAGGATCTAATTCCCCAGTCTCGTGATTATAAATAGGTTTGTCGATCGCATTACCTTCTTTGAGGGACTTGATTTGTTCGTACATCAAGTCGAAGTTATTTGCTTTAGGATTCAAAGCTGTAACACCTGCTGCTTTTCTGCCTTTGCGATCGAGACTATGATAGTCATCAAGACAAATTACAGTCATAAACTCTTCGCCAAACAAGTCGGTCAAACGACGAAGAAATGTTGATTTACCACATCCGGAGTCCCCTGCTACTCCGATAAGTACCACTCGGTCTAAATCGGCGGTCATAAAATTCCTCTTCTACAAAAACTAAATATTTAACCCGTAATTATTAAGCAAGTCTAAGAAGTTTACCTAGATAGTGTTTTCGTCTACTTTGCCTGTATCCTATAAGAACGTTAAATATAACCTCTCAGTACCACAGTAATATACACGAAGATAGATTTTGGTTAAGACTACCCAAAACTGAGATCCGCAATATTTCGGGAAATTGCTTTGAGCTAACTTGCTTCTTAGATCGATTAATCAAGTATTAAATGCTAACTACTAACATTGAAGAATCTTACCAGAAGCTAACCACCTCTACAAGAGAAAACATACCAACACCTGCGATTGAAATTGCATAAATTAATAGCTGTTTTGTCATTCCACAGTTTTAAAAAATAGTAAAAATGAATTAAAAACTACAGACTATGGTAGCTCTAGAAATGTAGGGTAGTAAAGAATACCCAACTACTGATCCTATATTACAGTCAATTTATTTTTGACTCGCGAATCAAAAATAAACTCTCAATGATAGTCTATTAATACAATGCAAACACCATAAAATACTGTTTTAATTTCCTAGTTCGGCAAAACGATGGATCGCGAAATAGGTTCGGTTATGTAAAGTATTTAATAGTCTAAATTTAAGTTGGGAGAAGAAAATTCGCGTAATGTATAACTCTAGTGCAGCATTTTCTAGCAGCAATACACAATATAAAAACCGCTTGTTTGTTTATGAAGTAGAAGGTCTATCTTCAGATAGCAACGGCAATAGTTTTAATGTACCAATTCGCAATAGCGGTACTGTGTTTATCACTGTCCCCTACAGTCGAATGAATCAAGAGATGCGACGCATCAATAATTTGGGTGGAAAAGTAATTAGTATTCAACCCGTTGGTAATGATGTACCAGCGCAAACCAGTCAGCCTGCACCTCAGCAGAAAGCTGCATCCAATAATAAAAAATCTATGACTCAAGCAGAACCAAAAAAAGCGAAGAAAAAAGTTCCCGTTAATATTTATCGTCCTAAAAATCCTTACGTTGGTAAATGTACTGAAATTTACGATTTAGTAGCTGAAGGTGGAGTTGGTACTTGTCGTCACATGACATTCGATCTCTCTGGTGGAGATTTACACTATGTAGAAGGTCAAAGTATTGGTATTATTCCTCCTGGAGAAGATGAAAAAGGAAAACCTCACAAATTGAGATTATATTCCATCGCCTCTACTCGTCACGGAGATAACTTAGAAGATACAACTGTTTCTTTGTGCGTTCGTAAATTAGAATACGAAGATCCTGAAACAGGCGAACAAGTTGAAGGTGTTTGTTCTAGCTTCCTCTGTAATCTAAACCCTGGTGATGATGTCTCTATTACTGGTCCTGTGGGTAAAGAGATGCTATTGCCCGATGATGAAGATGCCAACGTCATTATGATTGCTACAGGAACGGGTATTGCTCCCTTCCGTGCTTATTTATGGCGTATGTTCTTAGAAGGAGATAAAAACCCCGATTACAACTATACAGGTAAAGCTTGGTTGTTCTTCGGTATTCCCAAAACCGCAAACATCCTCTACAAAGACCAGTTAGAAGAGATGGTTAGCAAAAACGATAACTTCCGCATGGACTATGCTATCAGTCGGGAACAGCAAAACCCAGAAGGTGGAAGAATGTACATTCAACACAGAATTGCAGAACACGCTGACGAACTTTGGGAAATGATGCAGAACCCCAAAACCCATACTTATATCTGTGGTTTAAAAGGCATGGAAGGAGGCATTGATGAAGCTCTAAGCGCAGCAGCAGCTAAACATGATGTTAACTGGGATGAATACCGCAAAGCAATGAAGAAAGAACATCGCTGGCATGTTGAAACATATTAATTATCTAATAGCTATTAGCTTTGATTAGATATTGCGATCGCTGTTTAATTAAATAGCGGTCGCTTTTTTGATTATTTTAAGATGCAACGAATAGCCATTATTGGTTCTTGCGGTGCGGGTAAATCTACTTTATCGGTAACATTAGCTAAGAAACTAAACTTACCAGTAATTCATTTGGATAGTTATTACTGGCAACCTGGATGGCAAGAAAGTAATAGCGATCGCTGGCAAGAAATACATCAAAAGTTAATTGAAGGCGATCGCTGGATTATCGATGGTAATTACGGTGGTACGATGGAACTTCGTTTGAGTGCAGCCGACACGATTATTTGGCTGGATTTTAATCGTTATCTCTGTCTGTGGCGTGTAGTCAAAAGATATTTACAATACGCTGGTAAAACTAGACCCGATATGGCAAAGGGATGTCCCGAACAATTTAATTGGGAATTTTTACGCTATGTTTGGCATTTTCCTGAGATGCACCGTTGTAAAATTGTCGAGCGACTGGATAATTTTTCTAGCAATAAGCGAATTAAGTACTTAGGCAAAATTAATTACACTAAGAATGAGTGTGTTATTAGTGGG
>NZ_JADWDC010000062.1 GCF_020640915.1 Waterburya agarophytonicola KI4 | reverse complement strand
CATTTCTTCTTAGCGATCGCTTGACAGTGAAATCATACCTTGATTCACCAACGCCCGGTAGGAAAAATGGAGGTGTTGCCGAACGCTGCCAATGTTGTTCCTGGCTTGGTAGAAATGAGCTTGGATATTCGTGACTTATCTAGCTTACATATCGATAGCCTCTTAAAACAGCTACGCATACATCTTGAAGAAATTGCCGTTGCTACCAATACCCAAATTCGTTTGAATCGTTGTTTGCACAACGAACCAGCTTTAGCCGAACCTTATATCCAAAAGGCGATCACTTTATCTTGTGAAAACCTCAATCTTAGCTATACCTATTTACCCAGTCGTGCCAGTCATGATGCTCAAGAATTAGCCCAGATTAGCGACATGGGTATGATTTTTGTTCCCAGCGTGATGGGAGTCTCCCACATGATGCCAGCGAATACACCTCCCCCGAACAATGTGTTCAGGGAGGAAACGTATTGTTGCAAACACTTATCCAGTTAGGAAAAATATAATCTTTACTTGCTATTGCGACACGAAGTTAGTCCGCTACAGCTACTTTTTTATAAGCTGCCCAACCACCAAGATCGCTGATATCTTCCCAATCATGTTTTTCTACCAGTTCTTGAGGATATAGCATGGCGATCGCTGTCTCATCTCCTTCGAGATTGACTGTCTCTGGATACATATGAGGAGGTTCGTTTTTCAGCAAATAATCGTACTGCTCTGTCGTCATCTCATAAATTTCTCCAGGGATACTGACACCATTTGTTTCGGTTGCATAAATTGCAGGATGCCAGCCATTTTCGGCTGCGTGAAGGCGATATTGAGGCAGGGTTTGCGTGGTTTTAATGAACTTCGCGGACTGGAGATTTCCGTGGTCTGGCTGTCCTTTTAGTGCCGAACCGCAGATAAAGACGTGTTTGATATCTGATTCTGTTGTCATAGCTATAATTAGGAGTTGTGCAGTTTATTGTTGTTAATAATTTCCATTTCGTTTACTACTCTGACTTTGCTAGCAACTAAATGTTCTTCGACCATCGATTGAGCTAAATCTACATCTTTTTTGGCGATCGCTTCGTAAACTTCTCGATGTTCTAAGCGAATCTCTAGCACTTGTAGGTTGTGTTTGGTGGTCTGAACCCTCAGCAGTGCCATCTTGTCGAAAACCTGTTCTAACAACGCAAGTAACCATTGATTACCCGAACTTTCGGCGATCAAATAATGAAATTGATAATCTATTTCTAAAAGCTTCAAAGGATCGGGTTTACTAGATTTCGCTAGTTTTTCTGCCAGCAATACGCATTTCTCTAGCTGTTTTAATTGTTTAGAGGTAATGTACTCACAGGCATTTCTCACGGAAAGTTGTTCTAGAGCGATACGGCAATCATAAAGCTGGGCTGCATCTTGTACCGAAAGAGTAGCAACCTTAAAACCACCATTAGGCTTAGACACTATTAGTTGTTCCCGCTTTAACTGACCAATTGCTTCGCGAATAGGGGTACGACTAACCTGTAGCTGTTGAGCTAACTTTGTTTCCACTACTCGCTCTCCCGAAGCTAAATCTCCTTTAAGGATAATTTGCTTTAGAGCTTCATATACTTGTTGCCTTAAAGATTGACTTCTTTGAATAGAAATCATAATTTTGAGTTTTGACTCGCGAAAAACTGTATACTGTTTTTGAGAATTGTCCCAATAACAGTATACAGTATACGATATTGATATTTAAGTGCCGAGAACTCCACAAATGGGTAGTTGGGATATCGGCACTTCAAACAGGTTGGACCTCACCTGCATCATCGCCTTTCAAAAGAAAAAAGTACTGTTTGAGCTTTTGCTTCAGTTCAGAATTGAATTTAGAGAGAAGATTTTTCGAGTTCTTAAACCAATTTTCTTCCGTATCCACGCCTCCCTCTAATAGGTACTGTTGCAAAAATATTAAATGAACGGAAAAACTCTATGGATAACTAATTTTTTAGACACCAATCCTGTAAACTTTGAGATTAAATGGGCTCTTGCACGCTTTTGGTGAATCTGAGAACGGGCGATCGCTATTTGAGAGCAAAGATAAAGCTTAAATGTGCAGTATTGCCATCCCTTCTTTAAGCAGGAAGCAATGGTGTGGTTGATTAAACAGGACACAAAAATCGTTTCTTGAGTAGTTCGTGACTGGCACGTCCATACATTTGTCTTTTTAACATCTTGAGCCGATTAACTTGTCCTTCTACTTGCCCATTACTCCAAAGATAAGTTACTCCATTCTTAACTGCCGCCCAATCCTCTTTGATGCCACGAGCAAAATTTTCTAAAGCTTTTATTTGACATGAATTCGCTTTTTCGTACCACTCTTGTAGTTTTTCTGGCTCGTGATTCCGCACTAAATTAGCAAAACTTTGGACAAGTTCAATCGCAGTATTTAGGTTTGGATGTTGTTGTTTTAATAAAGAGATTGCTTGGTTATCAGAATCACTCTTTTGAGATGGTTTTCGTAAAATCAACTTTACGGCACGACGAACAGTTAGTAACGACTTTTTGGGTTCAAAAACTTTCAATTCTGACTGATTAATCTTGGATTCTCCCTTTTGTAATTGTTGCGTATCACGAAGACGACGAGTATGAGCAGCTACTGTAGCATAACTGCCTTGATAACCCTGCTCTTGAATTTCTTGCAATAGTTTAGTTCCATTATGACAACCTTCATTCCATCGCTCAAGAAGATACTTATTGTAAGGAGAAAGCAAACTCTTTCCGCGATCGCTTCGCCCCTTTCGTTCGGGGAAAGTGGCAGATTTAAGAAAGCGAAACACTTTTCTCCTACTGATTCCTAATTTGTTGGCAATAGCAATTTTTGTCCAACCCTGTTGATTCAAAGCATGTACTTGTTCGTACTGTTCTACTCGTTTGCTGAGATTTGATTCGGCTCTTACAACAGTAGCTTTAGCTGGGGGAGGGGGTGGAACAGGTTGAGCAATAATTTTGTCTTCTTCGCTCATAATCTTGGCATTAATTATAGTCTCAACGTTTTTAAGAGCCAGAGGATATTCATCGAACACTATCTCCAAAGGATTGTTTAAATTCTCCAGAAGATGGAAACGGTCTGGTATTTGAATGGCTTCTGGACATCCTCTTGACGCTCCTTCTTTATAAGCTTTGGCTCTATCTCTAGATATAATTTGAGCAGAATAATTTCTGAGTTGAAAGTTTTAAGCAGACTTGATAGTTGCCCCAAGATACATCTAATAGCGATCGCTGATAATTACTATGAACCCGATTGCTTGTTGAATTACAAATCGGACAAACTGCTTGTATATTCTGAGTTTGAACTTGTATCGTTAGTTGATTTTTTGTTTCACTGATTGACCAAGAATTTATCTTGAGATAAAAAAATCAGGCAGTAAGTGTTGTAGCAAACGAGAATTATCGAGAGGATGATTTTCTGACATAAATAACCGCTTTTTTTGCTTTTATTCTATTTACTCACAAAACCTTTCGCTCCTACTATTTCTTTTGGCAGCGATCGCCCGTTATCTCGGATCACCAAAAGCGTGCAAGAGCCCGTTTGTTCCCAAAGTTTACATATGCGTAACATCAGTTGTTAATTGTTAATTGTTCTTGGCGGTTAGCGTTGAGATATTTGCCGATCCACTGAATAAAACTATCTACATAGGTAAATAATACGGGGACAACTACTAGTGTTAACAGGGTAGAGGTAGTAAAACCGCCAATTACAGCGATCGCCATTGGACTGCGGACTTCGCCATCGGCACCAAAGGCTAAAGCGATCGGCATCATTCCCGCAATAGTAGAAATGGAAGTCATTAAAATTGGGCGCAAACGAGATACTCCCGCAGCTATAACTGCTTTTTTCTGAGTTTTACCTTCTTTGAGTCCTGCCAGGGCGAAATCTACTAATAAGATGGCATTTTTGGTGACTAATCCCATTAACAAAACGATCCCAATTAGGGCAAACAAACCTAATTCTTTTTGGGTAATTAGTAGCCCTAGTAACGCACCGCCAATTGATAGAGGCAGTGCCACGAGAATTGCCAAGGGATAGAGGAAGTTGTTGTATAGCAAGACCAAAATTGCATAGATACACAAGATCGCTAATCCTAACGCGCCTCCAAAGCGAGCAAAGATATCCCTCATAATTTCTGCATCTCCAGAAGGCTCTTCTTTTACTTCAGGGGGTAAAGTCTGCATGGCTGGTAAAGCTCGAATTTTGGCGATCGCATCTCCTAAAGACAATCCCTGTAGATTCGCTTCGACAGTTACCTGGCGGTTGCGGTTAAATCTTTCGATGGTGGCGGGGCTACTTCCCAGGCGAATATTTGCTACTGCTTCTAGGGGAACTAATGAGCCATCGCGGGCGGGTATGCGGAGGTTTTTGAGAGTTTCAATACTTTGACGTTTTTCGGGATTAATTTGGACTCTGATGGGGATTTGGCGATCGCTCAAGTTGAATTTTGCCAGATTAAAATCACTGTTACCAATGGAAGCCAGGGAAGCCGTATTGGCGATCGCCTGAACGGAAATACCTAGATCCGCTGCTCGTTGGGGATCTGGTTCGATAATGATTTCGGGTTTAACTAAACTAGTGCTGGAAGTGACTTCGACTAGCCCTGATATTTCTCTAATTTGTTTTTCTAGATTATTAGCAGTCTCGACTAAAATCGCTGGGTTATTACTCCGCAAAATTAAAGATACGTCTTTGTTGCTACCCCCCGCACCCTGACTCTGGAAACTAATTCTCGCCCCAGGAATTTGGGTGAACTGTGATCGCATTGCTTCTTGAAATTCTTGTTGAGAAATATTGCGATCGCTTTTTGGCGTTAGTTTTACCGTCACCAAACCCTGGTTAATATTGCCTTCTTCCCCTACTTGAGACAAAATGTTATCGACTGCGGGTTGTTGGCGCAATAGTTTATCTAGCTGTAAAATTACTGTTTCGGTATTATCTAATTTTGAGCCTGGAGGTAATTCCACTTGAATCGTACTCAATCCTGTATCCCCCGCATCAAATAAACCCTTGGGGATGTAGGGTACCAGTTGTAAGCTACCAAAGAAGAAAGCACCAGCTAAAATCAAAGTGGAGATGCGGTTTCTTAAGGCTAAATTGAGCAAAAAACGATAGGGTTGCAATTTTCCCTTGGCGTTAACATCAAAGTTTTGAGAAGAATTGGCAATATTTTCATTAATGTTAACTGGTTCAAATCTTCTATCTTCAGGAGTAATATCGTAACTTACAGCATTAAATGCTTTAAAGCGGGGATGTTGCCAAGTCTGTGGTTTAGATTTTAATAAATAAGCACTCAACATTGGCGTTACCGTACAGGCTACCAACGTTGAAAACATGGTAGATACCGCTACCGTTACCCCAAAAGGTTGGAAATATTGCCCAGGAATACCCCCCATAAATGCCACGGGGATAAACACCGCCACGATAGTTGCAGTTGTTGCAACCACGGCCAAACCAATTTCCCTGGCTGCATCCAAAGCTGCTTGAAAAGGTTTTTTCTTCATTTGCAAATGGCGATCAATATTTTCGATCATACAAATGGCATCATCGACAAGGTTTCCCACCGCTAACGCCAGGCCTAAAAGACTCATGCTGTTGAGGGTGTAGCCAAGGGTTTTCATTACCCAAAAGGTAGGAATAATCGAAAGGGGTAACGCAGTAGCGGTAATTAAAGTTACTCGCCAGTCACGGAGAAAGATTCCTACGGTAGCAACTGTCAGCAAACAACCCAATACTAAAGAATTAATTGTCCCTCGAAAAGAAGCCCGAATCGGATCGGCACGGGTAAATATTTTCTCTAAAATAATATCTTCGGGTAAAGTTTGTTCTAATTGGGCGATCGCTTTGACGACTCCTTCTTCTACTGTCACCAAAGTACTTCCAGAACTTCTTTTGACCGCAAAACTAACTACAGGCTTCCCATTCAAAAATGCTTTTTGTCGCGACTCTTCAAAGTCATCTAATACTTCGCCAAAGTTAGATAAAGGTACAGTATCGCCGTTATTTAATTCAATAGGATATGCTCTCAATTCCCTTACAGTTTTGGCACTCCCCAAAGTACGCACGCTTTGTTCTCTGCCGCCAACTTCCGATCGCCCCCCCGATAAGTTAAGGTTAAATTGACCTATCTGACTATCTATATCAGTCGCAGTCATGCTATAAGCCTGTAGTCTTTCGGGGTCTAAATTCACCCTAATCTCTCGATCCAATCCCCCCAATCTTTCTACATCTCCGACTCCTTTAACATTGAGTAATTCAGGAATAATTGTCCGATCTACCAAGTTACTAATATCTTCCACCGATCGCTTATCTGAAGCAACCGCATAGGTAACTACCGTTCCTCCTGTAAACTGAAGCTTGGTTACACTCGGTTCGTCAATATCTTGGGGAAGATCGGGACGAATCTGGGAAATCGCATTGCGGACTTCATTAATAGCGCGATCGCTATCTATTCCTAAATCGAAGTTAATTACAGTACTAGAACTACCATCTGTAACCGTCGAACTAAGACTGTCTATGCCATCTAAATTAGCTACCGCATCCTCAATCTTTTTTGTTACTTGCGTTTCCAATTCCGTTGGGCTAACTCCCCTTTGACTGGCACTGACAATTACAATTGGCACATCAATATTCGGTTCGCTATCTATTCCCAATGTCATAAAAGAAGTGATGCCGATTACCCCCAAGATCAGAAACGTCACAATAGTTGGTACGGGGTTTTTGATCGACCAAGATGAGAAATGGAAAGACATAACTTCAGGGATGAAAAATGAAGGAGTTAAAAAGCTAGTCTAACTTTTTTTACTCTTTATATGTACAAATATGAAGTCTATTAATGCGATCGCTTTTGCTTCTTTTTTTTTCTCTTATAGCGTTTTTATTTACTAACTGATATGAAACCGTGTTTTTTAAAGATTGCTTGGGCTTGAGAAGTAAAGAGAAAATCTAACATTTGTTTAGCTGCTTCGGGATGATTGCTATCTTTCATAATAGCTACAGGATAAATTAGAGGAGAATGAATTGTTGGGGGTGCAGTAGCCACCACCCTTACGTTTTTGGTTTTCGCAGTATCAGTACGATAAACTATCCCCGCTTCTATATTTCCTGTCGCAACATAATTCAATACTTGCCGTACATCTTTGGCATAAACCGCTTTTGTTTTAATGCGATCAATTAGGTTGAGACTAGTAAGAATTTCTTGAGCATATTTTCCCGCAGGAACACTATTCGGTTCGCCTAAAGCAACTTGCTCGATCGACTTTTTGATTAAATCGTCAAAACTATCGATCGAATGATTATCTTCGGGGGTGACTAACACCATTTGATTTTTGACTAAATCTTGGCGGGTTTCGTTTAAAAGCAATTTTTTAGCCGCCAAATCATTCATTTGTTGGGGTGCAGCCGAAATAAAAATATCGATGGGTGCGCCTTGTTCTATTTGGTGTTGTAGAGAACCAGAAGAACCAAAATTGAAGGTTATCTTGGCTTGGGGATATTGAACCAAATAAAGCTGTTTGATCTCCTCTAATACATCCTGCATACTAGCAGCAGCCGAGAAAATAAGCTCTGGTGAAGTTGAATCATGGCGATCGCCAGATGTTTTGCCCTCTATTTCTTGACTACAGCCACCGATTAATCCTAGTGCTAAAAACTGAAAAACAAATAATTTTTGAAATATCTTTTTTCCTATGGCTAGATCCATACAATTCTACAGTCTAATTGGTGTGGGTGTATCGAGACGGGCTTAGACCTATGATATTCTACATTGACGCGAACTATAGATACAAGAAAGCGATCGCTAATATTTTCAATTGAGAAGCATCCGAGAATTAGTCGGATGCTTTTTATTTTGCGATCAGCTATAAAATTAATAATAATAATACTCAATAAAGTTAGGGATGTTGATCGTCGATTACAAAACTAGATAAGAGTTTAGATGCTCCTTACAAGAGATATCCAGTTGAACATAATTTTTATTTTCTGGCAACTATTGAGAATTAAAATCAATAGATGATATAGTAGTGGGATTAAAATACTTCCTTCAAGCTCATCAGTTTAGATTATTGCCAATCGCAGATGAAAACTAAATCCAAAGTCTTACAGCAAAACCAGAAAGCTCAACAAAAGTTGAAAAAGCCATTATTTCCTTATGGAGATTGGATCGCGATCGTTCTGGGAGTTATCATACTTTCTAAAACAGATGGTATGGGTCATCATTTAGGACACGCAGGGATATTTTTCTTGATGCTGGCTTTAATTGCTCGTCCTATTAGTTTTTGGTGGAATATACCTCTAAAATATCGCAGGACTATTGGTATTTTTGCTTTTGCTGCTACCCTCGCTCATGCTATCTATGCTTTTTTTCATGTTTTAAATGGCAATGTTGCAACCATATCTGAGATGATATCCAGACATCAATGGGGAATATGGGCGGGAATTATTGCTTTAGCGACGATGACTCCTGCTGCAATTACCAGCTTTCCATTTCTACAGCGAAAATTGGGTAAAAGATGGCGACAAATTCACCTATTGACTGTTCCTGCTTTAGCTTTGGCTGCTTTGCATACTATACTGATTGGGCCTCATTATATGGCAGAGTTACAACTAGAACTTGAGGATTCTCTCCGCACCTATGGAATCGTCATTTTAACGATACTAGTGTTTTTGATGCGGAGGCGGATGTTTTGGTCTATTTTGAGACTCAGGAAAATGATTAAATAATAGTTTTCAACTATAGAGTATGGAAAGATTATTGATTTATATGTAGTTAATCTAAACTACAAATCGGGTAGATATTTTGCATATTGATTATAAACCTCTAAACCCGATATTTCTTGCTTAAATTCCTCAGGAACTTGATACTTATGGGATGTATATTCATTCCGCACCATGTTAATAGTTTTGAAAGGCTTTTCCCAGCTTTTTAAAAGCGTAACAAGTTGTTTGAATTGAATATAAGATTTACCGTGACGATTTTCTAAACCAATTACTTGCAAAATTCTAGCGTAAGTTGTAGGAGAAACTTCTGATTTGGGAATATCTAAAATTGGGGCGAGTTGTTCAAAAGCATCATAATTTTCTAAAACCAGAGAAATTAAATCCTTGGGGGAAAGTAAATCTTCTCCTTGAAGACGTTCTACTACATCTGATATTTTTTTAAGAATAGAAAAATCTTGTAAGTCATATTTTTTAAACAAAGATAGTAATTTTAGACCAAGATCGTACTTGCTTATATTGTTAATTTCTTTAATATAGGACTCAAGTGCATCTCTACCTTCTTCTGTAGTAATTAAAGGTAAAATCTCGACTTGTTTTTTTTTAACTTTTTTAGCAAAAGCTTCTTTATCGACATTTTCTTCAAGATTATCAGCAACATACTGATAAAATTGTTGCTGTTTGCGACTGCGATAGCGCAACTCAGTAGATTCTAATTTGAGGAAGCTTTTTTGAGCAATAATTGCAGCCTGTAAAAGATCGACACCATAGCCGAGTTTTTCATATCCTTCAGTTTTTTTGGCTATATCAATTTTGATTTGGATTAATAGTTTAAATTCTTCATTCCCGAATTTAGCATCATTAATTTTTTCAGCTTTAGTACCAATAGTAGTAATTTCTGCTAGAGCTTTGTTGTGTAATGTAATCGATCCATCAGGTACTTTTGGCTTGCCAAATTTTTCATCTACATTGCTTTTAACTACTCCAAAAGTCCCTTTGACAAATGGTGTGGCGATCAGGAAAACTAAAATAGTGACAGGGATACCAATAGTAAACATTCTAAAAGCTGTAGTTGCCGAAAGTTTATCAGAGTCTGATGATTCGGATCTAGCCGATGTGCCACTATTGACTATAGTTTTGATTTTCTCTAATTTTTCGCTACTTTCTATATTAATATTTTCTTTTTGCAAAGCATCAATTATTTCAGCATCATCGAGATTATTATTATTGACTATTTTCTTTATTTTTTCTATCTCTGATACATTTTTTAGATTAATATCTTCTGCTTTTAAAGCATTTAATTTTCCTTCATTTAACAAATCTTGTGCTTGTTTGATTTCTTTTAGTTTTTGTAATTTTTGTTGCCTATTTTGTAAGGCATCCATCATTTCATCCCCATTACTGCTAGATTTTTCGCGATCTAAATCTACTTCGGGAACTACACCATCAATTTTCAACAGATCCTTAAAGCCTTCAATTTTTTTATCTCTTTTTTGGATAGTTTCAATCGTTTCAAGATCTTCGTTTGAAGAAGTGGATTTTTGAGCTAGTTGATATGAGGTGGTGTTAGCCATAACAGAAAATCGAGTTTTATTCTGTAGAGATGATTCCGTGGCAGTTTCCTTATTTTGAACTAAATTTGGGTTTCTATTACTAACTGAGGCACTGGCACTAGAGATTTTAATACTGTTTGAGCCTAGTATAGAAATAACAGTTGCCAAAGTAAAATATTGCAGCTTGCCCATAATAACTTGTATATACTATCGTCTCAAGTTATAGTTCCCAATTTTGAGTTATCAGTTATCAGTTTCTAAGATAGTATTCAATAGATTGGCGTTCGTAAGGTTAGCATTATTCAAGTTCGCTTTGTTTAAGTTTGCCCCAATTAGTTTGGCATTGGTGAGGTTGGCATTGGTTAAATCGGTATTGGTTAAATTAGCGGCAATTAATTTAGCATTGGTTAAATTTGTTCCTTGTAAATTAGCATTACTTAAATCTGCTTCGATTAGGTTGATATTAGTTAAATTAAGCCCAGATAAGTCAGTATTGCTTAAATTAGCGTAGCGGAAATTGGTTCTACCCAAAGCATATCCCTGTAAAAGATTAGAGCGATCGCTCGTTCTAAGTTCTCTTTGGGGTAAACTATGGATATTAATTTTTATTTGCTCCTTACTATTAATTAATTGCCTTAATTCTTGATAGAGAGCATAATCTCCGATACCGCTAATATTTACCCAAGCTCTAGTACGAGTCAAGGCTACTAATAATTGATTGCGCAAGTATAAATTACTTTCATGGCGGGCAATATTATCTAAACCAATTAGATAAACCATGTCTGCTTCTTGTCCTTTAGCGCGATAAATAGTGGAAATAGTAATCGCCCCTGGATACCAAAATTGATTATAATTTCGTTGTTCTGGAGGAGTATCTAAACGATTAAAATTACTTTGGCTAGGGAGATAGATATTAATACCTTGGTTGATTAAAAAAGTAGCAGTTTGCTTAACTAAGGATGTTGTATCGTAATACTCGCCCAAAACTATAATTAGAATTTCTCGATCTGGTTGTAAATTATCTCGATTTAAATTTTGCTCGATTTTTTGAGCTAAGACAGTTAATTCCTGTTGACGAGAAGTAAAGCGATCAAAGTGAATTGTATCTTCTTGGCATAATTCATTAATAATATTAGGGGAATTATGTGACTCTCTCTTTAAAATGAACTTCGATTTATCTCGATCGCCTTGGCTTATTTTATATCCCAATGCTTGCCACTCTTCAACATCTTTAGAACCCGTTATTATACCTTTTTTTCTTAATAAACCCATTGCTATAGCGTGGGCGGTGAAAATAACTTGATGGGGAGTACGATAGCAGCGATAAATAATTTCCGTCTTATTAATTTGTTGGTTATATTTTCCCGTAACTAAATGTCCTAACTCTTCACCAAACATTTCCCGTGGTTCGGGTAAATTTAAACTATCCAAACTCTGTAATTCGTCGTATGCCCAAATAAGTCTTCTTTGTTCAGGATGAATAGAATTAACTGGACGCAAAGATTGATAAACTAGCCAGTAAAAGGGTTGCTTATCTTGGTATTTCCAATTATTAGCAATTAAATCTTGAGCTTCATCAATTAAAACTGCATCAAATAGCTGAGGAATGGTTCTATTTTCTAGTAATTCTACACAGGCTTCGGCGAGAGCTTCGTTCGGTTTTTTGCTAGTAGTAAAAGGAACGGCAAGGGGTAAATAAGCTACTGCTTTGCAGATGGTACTGTAAAAACCTGGTTGTTGTTTGCTGCCCCAAGCATGAAGTATTTTTAAATTAGATTTTTGAGGATGATAGCTTGTTTTATCTTGGGTATAGTGGCGAATCCATTTGTCTACCTGTTGGGTAATAGAATCATACAAACTCCGAGAAAAAAAGACTAAAGCAATCTGCCATTCTGGATATTTTACCGACATCAAAGCAGCTTTCTGGCATAATAGAACAGTTTTTCCTGAACCAGCAATTCCCCTAATTCGCTGCATTCCGTTAGGAATTTGTTTGGCAATCTTTTCCTGTTGTAAATCTAATTGAGTCAAACGCGATCGCACTTGAGTAATGACATGACGGCGACTATTTTTCCTACAAGGTAAATATCGATAATCTGGCTGATATAAGGGCGTACCGCCTAAGACAGCTAATAATAATTCCCATTGAGTTGGAGTTAAGATTTCTCCCCTAATTAAGGGAGGGGTATTAGTAATTAAATTTAATAATAATTGAGGATTCCCTAGGTGTTCTTGAAATAAAATTGGAGGAGAATTAGGTAACTTGTGAAAACCCTTATTTTGCCATTCAGCTTGAGTAATATAGGGTAGAGCTATTAATACTTTAGAGGTAACTTTTTGCTTTAATAAAGGTTCGCGATCGCTATATTCTAATAGAGCAAATAATTGCCTTTCTGCTTGTTGATAGGGATTGCCAGATTCTGTATAAAAATTATGATATTCCCATTGATGCCCTTGGATATTAACTAACTGTTCGATCTTAATTCCTTTAACTTCAATTACCATCAAACCCAAAAAGCGATCGGCAATTAAAACATCGGTTTCTTTACGAAACTTTCCCGATTGAGAAAAAATAGGATAACGCCAATAACCAAGACAATTACGAGCTGAAAAAGCTACTTTAACACTATCCCAAACTAACTTTTCTCCCCCTTCTCCTCGATCGCCAAATGTTTCCGTTACAATAAAATTGCCCATAACAACGGATAACCGATATTTAGAAATATTCTTTGAATTTCAAGATTACTTATTACTTAACCTTTACTGCTTCCAATATTTTTGAATAATAAAAACTCACGCTAGTCATTCCCTTGCGTTTAATCTCAAAGCCATTTTCTGCCAAAATAGCAATGATATCTTTTTCCCTGTGTTGATAAGCTCTAGTAGTCTTAGAAGGACCAGGAAAAAACTCGCCAACTTTTTTCAAGACAAACAATACACAAGTCTTCGGTGCAAAACTCAGAATCAAACGCGACTCTGCTAAAGATGCTAAATGTGCAATCATTTTAGCTGCATCTTCTGTGGGATAGTGAATCAAAACATCCAAACAAATAACCGTATCATAACTACCACTCAAAGTCTCTAAATCCGATACAGAAAAAGTTACCTTGCTGGGATCTTCTAAGGCTTCTGTTGCCTTTTCCTTCGCTTCTCCTACCATCTTATCGGAAATATCACTAGCATAAACCGTCGCGCCAGCTTCTGCTAAAGGAATACTCAAGCTACCTACACCACACCCCGCATCGCAGACAGAAATATCTGCCAAATTACCATCATCTTTAAGCCAATCAACTACCGTATCGATGGTTTGTTGATGTCCTTGGCGAATTTTCTTCTGTACCTTATTAACATCATCAGTTTCGCCATAGATCCTGCGCCAGCGATCAAATCCTTTTTGATTAAAATAGTCTTTGACGATCGCCTTATCGTTGATTTTATCTGCTGTTTTCATAAATAAACTTGTAGATATATGAATTAATAATTCCCTTTGGTAGTGTACTCCATCCCAGTATAAAAATATCTCTTAGTAATTAAAACCAAATAATTCCCGATCGAACGGGACGAAATCTTAATTTTGAGCTTTAATCATATCGATAAGGCATTCAAGAGATATTATGAAACTATCAAAAAAGCTCAAGTTAGCAGCAATATTTACAGGGGCGATCGCTTTAACAACTCCATTACTTCCAGTTTTAGCTCAGTTTACCGAAGCAGCCTTAGAGCAAAGTGAAGTAGTCGCTGTTGCTGTGCCTGCTGGCGCGATCGGCTATAATCTAAATGTAATCCAACAAGTTCCAGGGAAGCAACAGTGTTATGCTGAAGTTGGCTCTGAACCTACTATTATCGACCCTTTATGGACGACCTTTGACTTTTCAGGTAGTTGCAACAAAGCGACTGATGGTAACGGCTATTCCGTGCGTCTCGACGGACAAGATACTAGCCTTGACTATCGACTAGATATTATCCCCAAGGGAGATAATTTACAGTTAGTCGCCAAAAGCTTTAAAGGAGGCGGAGATATTATAGTCGGTCAAAGCTTTGGTAAGCCTGGAGATGGAGAGTATGCCAAGATCTATTTGAATCCTGGTTGGGAATTCACTAAAAAAGAATTTGAAGGCAAAGTATTGGGTCACTTTTTCCTTAGTGGCGACTCCCAAGAAATTGCAGCAGCTAGCGGTGAAACTATTACCCCTCCCAAGGTAGATGCTTTTACCGACATCGCTCGCGATATCTATAAAGACGAGATCGAGCAAGCAGTCGCTCTAGGTTTAATTTCTGGGTACAAAGACAAAACTTTCAAGCCTACCGAATCTCTTACTAGAGAACAATTAGTCTCTATAGTTTACGATGCTCTAAAGACAATTGACGATTTAGAATTAGCATCTGCTGATTCTGCAACTACCCAGCCTTATCCCGATGTAGAAGCAAGTCGTTGGAGTGCTGGTAAAATTCAATGGGCAAAAGAAAGTAATATTGTTGCTGGTTATGATGATGGAACTTTCCAGCCAGCTAAACCTGTTACAAGAGCAGAATTGATGACGGTTTTAAATAAGGTAGCCTTATTTGCCAACGATGGTGCAACAGAATTGGAAACCAACCAAGATCCTGTGGCATTTAATGACACAAGCAATCATTGGGCAAATGAAACCATCGCAACTATGTCAGCCTACTGTGGTGTAGCTTCTGCTTATCAAGAAACAGGAGATGCTTTCCAACCTAATACCCCAGCAGCTAGAGCTTACGCTGCAACAGCAACACTTCGCACTCATAAGTGCATTACTGGTGCAGAATAAGATATCGATCTGACAATAGATTAGAGCGCAAAACAAATGGTATCGGTCTGGAACTATCCCTGGATCGATACCATTTTCGATATTTTTTTAACTATAGTTAAGGTCTATATATTGGCTGACCTCATTTAATCTATAAGTATAATCTCAGATATTTTTGGCAGCCTTCTATTTCGTAATATTTTCTTTATATTTAGCCATATCAAGAGTTATTACCTTTTGTTACATTTTTTTCCTCGGCAAGTAAAGATACTCCCAAAAGCTGAGAAATCCAGATTTCAAAATCGCGAATTGGATGAGAACGCACTGCTACCACAGGATCGATCATTGGTTCGACCAAGACAGTAAACATACCCAAACGATTTCCTGCCAAAACATCGGTAAATAAACGATCTCCTACCATAGCTACCTTTTCAACGGGCAAATTCATCGCTTCGGCTGCTTCTTTGAGTTTACGACGAGAAGGCTTTTTGGCAGCAGAAATAAAAGGCAAGTCGACGGATCGAGCAATATTGCCAATGCGAGTATGGCTAATGTTGTTACTGACTAGCCAAATGGGGGTAGTTTGTCTAATTTGGGCAATCCATTGCTGCAACTCTTGGGAAGTTTCTTTTTGTTTAAAAGGAACGAGAGTTTCATCAACGTCCAGAATTAACCCTTCAATATTTTGGTCTTGGAGTATTTCAGGAGTTAAGTCAAAAATAGTTCCACCCAAAACTAAATTTGGTTGTAATAAGGCGATCGTAGTCATGATATAAAAATAGGAAACAATAAATTATTGCTCATCGGAGAATATATTAGCGATTTAAAAGCTAACTTAACTAATTAAGTTCTGTGTACCGAGAACAATGAAACATAAAGAAAAGATATATTGTTAAAATTAGTAAAGAAACTGAAAATTTAAATAAGCTATTAGAACTATGGGTCGTATTGGAGTTTTATTACTCAATCTGGGTGGGCCAGACAAAATAGAGGATGTTCGTCCTTTTTTATATAATCTGTTTTCCGATCCAGAAATTATTAGATTACCCGTTAAAGCGTTGCAAAAACCTTTAGCTTGGTTAATTTCAACTTTAAGAGCTAAAAAATCCCAAGACAACTATTTAGAAATTGGCGGTGGATCTCCTTTGAGAGAAATAACAGAAGCCCAAGCAGAAGCTTTAGAAAAAAAGCTTAAGGAAATGGGGCAAGATGTCAAGATATATATCGGCATGCGCTATTGGCATCCTTTCACAGAAGAAGCGATCGCTCAGATCAAAAATGACGGTATTAAAAAGGTTGTAGTTTTACCTTTGTATCCTCAATTTTCTATTAGTACCAGCGGTTCTAGTTTTAGAGTTTTAGAGGAAATGTGGGCAACAGATGAAGTGTTGCAAGAAGTTGATTATACTTTGATTCCATCTTGGTACGAGCGTCCTGGGTATTTAAGATCTATGGCGGATCTAATCGAGCAAGAATTGGATAAATTTCCCAACCCCGATAATGCTCATGTCTTTTTTAGCGCCCACGGTGTTCCTGTTAGTTATGTAGAAGAAGCAGGAGATCCCTACCAAAAAGAAATCGAAGAATGTACTCGCCTAATCATGGAAACTTTAGGGCGATCGAATGAATATACTTTAGCTTATCAAAGTAAAGTTGGCCCAGTAGAATGGCTACAGCCCTATACAGATGATGCTTTAAAAGAGTTGGGCGATCGAGGGATTGAAGATCTAGCAGTAGTACCCATCAGCTTTGTTTCCGAGCATATTGAAACCCTACAGGAAATCGATATGGAATATCGAGAAGTAGCAGAAGAAGCAGGAATTAAAAATTTCCATCGCGTGCCCGCGCTCAATGTTTATCCTGGTTTTATTGATTCTTTGGCAGATTTGGTAGTTGATTCTATCGATGCAGAACCTTGTACTTTTGAGTCAGTAACTCATCCAAATGAGAACATGAAAATGTATCCTCAAGAAAAATGGCAATGGGGTTTGACTACTGCTGCTGAAGTCTGGAATGGTCGTTTGGCGATGATTGGTTTCTTTGGTTTGTTGATTGAGTTGCTTAGTGGTAGCGGTCCATTACATATGGTGGGCATACTTTAGTCAGCTGTTCACCTTGTATCTCTCGTATTTTTTTATTTATTAAAAAACTTTTTTGTTAAAAAAAGATTCATCATTATTGATGAATCTTTTTACAATCGATCGCACTTGATAAATTAGGCAGTCGCTAATTCAGGTTGAGGACGTTTGCTATTACGAATACCTTCAATTGCTTCTGCATAATCGGCTGCTTTGAATACCGCAGATCCAGCTACAATTGCATTGGCACCAGCTTCTAATACTTGCCAAGTGTTGTTGGGTTTCAATCCACCATCAACTTCAATCCAAGGATCTAATCCTTTGTCGTCACACATTTTACGCAGACTAGCTACTTTTTCTACCATCTCGGCAATAAAGCTTTGTCCGCCAAAACCAGGGTTGACGCTCATGATTAAGATCAAGTCACACAAGGGTAGAACATGCTCGATCAAAGATAGAGGAGTACCAGGATTTAATACTACGCCAGCTTGCTTGCCCAATTCGCGGATTTGACCCAATGTACGGTGCAAATGAGGCGAAGCATTATGTTCTGCATGGACGGAGATAATATCTGCACCAGCATTAGCGAATTCTTCGACATACTTTTCTGGTTCGACAATCATTAAATGTACGTCTAAAGGCTTAGTAGTAAGAGGACGAACAGCTTTAACAATCATTGGTCCAATAGTGATATTAGGAACGAATCTACCGTCCATAACATCAATATGAATCCAGTCTGCACCAGCTTTATCTACTGCTTTGATTTCTTCACCCAAACGGCTGAAATCTGCGGATAAAATCGAGGGAGAGATAACAGTTTTTTTGGTAGTCATAAATTTTATTGTTCTATAATTTTGTATCGAGTTTAACAAAAATTCATCTATTTACTAATAAGATATCACGTTTTTATATTTTGCGGACTGTAATAGTATCCCAATCAATTAATTGACGTTTTTTGAGAGAGTATTACTTGAGGGAAGGTTATATATTTTATTTGTCAAGATTTAGATAAATCGAGAACCAAATATTTATTTAAAATTCAACTTGTGCCAATCGTTTTTGTAACATCCCTGGGAAAGCAGCATAGTATTGAGTGTTTAATGGAGAAGGATGGGGTAAAGGTAATAAATCGATCGCTTTAGTCTGAGTCATGCCAGAATCGTCAGTCGCAGTAAGGCTGACAGTCACTGTTTGTTCGTAGCGAGTATCTTTTTGACTAAAAAAGCTATCTAGTTCTCCTTTTGTACCATAGGGAGCAAACCATTTAAAAGCTTCTGTGCCTAAAGTAATAACTTGATTTCCTTGCCAATGAAATATAAATAATTGTTCGATAAAAGGACGAAATCTTTGTTTGACTTTAACTAAATAAGCTTTATTTCCTGGTGGCTTATAAGGAACGGTATTCGATAGTAAAACGCGATCGATAGTTGTATGGTCTAAGTCTTTTCTAGAAGGAGCTTTTTGCTGATAAATAGAGTAGTAAAAACCCTTTCTTACCATTGTTCCCGATGCACCAATTAGGGGTTGACGAGCAAGAACTTCATCTTTGCCTAAATCGCGACCAAAAAAGCATAAAGGACTCTCCAGATTTCCTGCATAAAGAATTGGTTTGGTGGGTTCGAGATTGGCAGATTTGTATACAGGTATATCGATGGGAAATTCTTCTCGCTGTGCTTCTTGTTGCACTCGATCTATTAAAGTATTAATATCGGACATTACAATTTAACGATTTAGTTCAATTATTCTCAGGAGACTGTAATTATCTCATTTTTTTTGACGCTCAAAAAGCAAATCATTGAACACTCCCACCACTAAATTATTAATTCCGCTTTCGCGCTAATTACTAATTTGGCGTTGGTGAGTGCATAATGCTTCAAAGCTTAAAATGAAATAGCAGAATTACTTTGCTTAGCAATGTACTGTCCTCAATGTAAGTCCTCCAGCAACAAAAAAAATGGTTTTAGAGGTGGAAAACAATCATACAAATGTAAGGATTGTGGCTATCAATATGTAGAAAATCCTATTTCGAGAAGATATCCAGTAGAAGTTAAACAACTTTGTCTAAAAATGTATCTCAACGGGATGGGATTTAGAGCGATCGCTAGAGTTATAGACATCGATCATACAACTATTATCAATTGGGTCAAAAAGGCAGGAGAGTCTTTGACCGACGAACCACTGGACTCGGAAATACCCGAAATAACCGAAATAGATGAGTTATATGCGGAGCGGTATCCTTTAGGACAAACCTTTGTTGGTAATAAGAAGAACAAATGTTGGATTTGGACAGTAGTGAATCATAAACAAAAAGGTATTTTGCTTTGGAATATTGGCGATCGCTCTCATGAAACTTTTGAACCAATTTGGCAAATTATCAAATGCTGGAAAAGCTTTTGGTATGTCACAGATGGTTGGAAAGTTTATCCGATGTATATTGAACCTGAAGACCATCTTGTTTGCAAAACATACATGACCAGAGTTGAGGGAGAAAATACTCGTTTGAGACATTATCTAGCTCGATTACATCGCAAGACCTTATGCTATTCCAAGTCTACTCTTCTTCTTAAATATTCAATTCGCCTACTACTGCATTATTTGAGATTCGACACTGTACATTTTTCTGTTTAGAGCATTATGCACTCACCAACGCCCAACTGAACGAGAATGTTTTTTAAATCTTGGAAATCCTTTTTTGCCTTTGATCTGCTTTTTACAATTATCAAAGAAACGACTAATAGCACTCCAAGCTCGTTCGGCGGATGACTGTCTAGCAGTAGAGTTTAATTCCGACGCAAAACTATATTCTTTGGCTATGACGCGACAATACTTATTAAGGTCGTATTTATTGACTCCTTTATTGTCTAGCCAATAGCGCAAAAAGAGCAGCGACCCCGCGTCTTGAAAAGACGCTAGAGAAAGCGCTGCGATGTTGCTAGCGCGGTTTTATTGGCTGGCAAAAATTCATCTCACCGCTAAAACATTGGGCGTGTCTAACGATGTTAGACTTAAATCGCCCTCGTTTTTAGCGGGAGTCTTCTTTTTGCATAAAAATAATCGATCGCACCCCCAAGTATGGAAAGAAAAAGTAGCTCCATAAATGACTTGTCCCTATCTATTAACCCTGCAACTCATTTAGATGATAGTTCGATCGCTCAACATTTTTATCAACTGTGGCTCGATAATGATATTTCTAAAGATTCAATAGACGATCTCTGGCTAGAACGAACATTGGAATTTATTGCTAAAGCCCGTAAAGAGTTATCATTTCAAGCTTTTATGGCAACCATAGATCGACAAGTAGTTGGATCGGTTAGTTGTCAACTGTTTGCTGGTTTGTATCCTTCTCCCTTCAAATCTAGCTTTCGTAAATATGGCTATATTTGGAATGTTTTTGTAGAATCATCATATCGTCGTCAGGGAATAGCCAGTCAGTTAACGACAACCGCAATTGAATATTTGCGATCACTCGATTGCACTCATGCTATTCTTCACGCTTCTCCTCATGGTAAATCTGTTTATCAGCAATTAGGTTTTGTGCCTAAAAATGAGATGATTCTACAGCTTGAATAAATCATCGATCTTGAATTTTATATTTAATTACCATGAGCTTAATTTATCAATATCCGCCTCTGATTCCAGGACGTTTGATTAAACGATACAAAAGGTTTTTGGCAGATATTGAGTTGGATACGGGAGAAATAATTACGGCTCATTGTCCGAATACTGGTCCGATGACAGGGGTATATATTCCCGATAGTTTGGTGTGGGTATCAAAGAGCGATAATCCCAAGCGTAAGCTGGCTTATACCTGGGAAATGACTCAAATAGACTCTACTTGGGTAGGGACGAATACTGCTATTCCTAACAGGGTAGTGAAACTAGCTTTAGAACAAAAGTTATTTCCCGAACTAGCTAATAGGTATAATAAAGTGCGATCTGAAGTTCCTTATGGCAAAGATAAAAAGAGTAGAGTAGATTTTTTGCTCTCAGGGGATGATGACCGAGAACAAATATATTTGGAAGTGAAAAGCGTTACTCTGAGCAAGGGAAATTTAGCTTTGTTTCCCGATACTGTAACAACTCGCGGACAAAAACATCTCCAAGAGTTAACCGATCTAGTTCCAGATACTAAAGCGGTGATGTTATATTTTATCAATCGTGGAGATTGCGATCGCTTTGCTCCTAGCGATTCTTGCGATCGCTTATATGGGGAATTGTTACGCAAAGGAGTAAGTAAAGGGTTGGAAGTTTTGCCCTATCGTTTTGAAATTACCCCCGAAGGTATTAGTTATTTGGGAATGGCGGAGTTTTTACAGAGCGAACCATAAATTTGTTATTTGTTATTAATAATTAATTCCTTGCTTATTTGCTCTATCGCTTTAAACTGTTCCAGTAATGGCATGACTTTTTGTTCTTCAGCTTCTACGTAATCATAGATATTAACGAAATTGCGCTCTATTTCTTCATAAATAATATCTAGTTTAGAATTCAACTTATCAGATATTTCGCTTTCAAAACGAGCTTTTTCTCGGTCGAGCTTTTCTTCAAATTGTTTGATTATTTTTCGCTTTTTCAGAACTAGTGTTCCTCCTGCAAATAGAATTCCTACTCCTGCAAAAGCAGTACCGATAATATCTAATAATACTATTTCTGTTAAAGCAGCGATCGCCGTTCCCGCTACGGTGGCTGCGCCTCCTCCTACTAGTCTTGGTGCGACGCTAGCATTAACTGATTCTATAGAATTAAGAAAAGTTTTATCATCTAATAGAGTAGATACTTTTTGTTGTACGTCTTCAACGATTTCTTGACGGCTTTCTATAGTATTAACGGTAATGGCATTAGTATTGATTTGATTAACTTTAATGTCGTGTAAATCGTCTACCAGGCTTTGTAACAATTCTCTAATACCACCGACAAAATGTTTAATACCATCTTGAGATATTTCCCCCAAAGAAGATTTTAATTCATTTTCACAACTTTGCTTTAATTCATCCATCCAAGTTGGGGCAGATTTATTAGTACGAAATAAAACAGCAAACGAACCTCTAACTAAAGTTAACAAGGATAGTTTTTCGCGAAAATCTAATTTTACTCTAGTGGTGATATTATCGTATTTAGCTAATAAGCGATTAATTAAAGATTCGAGTTCAAAACCCGACTGTCTTTTGTTTTGCTGTAGTTTATTTTTGATTTTATTGACTACTAATTGGTCGGTAACGAGTTGTTGTTGAATCGAGAATAAATCTTTATTGAGCAAGTCAATAATTTGCTCGCTAGTATTAGCTACTCCCTGCAATTTTAACTTCTTAGTACCGCCATCTTTGAGAGTCTGCTGGATATAATTTCTCACATCATTAAAACCACTACGCTCTGGTTCACCATTTACTTCGTATTCTACTGAGGTAGCAAAAACTATGGGAGATTCGATTCCTTTTTGCAAAGCTAATTCTGTCAGCTTTTCTTTATTTTTAGCTAATTCTTCTGGTTTAGTTAAATCTGCCTGTTGGAGAATAAAGACGACTTTTTTGCGCCATTCGCTATTAACATAATCCAATAAATCCCAAGCACTACGAGTATAAGGATTTTTAGCAAAGAAAACAAAGAAAATCAAGTCGCTATTGGGAATAAATTCTTTAGTAATCTCCTGGTGATTTTCCACTATTGTATTTGTCCCAGGAGTATCGACTACCGATAAATTTTTGAGGATATCTTTAGGTAAACCAATCTTGCGTAGATACTGGCTAACAGGCTGTTCTTCTTTTTTTTCGCTATAAACAATCTGTTGAATTATATCCGTGCAGGGATCTGCTGCGGTTTTACAAATATCTGCTTGTAGCAAAGCGTTGACAAAACTACTTTTCCCCGCTTTCACTTCTCCTACTATTACAAACAAAAAAGGTTCGTTTATATTGGTACGTAAATTACGAATAGTTACTTGTAGTTGCTGATTGCTAATATTTGTTGCAAAATCTTCTAATTGACCCAGCAAACTGTCCAAATTAGATTGATATTGAGCTAATTTCTCATCGACAATAAGATTATCCATAATAAAAATATCTAAGTACTTTTTCCGATTAAAAAAAAGCGAAGAACTAAAATAATAACTTAACGGTATCAAATAAACAGAATAATGAGTCCTACTAGAGCAGTATTGTGTGGTTATTATGGCATGGGCAATGCAGGAGACGAAGCATTACTTGTCTCTTTATTACAAATGTTACCAAGCTCGGTTACGCCGATTGTATTGTCAGGGAATCCTCGCGCTACCAAAAAACAATACGGGGTTGCTAGTTGCGATCGCAAATCCGCTTTTGCCGTCCTCAATGCTTTAAACCAGAGTCAAGTATTTATTTGGGGTGGTGGCAGTTTGATGCAAGATTCTACCAGTATTGCCAGTCCGATTTACTATGCTGGTTTAATGTCACTAGCTCAACAAAGAGGGCTAACAACCATTGCTTGGGCGCAAGGTATTGGGCCATTGAATAAATCTGGGACGCGCTGGCTAACCAAGCAAGTATTACTGGGTTGTAATGCAATTAGTGTTCGGGATACAGCTTCGGCAGAATTACTACAGTCGTGGCAAATTGAATCGATCGTTGCTCCCGATCCCGTATGGGCAATGGAGAGCAAGACCTTGCCAGAGTTGGATGATATATCGAAACCAAAAGTAGCGGTGGTTTTGCGATCGCATCCTCTTTTAAGCAAAAATCGCCTCCAGACTTTAACCAAAGCGATTAAAGACTTCCAAGCCCAGACAGATAGTCATATATTATTAATTCCTTTCCAACCAACTCAAGACAGAGCGATCGCCAAATCAATTTCCACAGCACTAGGACATCATAACTCCATATTATCAATTAACGACCCAAAAGAATTAAAGGGACTATTTCAGCAGGTAAAAATGGCGATCGGAATGCGCTTGCACAGTCTGATCTTGGCAGCAGCAGAAGGTTGTAACTGTTTTGCCCTAAGCTACGATCCCAAGGTGAGTCGATTAATGTCTGAAGTAAATTTGCCTGGCTACGAACTAGCCAATCTACCTGATGATCCTAGCTTAATTAGTCAAGCTTGGATCGAGTTATTTCACGCTCCCACAAAACTAAGTGCAGTTCAAATTCAGTCTTTAGTAGATCGCGCCTCGATCCATCAACAATTATTACGCAAAGCGATCCCAAATTGTTAATTAAACTTGGCATTTTTCAGTACAAAGTATAAGCTATATCTAGTAAAATCTAAAGCCAAGTAGAAAATTTAAAAAATCACTTCAATTTATCTTTATACTGAACTTAAATTGCCTAAAAATGCCAATTACCTCGCCAAAAAGTATACATAAACTATTCAGGGTAATTACTTAACTGTTTAATTATTTTTCTACAACTGTTGAGAACGATCTAGATATCAATAACTATGACTGAAGCTAATAACAATGCCAATTCTTTTAACCCTGAATTCTCCCCAGAGTCTTTTGAAACAATCAACGGCGATCGAGAAGAAACAAGCAAAGAGATAACAGCAGCAGCCGAGATGTCTAGTATTGAAAATAACAATTTGAGGGCAGACAATCCCCTTGAGCCGACTCAAGCATCTCTAAATAATATTACTGAAGTAGACCACGACCAATCTTTAAATCAAAAAATGAATTGGCAAAAGGTTGCTCACAAATTACGAGAATATAATCGCAAGCTGCTGAAAAAAGTTTTTCGCCTAGAACAAGAATTAGCAGAAATAGATAACAGGTTCAATAAATATATTGAAAAATCTCGCAATAGTGATGTTTTGGTCGCCCAACAAGAACAGGAAATTCAAAAATATCAGGAACAAGTAGATATATTTGACCAACAATTAGCAACTCATCAACAAACTATCAAACAAAAAGAATTAACAATTAATAATTTAACCCAACAGTACGAATTATTTCAACAGCAAACTGCTCAACTCGAAAGACAGTGTACCCTTTTAAAAGAAAACTACGATCGCCAAACTTACGAATTAACTGCCAAAGAACAGCAAGTCCAAGAATTACAAACCAAGCTCGCTCAACAACAAAGCTTGACTTTACAATATAAGGCAGAATTACAACGCGATCGAGAACAAGTAGCTGCATCTGCTACTATCCCCCCCCAAGAGCAAACATCCCCCAGTCGTCAAACCTATTCTAATCCAAGAGCCATCAAGCCCTGGTCGACTTCTGTCACTTCCGAGTCAAAAATTTCCCTGCCCAAAACCAAGTCTCAACCCCTAGCTGCTAAAAAATTTACTCCTTCAAAAACTATCAAAACCGCAGCCAAAATTGCTACTTGGACTGTATCTCAGGCAACAGAATTGCCTCAAACAAACGATCGCCCTCCTACCCAACCCCAATCTTTGGTTAAAGTTAAACCAAAGTCTTTAGCTGCTGTCGATTTACCTACATTTCCCAGGCAAATATAGAATATTGAAGGCAAATTATTAATCAAGGCAACAAAGTCAATAGCAATCAACAAAACATAATGTATTGCTTTATACCAAACGACCCTCGGTAAATCGGCTATGTTCGTCAGATAATAAGCAGCAACATAATGAAACTGCTTACTTTGTAGAGAAGTTTATGCGAATCGAGCAATTACAAGCTTTTATAGCCATTACAGAAACGGGGAATTTTGGACAAGCAGCTAAAAAATGTGGGGTAACTCAATCAACCATAAGCCGTCAAATACAGTCTTTAGAACAAGATTTGGGTTTACCGCTATTTCATCGTAGCGCCCAAGCCAAGCTAACCTTGGGGGGAGAAAAACTGTTACCCCGCGCTCAAAGAATTTGTCAGGAGTGGCAAAAAGCTAATCATGAATGCGCGGACTTAATGGCGGGTAAGCAACCAGAATTATGTATTGCAGCTATACATTCAGTCTGCGCTCATTATCTACCGCCAATTCTGCAACAATTTTGCTCGGACTATCCCGAAGTTCAATTAAGAGTCACTGCATTGGGTAGCGATCGTGCTCTCAAAGTCCTGCGAGATGGTTTAATAGATGTAGCGATCGTCATGAACAATCGATTTTTAACCGCATCGGCAGAGGTAGAACTAGTAGTACTCTACGAAGAACAAGTTGATGTTTTAATGGCTGCCAATCATCCTTTAAGCAAACTCAAGCAAATTCCGCCTCTAGAACTAGTCAAATACCCCCAAATCGTTTTTAAAGATGGTTATGGAATGCAGCGGCTAGTGCAAGATTGGTTTAAAAATCAAAACGTTCAAATCAAAACCGCTATGGAGTTAAATACCCTAGATGCTTTTAGAGGGGTGATCCGACAGGGGGATATGATTGCTTTATTGCCCCACAAAGCCTTAATAGACTCCTACAACGATCCGACCTTGGCGATACGCCCTATTGCTCAATCTCATCTCAAAACAGGTATTTCCGAACAAGAAGAATTAGAAAGTGTCCTTACCCGTCAGGTAGTTATGGTGACAACAAGCGATCGCCTGATAGTACCTCCTATTGCTCATTTTTACAACTTAGTCAAAGATTTAGGCAAATCTTTAGATTTAAAATCCGCCCAACTAATCAATCAATAATGTACTAAGCTTAGACGCACCTAGTTTAGGTTATAATCAGGGAAAAAAAAGAGCGAT
>NZ_JADWDC010000061.1 GCF_020640915.1 Waterburya agarophytonicola KI4 | reverse complement strand
ACTTAATTATCTTGAATTACTTCATGTTGCATTCTGACGTGCGGAAGGTGGGATAAAACTTTGATTGATTCCCATGACATATTGCAATATTTAGATAGTATTTCGGGAGAAAAAAAACTCTATCCAGAAGATCCTCACTTAAGAAATCGGGTAGAAACTCTAGAAAAACTATTTGATGAAAAGCTGGGAGTAGCCATTCGTACTTGGAGTTATTACTATGCCATCCAAAAACCTCTAGCAATTGCGATCGCTTGGGGGATAAACGCACCACTCATCGAAAAAATAAAAACTGCGATCGCTTTGCCCAAAATACCCCAATTACTCCAGCAATTTTATAACGTTACGCCTGAAACCAAAGATGCAGCTTTGAAGAAGATCAGGGAAGTTTTTGCATTAGTTAGTCAAGAAATCAATTCAGGTCAACAATATTTAGTAGGAGATTGTCTATCCGCAGCAGATATAACCTTTGCTGCTCTTGCTTCTCCCATATTACGCCCCCAAAACCATCCTGTTTATAGTTCTCAACTATCAAAAATGTCTCCTGAAAGAGTTTCAGTAATAGAAGAATTGCGATCAACACCCGCAGGGAAATTAGCGACGAATTTATACGAACAACATAGACTATAGAAAAGAACTAGTAGCAAGTTGCATACCGTAAAATATGAGATTGCGATCGCTTTTTATTTTTAATTCTGAATATTGTTGACGCAGATACGTGCTTAAGATTTCTGCATCTCCCCCAGTGAGGATTATTTGGCTATCTGGATATTGCCGTTGCCAGTTTTGGATATAGCTATAGATACCTGCAATAGTCGTGTAGATGATGCCACTAGCGATCGCTTTTTCGGTATTTGATGCCCATCTTGGGGGTAAAGTTGCAGGTAAACTTACTTCAGGTAAGGCAGCCGTTTTTTGATTGAGAGTTAAGAATTGTGTTCTCAATCCTGGTAAAATTGCCCCGCCAATTAATTGTTTTTGTCGATCTACCCCTGTAAAAGTTAAGGCTGTTCCCCCATCAATTACTAAGCAAGGATAACCATAAGTTTCCCCTCCTCCCCATACTGATAAAGCTCGATCTATTCCTAAGGTAGAATAAATATTTTGTAACTTAATATCTTTTAAAGTTATAACCTGACAATTAGCATAATTTGCCCAAAATTCTGTTTGTTTTGGTACAACTGAAGCAACGAAAACTGGGATATTGGTTAATTTTTGTTCGATCAACTTATTGCTTAGTAAGTTTAGTGGTATCTCACTGCGTTCAACTTTATTTGAAAAGTGCTGAGCATCCCAAAACAAGACTAATTCTTTATTTTTACACCACGCACAATGCAGTCTAGAGTTACCTACAGCTATAAATAAACAGCTTTTAGACATTGAATTACTATTATCTATAGACGTTATTTTACACTGTTTTAAAAATTATTACAACTAAATATATCTTATGATAAATGTTGTTGTAATTTAGTTAATATAAGCTTCTACAAATTAAATTATTAATTCCCAAATAAGTAGACAAACTTGTATTTTAAAATAAACTAAAAATTTTTAGAAAAGCTTGACATATTAAGCCTAAAACAAAACAAAGTAATTTTAAGTACAGATTTCTCTGCTGGAAAATCTAATAATTTTTCATTATAGAAACTATGGTCATTGAGAAGTAATGTTTAATTTACTTAATGTTTTATTTGCTTTTATTGTAGTAGGTATCTTCCTACTAATAGCCAGGATTATCAAACACAAAATCAGGCTATTTCAAACTCTTTATATACCCGAATCAATTATCGCTGGTGCGATCGCTTTACTCTTGGGAACGGGAGCTTTAGGAGCGATCGCCGTTTCTCTGGGTGCGAGTCCCGACTCCTATATTGCAGGAGGTTTATTTCCCGAAGAAATGCGGACTGTATGGTCTCAAGCACCAGGGGTATTTATTAATATTGTATTTGCTGCTTTATTTCTAGGGGAACATATTCCCAATCCCAAAGAAATATGGCGTAAAACTGCCCCTCAAGTAGCATTTGGGCAGACTCTTGCCTGGGGACAATATGTTCTGGGTATTTTAGTCACTTTACTGATTTTAACTCCTGTATTTGGGATTAATCCTATTGCAGGGGCGTTGATTGAAATTGGTTTTGAAGGAGGACACGGAACGGCTGGAGGTATGGCAAACACCTTAACAGATTTGGGTTTTGCTGAAGGAGGAGATTTAGCTCTTGGTTTGGCTACGGTAGGTATCGTTTCGGGGATTATCTTCGGTACGGTTTTAGCTCACTGGGGTCGTCAGAAAGGTTATATCCAAGCCGAACCCGTTGCTGTTGAAGAAGGGGACGCACAATTCCAAGAAACCGCACCTACAGAATCTGGTCGCGTGTTGGCAAAAAGATCGCAATTGATGCAGAATTTCTTAATCGATCCTTTGTCTTTGAACTTTGGTTTTACTGGACTGGCGATCGCAATTGGTTGGATAATTTTACAGGTATTGACCTTAATCGAATCTGCAACTTGGGGACGTGGTGGTTTGGAGTTAATCGGTGCAGTACCTTTATTCCCCATGGCATTAATTGGTGGGATTATCATTCAGGTAGTAATGAAACGCCTCGACCTCGATGTCTTAATTATCAGAAGACTACAGGAAAGAATTGCAGGGGTAGCTTTAGATCTATTAGTGGTAACAGCATTAGCATCGATTAATTTAGCTGTTCTAGGGGCAAACATAGGCGTATTTTTAACTCTATCAATTGTCGGTATTGCTTGGAACGTTTTGGCTTTTATGTATCTTGCGCCTCGTATACTACCTATATATTGGTTCGAGCGTGGTGTTGGAGATATGGGACAGTCGATGGGGGTAACTGCTACGGGTATTCTTTTGATTCGCATGGTCGATCCCGAAAATCGCACGGGTGCATTTGAAAGTTTTGCTTACAAGCAATTATTCTTTGAACCCATCGTTGGGGGTGGTTTGTTTACCGCTGCTGCACCTGCTTTAATCGTTCGCTTTGGCTCGATCCCAATTTTATTTTTAACCGCTGGGTTACTTGTTTTCTGGCTTGTTTTTGGCATTATTAACTGTAAGCGGACTAGTAAAAAGCTACAGGAAGAAAGAGCAACAGCAGAATTGCAGACAACAGCTTGAGATAAGTAATCCTAAAGGATACCGTTTCGCATATAAGTAATAAGTAATACGTAGTAAGGGACGAGGAGTTTTAACTTCTTATCCTTTATTTTTTTGTTAGGCTGTTTACTGCTTAGTTTTGGCTGATAGTGTTACTCTTTTACTAAAGTTTAAGTAAATGCACTGATGAGTCAAGATAGCGATCGCATTGTCGAGCAGTTAACAACGCAACTAAGGACAATTCAGGAACAATTAAGCAAGCTAACTAGACGCTTTGATGATTTGGAACATAATCTAGGGGAAGTATCGCGCTTACCAGCTAAGATATGTCAATTAGAAGACGATCTGATGCTTTTGGGCGATCGCTATCGCTATCAAGATCTGCAAAAGTATTTGGTAGATAAAAATTGGTTTGAGGCTGATAAGGAAACTATTCGTTTAATTTTAGCGGTAACTTCCAAAGAGATTGAAGAACTGACACCAGAAGACATTCAGCGTTTTCCCTGTAACGATCTGATGGTAATCGATCGCCTATGGCTCAAATATAGTGACGGTCGTTTTGGTTTTAGTCCCCAATTAAAAGCCTATCAAGAATTGGGCGGTAATTTTGATACCACCATCGAACAAAATCAGCAGCTAATTGAAACTTGGGGTGAAGGTTTGGGTTGGCGCAAAGATAATCGTTGGCTTCCTTGTAGCGAACTAGATTTTAGTCTCAATGCACCCATAGGCTGTCATCCTTCTCGTTGATGGAATTCTCCCTATGGTTCAAAAATGACCAACTTTTTTCTCGGTCGTTTAATTACTTGTCTTTACAATAATTAATAACTGATAACTAATAACTGATATCATGGCAAAACCAACAATTCTTACCGTTGATGACGATCGCGAGGTATTACAGGCAATCGCCAGAGATCTTAGAAAACAATATGGCGATCGCTTTCGGATCATCCGCGTTGACTCTGGTGCGTCGGCGATTGAAACTTTAAAGGAGCTAAAGGTGCGTAATGAAACAGTAGCTCTATTACTCACTGACCAAAGAATGCCCGACATGAATGGGGTGGAGTTTATCGAACAAGCTGCACCCATGTTTCCCAAAGCAAAACGGGTATTATTAACCGCCTATGCCGATACTGATGCTGCCATTAAAGCGATTAATACCGCTAGATTGGATTATTACTTGCTTAAGCCCTGGGATCCTCCAGAAGAAAAGCTATATCCAGTTTTAGACGATTTATTGGATGACTGGTTAGCAGTATATCATCCTGCATTTGAAGGAATTAGAGTAATTGGCGATCGCTGGTCTCCCTGTTCCCATAACGTTAAGGATTTTCTAGCCCGCAACCAAATTCCCTATCATTGGATGGATGTGGAAAATGAGCCTGAAGCGACTAAATTACTTGATTATGTCGCCAATGGTAGCAAACTAAGTTTGCCTTTGGTCTTATTTCCCAATGGAGATAGATTAGAACAACCCACTAATCTTGAAGTCGGGGAAAAAATCGGACTGCAAACCCAAGCAGAGAAACCTTTTTACGACCTCGTAATTGTCGGAGGAGGGCCTGCGGGTTTGGCCGCAGCAGTGTATGGTGCATCGGAAGGTTTGAGTACGGTAATGATAGAACGATCTGCCCCAGGAGGACAAGCAGGTTCGAGTTCTCGGATTGAGAATTATCTAGGTTTTCCTGTGGGTTTAAGTGGGGACGATCTCGCTAGAAGGGGCGTTACTCAAGCAAAACGATTTGGGGTAGAAATTCTTACTCCCCAGGAAGTTGTAGGGGTAGAAATCAAAGATCCTTATCGTGTTGTAAAGCTAAAAGATGGTAGCGAAATAAACTGTCATGCCTTATTACTCTCAACGGGAGTATATTGGCGCAGATTAAATTTGCCAGGATGCGATCGCCTTACTGGTAGAGGTATCTATTATGGTGCAGCCAAAACCGAGGCTTTATCTTGCCAGGGAGAACATATTTATCTTGTAGGTGGGGCAAATTCTGCGGGACAAGCAGCGATGTATTTCTCTAAATATGCTGCTAAAGTTTCGATGTTAGTGCGGGGAGAATCTTTAGTGAGGAGTATGTCTCAATATCTAATCGATCAGATTGATTCCACGAACAATATTGAAGTCTTAGCTCATACGGAAGTAGCAGAAATCCACGGCGAAAACAGCCTAACGGGATTAACTTTATTCCATAACGATACAGGAGAAAAAGAACAGGTAGAAACTAAGTCTTTGTTTATTTTTATTGGGGCAAAACCAGAAACAGAATGGTTAGAGGGAGTCGTCGCCAGAGATGAACGAGGTTTTATCTATGCAGGGGCAGATCTCAAGAAAAGTGAAGATGTTAAAGGGAATCGGGATCTATTAAGCTACGGGCAACTCAATCGCGATCCTTTCCTACTAGAAACTAGCGTCCCAGGTATTTTTGTTGCAGGAGATGTGCGCCACAATTCTGTCAAACGAGTCGCTTCTGGGGTGGGCGAAGGTTCGATCGCGATTATGTTCGTCCACCGTTATTTAGCCGAGGTAGGTGCTTGATAAGTAATGAATTATTTTCGTCCTACGATTGCACTAATGGAAGGCTATACTCCTGGGGAACAACCAAAACCAGGTACGCCAATTATCAAACTGAATACCAATGAGAATCCTTACCCGCCATCTCCTCTAGCTTTAGAGGTATTACGCAATCTCGATAGTGAATGGTTGCGTCGCTATCCCGATCCTTATAGTCGTGATTTTTGTAGTGCAGTCAGCGCAGCTTTAGGTGTACCAAAGGATTGGATTATTGTTACTAATGGTAGCGACGATCTATTAAATATCTTAATTCGTTCCTGTGCAGAAGGGAAAGAGCGTAAGGTAGTCTATCCCATGCCTTCTTACGTGCTGTATCGTACCTTGTCCGCACTTCAGTCTGCCGAAGCGATCGAAGTAGATTATCCTCAAGATTATCAATTACCGATCGATCGATTAGTTGCAGCGGGTGGTGCTGTTACCTTGATTGCGACTCCCAATAGTCCTTCTGGTCATATTGTACCTTTAGAAGATTTACGCACCCTAGCTAGAGAAGTTTCGGGGATATTAGCTATTGATGAGGCTTATGTTGATTTTGCCGATTATTCCGCATTATCTTTAGTAGAAGAGTTCGATAATGTCATAATTCTACGTACCCTTTCCAAAGGATATTCCCTCGCTGGCTTACGCCTCGGTTTTGGTATTGCCAACCCCAAGTTACTATCGGGTTTATTTAAAGTAAAAGATAGCTATAACGTAGATGCGATCGCCATATTAGTCGGCACAGCAGCAATGGAAGACCAAGATCATAAAAATAGTTGCGCGGAAAAAGTAAAGCGATCGCGTTTTCTATTGAAAAAAGATTTAGAGCAAATTGGCTTTGCAGTTAGAGATTCTCAAGGTAATTTTTTATTAGTAACTCCTCCAAATAATAAGGCAGAAACTATTTATCAATATCTTAAAGAAAATAATATTTTAGTCCGCTATTTTAACTTACCAGGACTAAATGATAAACTCCGCATTACTGTAGGTACTGGAGAACAAAATAAAAAGTTATTACAGTCTCTCGATTGTTTTATTTATTAATACTTAAAATTATTAATTGCCAGATGCGATCGCTTTTTGTCCTTGAGGGGATAACACATAGCCTAAAAAGGCTTTTACTTCTGGACTAGCAGGTTCTTGATAAGCATAATAAAGGACGCGATAATAAGGATAATTATCTGCTTCTGGAGTCAAACCATTAACCGAAACCGTTCTTACTGTCTGTTGATTGGCTACTTGAGCGTAGGTAGCATAGCTAATACCATCTTTACCCAAAGCTCTCAAAATAGGGGTAGTGGCATCTCGGTCGAAAGTTGTAAAATTGGCACTATTGCCGAAATTAGCTCCATTTAGTACCTCTTCTTGAAATACTTGCCGAGTACCGCTGATACTGGGACGGTTAATCACTCTAATATTACTAGTTTGACCGCCAACATTAGACCAATTGGTAATATTACCTTGAAAAATATCCGCTATTTGCTCTTGCTTTAATCCACGACGAAAAGGATTATTTGCACCTACCACAATGGCGATCGCATCTTTGGCTATGGGTACGGCGTTTAAACCTCGATCACGATCGCTATCCGTTAGGGGACGAGAAATTGCAGCAATGTCAATTTTTCCTTCTGAGAGTAACTTTAAGCCTACTTCCGTACCCTGTCCGTTGGTTGCGATCTCTGTATCGATAAATTGTTTTTCAAACCCTTGCTCGATCGCTTGGTTTATTTGTACCATGCTAGTCGAGCCATCGATCCTAATATTTGTTCCTGGGGTAACATTAGTTGGCAAAGAGAATGTTACGGGACTATTTTTATTACTGTTAGCAATAGGACTATTAGGTATGTTGGAAAAATTATTCTCAGAATCATTAGGGCGATCGCGATCGGTATTGTCAGTTGTAGAAATAGTATCTGAATCTGACTTTAGTTCAAACCACCAATAGCCTCCTCCTACAATCGCTCCCGTACAGATTAAGATTAAGATTAGGGGTAAGATTTCGTTTTTCTGAGACATTTACTTACTACAGTTTCAAGTTTTCTTGGCTATTTCAACTCTAGATTAACTCTAATTATTAATTATCAACTACTTACTGTTGGCGATCGCATTTCCCGCCAGCCAAGAAGTCGTCCAAGCACTTTGGAAGTTAAAGCCTCCCGTTACTCCATCAATATCTAATACTTCCCCTGCAAAATATAAACCAGGACATTTTTTGCTTTCCATGGTTTTAAAGTTGACTTCTTTTAAACTAATTCCACCACAGGTAACAAATTCGTCTTTAAAGACTCCTTTTCCTTGAATTTGATATTCTCCTCGAACTATTTCTGTGACTAATTTATTTAATTCTTTTTTACTTATTTCCGACCAAATTTTATCGGGTTTTATGGCAGCATAATCAATAAACCTCTGCCATAATCTCTTCGGTAATTTAACAGGACAGTAATTGATAATTTTCTTCTTAGAATAAGTTTCTTTTACTTCAAGAAAATTCTGCTTTAATGTTTCTTGATTATATTCTGGCAGCCAATTAATTTCCAAATTAGAAGCATATTTTAGCTCGTGCAAAAATCTTGCACCCCAAGCAGATAACTTAAGAATACCAGGGCCACTCAAGCCCCAATGAGTAATTAATAATGCACCATTTTGTTCTAATTTATTCTTCCCCGTCCCCAAACGAATTCGAGCGTTACTAACACTGACTCCTGCCAAATCTTTGAGGCGGTTATCTTTAATATTAAAAGTAAACAAAGAAGGTACGGCAGGCTCTATATTATGCCCTAGATTTTTCGCCCAACGATATCCCAAGGGATTGCTTCCCGTCGCAATTAAAATGCGATCGCATTGCAAGATTCGTTCGTTTTTTAATTCAACTTGAAAGTAGCTTTGATTATCTTTATCTAAAAACTGTTTGACGGATTTAACCCCCACTCCCGTACGCAGATCGACTCCCGCTTTATCTGCTGCTTCCATCAAGCAATTAATAATTGTCTGGGAGTCATCGGTTATGGGAAACATTCTACCATCCGCTTCGGTTTTTAATTTGACTCCCCGTTTTTGATACCACTGCACCGTATCTTTTGGTTGAAATCGTGTAAATGCACCCCGCAAAGCTTTACCACCTCTGGGATAATGTTCTACCAACCGTGCGGGATCGAAACAGTGATGAGTAACATTACATCTGCCACCACCAGATATACGAACTTTCGCCAGAGGTTTGCGCCCTGCTTCAATCAGAGTTACTTCGATCCTGGGATTTACTTCCGCACAAGCGATCGCGCCAAAAAAACCCGCAGCACCACCACCAACAACAATTACCTTCAAATTACGATCGCATTTATTAGGATTACTAACTTAGTTTAATATCTTTTGGTTTTTAAAATTCCCCAAGTCAAACCCGATATTACAGCCGTCATCAACAAGCCAGTAATCATCCCCCCTGAGATGAACGTAATCATACCAATTCCTCTGAGAACATATAGGGTGATAAAACCCATGAGAGAGATAAAAAAAATGTTGAGCAACATAGACTAGATTGGTTTTAAATTTAAAAAACTAAAGATAGCCTATGTTAGATCGTTTTAGTTAAATTAGGCTTAATTACTATTGAAAAAAGCCACCTTTTCGACCTTGATGTTGTTCCATTAATTCCGCTATCTTTGCTCTTTGCTCAGAAGTCAATACTTCTCGTATTTCCAGCATAGTTTCAAAGCGATTGTTACCTAATTGCTGATGTAATGCTTGAGTTTCTTGAAATTGTTGGCGTATTTGTTCTGTGTCAGCATCGCTAGTTAGCAAAGACTTTATTTCTTGATGCTCTGCTTTCATTTGTTCGTGTAGATCTTCGGCGGTAGTTTGCGATCGCGATCGAATAGTTTCTATTGATTGAGATTGTTCTTCTGTTAGATCTAGTTGTTGCAATAACTTATTCATGACCTGACCTCTATCGCCTCTTTTTCCATGCTTAATTCTTTGGGCAAAATGTCTCATATTATTTGTTTCGTGAATATCATTAACTTCTGAATTAACTTGAGCAGCATGAATACCTAAAGGTAAAATTGCTAAAGCACCAGTTGCTACGATAAAAGTCTTCCAATTAATCATTTAACCTCTCCTCAAGTATGATTTAATTTTGATTACTTTAATCATAAAAAAAAGACACTTAAGTCACCTCGATCTAAAATCCCAAATCTTTTTGGTACTTTAGGACTATTAAGAGTTAGAGCAATAAAAATTGATGGTAAATACTTGGCAAAAACACCCTTTTCCACTGTTGCTTTATTTAGAATGGGCATTATTAGGAATTGCATTACTAGCTGCATTGGGAGGATTAATCCCCCATCCTCGCCATCATTGGGTATCTCAGCCAGCTTGGTCTAGTGCATTAGGAATTATCTCTATTGCTATCTTGGGAATTATGGGTTTGAAGTTACCCCACAATTCTAAATTAATACAGCAAGTTCATCTTGTCTGCGGATTTATTCTTAGTTACTCGATCGCTTTATTAATCAGTGGCGGAGACAGAATCTTACCTGTTTTACTTTTAGTAGTGGCAATTCGCGCTTGTTTGCTTTTTTCTTGGAGTGGCAGAATTTTTGTCGCTATCTTGGCTTATCTTTCTTTTCTAACCCTACAGATTTTGTCCTTGATGAGGATCGATCCTCGGGGCTTTCCTTTGGGTAAACCATTACCCCCTATCATGAGGCGTTTACCGCCAGATGAATTGCGTCGAGTATTATTTGGTTTGGCTTTTAACTCTTCACTATTGTTTGCCTTTGTTTTAATCTTTGTTCTGTTGTTAGTTAGTGCAGTTGTAGCCGAAAATGAAAGTAGAACCAAGTTAAGCTTAGCAAATCGTCGTTTAAGAGAATATGCCTTGAAAATTGAAGACAAAGCAACTTTAGAAGAAAGAAATCGCATTGCTAGAGAAATACACGACTCTGTGGGTCATTATTTAACCGCCCAAAGTATTCAGTTGGAAAATACCGCAGTGTTTTTAGCTGAAGATCCCATCAAAGCTGCCCATCATTTAGCCAAAGCCAGACAATTAGGTAAAGACGCCCTGGCTAATATTCGCGCTTCCGTAGCAACCCTGAGACAAAACTTTCTACAAAAGCGATCGCTTTCTCTAAAGATGGAAGAATTAATCTCAGAATTCCAGTCTAATACTAATATTGCGATCGCAGCAGAAATTAAGTTGCTTTCTACTTTATCTGCTGACATAGAAACCACACTCTATCGAATTGTTCAAGAAGCATTGACCAATATTGCCAAACACAGTCAAGCAACTGAGGTGAAGCTAGAGATCGAACAAACAACAACCAAAGTTTTACTATTAGTACGAGATAATGGCTGTGGTTTTAACCAAAGCGATAATACCACAGGGTTTGGTTTGCAGGGAATGCAAGAGAGAGCTAACGCATTATCAGGAAAAATCGCAATTATCAGCCAATACGGTCAAGGATGCCAAATAAACCTAGAAATCTCCTTATCCGAGCTTAATTATTAATTGGAACAAAACCATGATTCGTATTTTACTAGTAGATGACCAAAGTATCGTCAGAGAAGGTTTGTCCAGCCTACTACAGACTCATGGCGATCTGGAAATTGTGGGAGAAGCCGAAAATGGGCGAGTAGCAGTAGAACAAGCGATCGCCTTACAACCCGATGTAATCTTAATGGACATCAGAATGCCCATTATGGATGGTATTGCAGCAATTCGGATTATCAAGCAAAAAGCACCTGCGATCGAGATTCTGGTTTTAACTACCTTTGATGACGATCGATATGTAGCTCAAGCTATGGCTTACGGCGCGCAAGGCTATCTGCTCAAGGATACTCCCTCCGCAGAATTGGCTCAAGCAATTCGCTCTATAGTTCGAGGTTACACCCAAATGGGGCCAGGATTGTTTGCTAAAGCCATGACTAATTCTGTGGCTATTCCACCAGAATTGGAGCAATTAACCCCCAGAGAAAAAGAAGTACTTCTACTAATTGCGACGGGATATAGCAATAAAGAAATTGCTGCCGAACTATATATTACCGAGCGTACTGTCAAAAATCACGTTAATAGTATCTTACGCTCTTTGAATTTGCGCGATCGCACTCAAGCTGCGATCTTGGCTCACAAGCATCTAATTTAATAAATGTTGACACTTTTTTGGCGATTATCAAAAAATTAACTCTTCTTTACCAAAAAAAATCGATGCTGTTATTTTGGCTTTAGTTGAAAGATTCTTAACCTAGTCGATCCCTATCTTCTGCGCCTTCCTGATGGTTTGGTAGTAAGGATAAATAGAAAAGGTTAAATATATATTGGTATTCCAACCGCTACTAATTAGATCGAGTATGGCCAGCTTTTGTCTTTTGTCCATAATTATAATAAACAAAGACATAAAATCTTAATTTATAACTTATCTTGCCTTCAAAAGCTATTTAAAAGATTAAAAGTGATTTAAGAACCAAATAATCCTGCAAACTTTAAATAAAATTCATTTCGAGATATAAAGTAGCTTTATTTTCCTCGTCAGTTACCTCATAATGCAGACATGGACGTAACGCAAAATCAATACGTCAGCAATTATCAAACCAAGATAAATTCTTATATTTAAACGCAGGGGAGAACAACAACGTGGGACAAATTAGATTAGCAGTTTACGGTAAAGGCGGAATAGGTAAATCAACAACTAGCTGTAACATTTCCGCCGCTTTAGCTAAAAGAGGTAAAAAAGTATTACAAATTGGCTGCGATCCTAAACACGATAGTACCTTTACCCTTACAGGATTTTTAATTCCTACTATTATTGATACTCTTCAAGAAAAAGACTTTCATTACGAAGATATCTGGCCAGAAGACGTAATCTACACTGGTTATGGTGGCGTTAGCTGTGTTGAAGCTGGTGGTCCTCCTGCTGGTGCTGGTTGCGGTGGTTATGTTGTCGGAGAAACCGTTAAGCTACTTAAAGAATTAAACGCTTTTGATGAATACGACGTTATTCTGTTTGACGTACTAGGTGACGTTGTCTGTGGTGGTTTTGCTGCACCCCTCAATTATGCTGACTACTGCATGATTGTTACCGATAATGGTTTTGATGCTTTATTTGCTGCTAACCGTATCGCAGCTTCCGTTAGAGAAAAAGCCCGCACTCACTCTCTACGTCTTGCAGGTTTGATTGGTAACAGAACATCCAAAAGAGACTTGATCGACAAGTATATCGAACACGTACCGATGCCCGTGTTGGAAATATTACCTCTAATCGAAGATATTCGCGTATCCCGCGTCAAAGGTAAAACTCTCTTTGAAATGGCAGAAAGCGATCCTTCCTTAGCTTTTGTCTGTGATTACTATCTCAACATTGCCGATCAGATTTTAGCTGCACCCGAAGGAGTTGTTCCCAACGAGGCACAAGATAGAGATTTATTCTCCTTACTATCTGACTACTACTTAAATCCCCCCGCAGGGAAAGAAGACAAAAAAGAAGAATTAGACACGATGATGGTTTAAAAAAGCTCTTAGCTCTTAGCTCTTAGCTCTTAGCTTTCAAACATGCTGATAGCTAACGGCTAATGGCTGATAGCTCCTTTAAGACATTAAATAGTAAACATTTTTAGAGGAGATAAAAAAAACTATGACACTAGCCAAAGAACAACCTTCAGCATTAAATTTTGAATGCGAAACTGGGAATTATCATACCTTTTGTCCCATTAGCTGCGTAGCTTGGCTATATCAAAAGATCGAAGATAGTTTCTTTCTCGTAATTGGGACAAAAACCTGCGGTTACTTCCTACAAAATGCCATGGGAGTAATGATTTTCGCCGAACCTCGTTACGCGATGGCAGAATTGGAAGAAGGCGATATCTCAGCCAAACTCAATGACTATGAAGAGTTAAAAAGATTGTGTTTGCAGATCAAACGCGATCGCAATCCTTCTGTTATCGTCTGGATTGGTACTTGTACCACCGAGATCATCAAAATGGACTTGGAAGGTTTAGGTCCAAGACTAGAAGCAGAAATCGGCATTCCCATAGTTACCGCCCGTGCGAATGGTTTAGACTATGCCTTTACCCAAGGTGAGGATACAGTACTAGCTGCAATGGCGCACAAGTGTCCTACTGTCGCACCCAAGCAAGAAGCAGAGAAAAAAGAACGTAATGCTGTATCCAGCTTGTTAAACTTCGGTCGTAAAAAAGAAGAAGTTACCCAAGAAGAATCTGAATACAAAGATCATACTCCCTTAGTTTTGTTTGGTTCGTTACCCGATCCTGTGGTAACTAATCTTACTTTAGAACTTAAAAAACAAGGTGTTAAAGTATCTGGTTGGCTTCCTTCCAAACGCTTTACCGAACTTCCTGTAATCGAACAAGGATACTATACCGCAGGGGTCAATCCTTTCCTTTCTCGCACTGCGACAACCTTAATGCGTCGTCGCAAGACAAAACTAATTGGCGCACCTTTCCCTATTGGTCCAGATGGTACGAGGGCATGGATTGAAAAAATCTGTTCTGTATTAGAAATTGAACCCCAAGGACTTGAAGAAAGAGAAGCTAAAATTTGGGCAAGCTTGGAAGACTATATTAAGCTGATTCGCAGTAAGTCTGTTTTCTTTATGGGAGATAACTTATTAGAGATTTCCCTAGCTCGTTTCTTGATTCGTTGCGGTATGTCTTGTCATGAAATTGGTATTCCCTACATGGACAAACGCTACCAAAAAGCTGAATTAGACTTGTTGGAAAAAACTTGTAATGAGATGGGTGTAGCCATACCTACCATTGTTGAAAAGCCTGATAACTATAATCAGATTCAACGGATCTATGATTTAAAACCAGACTTAGTAATCACTGGTATGGCACACGCCAACCCTTTAGAAGCCAGAGGAATTAATACTAAGTGGTCAGTTGAATTTACCTTTGCTCAAATTCATGGCTTTACTAATGCACGAGATATTCTAGAATTAGCCACTCGTCCTCTGCGAAGAAACAACAACCTAAAAGAGTTGGGTTGGGATAAGTTAGTTCAGGAAGAAGCTAACGTTTAGTTGCTAACTTCAATAACAAAATAACAAAATAAGGATAGAGATGTAGTTTGTATTGCATCTCTTTTTTGTTATGGGGATGATGAAGCATCGCAGCGAATTTGGTAATTACTGTTTGTCCAAAGTCCAATTATTTTAAAACTTTTCTTTCCAGCTGTTTGATTTTTTGCTGACAAAGATTAAAAGGATAATAAAAAACTGGACTCCAAAGACTAGTAATAATTGCTGAAATGATGGCAGTTTCTTGATATTTTGGCAAAACTTCCGAGACAGATAACCAATGTATTCTCAAATAATGTAGGGCAAAGACAGTTTCTGATACTATGGTCATAAAAAAAACAATAAAGGCGACAGAAATAAAATCTTCTCCCGTATATTTTTGCTTTTGCAACCCCGCAACACATACTCCTACAATCACAAACCCGAAAACGTGGTCGGGAGTTGCCAAGGTTATTCCATCATAAACCCAAGCGACAATTAAACCTGCGATCGCGCTAGACCATACAGGTTGTTTAATACTCCAGGCGATTAACCAAATAAACAACCAATTAGGAGATGTTCCTAACAACTCCATCCCTGGAATTGGTATAAACATTAATAGCACGCAAATGATAAAAGAAAAAACTATAAAAACCAAATTAAATATTTTGAAAATATCAATCGATCTTTGAAATTGGTGGGGCATTAGTTCGATCTGTAAAATATTATTTATGGCTGATATTCTGGCTTGAAAAACTGAACGTCAACCCACTCTAAAATATCAATAGGGGCAGTTAATTCTATTTCTACTTCTGATGTAGTATTCTGAATCTTATGATGAGATTTAATTTTGCCAATTGGTAAACCTGGGGGATATAACTTACTCAGATGGGAAGTAGTAATTTCATCCCCAGGTTTGATATCTGTCACCTGATTAAAAAACTTCATGACCGCAGTTGATGAATCTTTGCCTCGAACATAGCCCAATTGACGACTGCGCGCTAAAGTCGCACCTACACGGCTAGTGGTGTCGCTAATTAATAACACTTTACTAGTATGGGAGGTAACGTGAGTCACTCGTCCCACAACCCCACCAATACCCATAACTATATAACCCTTCTCAATTCCATCGGCACTGCCTTTTCCCAGAGTAACGCGATTCCACCAGCGATCGCGCGATCGAGCAATAATTGGTGCCACGATAGTTTTTTCTGTCGTAGCCTCCTGGTATTCCAACAACTGCTTTAACTGCTGGTTTTGTTGCTCTAATTCGGTCAGACGTTGTTCCAACTCCAAAATACGAGCATTAGTTAGTCGATCTTCTAATACAAGCTGCTTCTGTGATTGAAAGGGACTAACTACAAAATAATAAGCTTCGGCAAACACTCCTGCTTGAGTTAGTTTGATTGAAAAAGCGATCGCCAAAGCCATTAAAACTAATATTGTCCGAAAACCATATCTATCCCACCAACGACTCATGTAAATATGCAAATGATGACAATTATAAGTTTAAATAAGTATTGAGCGATCGCTGTAAACCCGATCCAAAGTTTTATCTTCCAAAACTCTCCCCGTACCTAATACGACACATTTTAAAGGTTCGGCAGCGATGTGAGTAATAATGCCTGTTTCATGGCTGATGAGAGTATCCAACCCCCGCAGCATGGCACCACCTCCAGCCAACATGATTCCGCGATCGATAATATCTGCTGCCAAATCTGGGGGAGTTTGCTCTAGAGTACGCTTGATCGCCTCCAAAATACTCTTAACAGATTCTTCCAAACAATCGCGAATTTCTGATTCGCTCACTTCAATGGTACGAGGTAATCCCGACAATAGATGCAAACCCCTGACTTCCATATTGCGATCGTTTTTATCTACAGCATAAGCCGAACCTAATTGTAACTTAATCATTTCGGCTGTATTTTCGCCAATAGCGAGCTTATGCTCTCTTTTGATTTGATTGACTATTGCTTCGGTTAATTCATCTCCTGCAATGCGGATAGATTCGCTAATAACTTTCCCCTGAGAGCTAATTACTGCTACCTCAGTTGTGCCACCACCAATATCCACAATCATATTACCAGTAGGTTCCGAAACGGGCAATCCCGCGCCAATAGCTGCTGCTAAAGGTTCTTCAATTAAGTCGACTTCCCTTGCTCCTGCATTAGAAGCTGCCTCAATTACTGCTCGACGCTCTAGCTTTGTTACCCCACTAGGAATTCCAATTACCATGCGAGGATTCACCAAAGGATTACCTTCAAAAGCACGCTTGATAAATTCATGGATCATTGCTTCAGTGGCATCAAAATCCGCAATTACACCATCTTTGAGAGGACGCAAAGCTTCAATATTTTCAGGAGCGCGTCCTAATAATAATTTTGCTTCCTTGCCAAATGCTCTCGGTTTTTCTGTTTTGCGTTCGATTGCCACTACAGAGGGTTCTTCCAGCACAATTCCTTTACTGGATACATATACCAAAGTATTGGCAGTCCCCAGATCTATACCTATATCCCGCGAAAGATTAAAACGATTGAGAAAACCCACTTTGATATATCGCTCCCAAGAAACTAGTAACGCTCTGCCTGAGTCGAATCCAATTTACTCCTTATATAGTAATTAGTCTAATCGAAAATATACTGAAATCTCTATTTTTGAATAAACAGGAGCAGTAAGTAACTATGTTGCGTTCAGAATTTATATTCTATTTAAAATTTATTGATTATTAAATTTATTGACTTTAATTCTCATTAATAGTAAATTACTAATTCAAGACAAATTTAAGAACGAATATAAATAAAAATTTATGGCTAATCGAATTAAAACTGTAGAACTATTTTTAGCATTGAGTATTGCAGGGGTAGTGGGAACAACAATCTTGCCTTCTGATGCCTACGAAGCCGAAGAAATAACTACTAACGAACTTTCTTCCTTAATTGCTGAAGGTGGTGAAGGTGTTGAAGACGCTGAAGGCGGTGAAGGCGGTGAAGGTGTTGAAGACGCTGAAGGCGGTGAAGATGCTGAAGGTGGCGAAGGCGGTGAAGATGCTGAAGGTGGCGAAGGCGGTGAAGGTGTTGAAGACGCTGAAGGCGGTGAAGGCGGTGAAGATGCTGAAGGTGGCGAAGGCGGTGAAGATGCTGAAGATGCTGAAGGTGGCGAAGGCGGCGAAGGTGCTGAAGATGCTGTTGATTCGGGAGATGCCGAAGTAGACTACATGACTGTTTTGGGTTTAATGAAGGGTCATTTATTAGCAGCCCAAGAATTAATTGCAGCAGGAAACTACGAACAAGCCGAACCCCATATAGGTCATGCATTAGAAGAACTTTATAGTGATATCGAAACACTATTGCCAGAAAAAGGTGTCACAGACTTCCAACCTAATTTAGTGGAACTCCACGATTTAGTCCAATCTGCTCCAGACTCCCCTAAGATAGATGGTTTATTTAATGAAATCTTCTCATCTATAGAAAATGCGATCGCAGCAATTCCCGAAGAACAACTCAACTCTCCTGAATTTGTTTTAAGTTCGACGATCGAAATGCTAAAAAATGCAGCAACAGAATATGAAGCGGCGATCGTCGATAATCAGTTTGTTGAGATTGTTGAATATCAAGAATCTAGAGGATTCGTTTTATATGCTGACGAGTTCTATCAAACAATTGCCAAGCAAAAAAGTCAAGAAGATCCCGAAGGACATCAAATTATCATGGATAGTTTAACTGAATTGAAAACAGCTATGCCTACTATTGCACCTCCAGAAAGTCCTTTAAAAGATCCTTCAGAAGTTTATGCTTTGGTATCTCAGATTGAATTTAATAAATAACTAATCAATTAGTTTTTTTCTGAAAATATCGTCTTAGTTTAACAAAAAGCGATCGCCTTAATTTCTGAATAGTGCGATCGCTTTTTAGATTTTAAAATTAAACTACTGGTGGTGGTTCGACATAGAAAGCAATACCACTATCCCCACTTTCTGGTTGAAAATCGGGAGATTCGAGAAAGAAATCTCTTTCTGCTGCGGTGGGAGTATAGAAGTGAGCGTCTAAGGCTGGATTGTAGAAACGATATAGGGGAATTGTTCCCTCAGCTTGGGTATTGTAACCATAATAAGAAGTGCCTTCAAAATTATAGTTAGGAAGATTTTCTTGAATTGCATCTCTTTCGATCTCACTAATGGTATAAAGATGTACCCCCGTGCTGGTATTAAAAAATCGATATACAGGACTAGTTCCTGTAATGGGATCTGCTTCTCCTGGATCTGGCACTCCCACAAAAGAGATTCCTTCTAGTTGGTATTGAGGCAAAGTCTCTAACACCACATCTCTTTCCACTTCAGAAGTTGTATAAAACTGGGTTTGGGTATCAGTTCTTAAAAAGCGATAGACAGGAACGCCTGTTATATCTCCACCGTCTGCGCGAACATTACCAAAATCAAGATTAGAAACTGTTTCTTCCTCAGCGATGATTATTTCATAGGCTGCTGGTGTAGTGGTTTGAATAAACCCAGATGGTACAACTTCGCGAACGGTATAACTTCCTGCTGCTAAGTTATTAAATTGATAGTTGCCCGCTTCATTAATATCTGCGGTCTCGGGATTATCAGATGCAGTAGTTTGAACTGGCTCATTGCCATCCAACAAACCATTATTATTAAGATCTAGATATACTTGAATCCCTGTTTGGACTGGCTCTAAAGTATTGCGATCTTGTTCTCCATTACCGCCTTCAATAACACCTAAGGTAGCCAGAAATTCATCGGTTGAAGTAAATATTTGAGCTTCAGAATCAATAACCTGAAGGTTTTCTAGATCCGCCCCCTCTCCCACACCAAAAGCCGAAATATTTACATTATTATTCCGTAAGCCTAACAGTGCTTCATCATCATCTGAAATAGAAGCTTCGCCATCAGAAAGAAAGATGAGATTACCTTCTCCTGGAGCTGTACCAATAGAATCAAAGCTTGCTTGGGATACTGCTAATGCATCTCGAAAATCTGTGCCACTTCCCGCGCTAAAAGCTCCAGTCTCAATAGTACTTAGAACCTCTTCAACATCAACAATGCCATTATTGTTACTATCAGTATTAGGAGTGGCTGTAAATCTAAATTCGGCAGTACCTACTTGTCCCTCTGCTGGTAGAGGAAGCAAATTTACGGGAACTCCACTGCTACCAAATACAACAACTCCAATATCGATATTGTCTCCCAAACCCTGCTCTTGTAGTCTTTGATTTAGACCAATAAAACCAGCTAATTCTGCATCTAAGATCGTATTTTCTCGACCATCACCATTGACATCGCCTACAGGCATTCCTGCAAAGGAACTCCCCGCACTTCCCGATACATCAATGACAAAAATTAGATCGGGATTTCCTCCTTGGACTAATTCAGAATCCCTTACTCCATTGCTGTTTAAGTCTTCAAAAGTAATTCCTTGGATAGTTGCCGAACCCGTTGCTGGAGGGGTTATATTTACAGGCGGTTCGATGGGTAAAACTACTTCAGGAGGTTGGGTTTCTAGGGCTGCTTCAATAACGCTAGGATCTTGAGTGAAAACTAAATCTATGACAGTAGGGGCAAATAGAGGATTATCTGGAGCGATACCCGCATCAATTACTTGCTGTTCGGCGGCTGCTCTTAGTGCTGGATCTAAATCGTCTAAGGTAACGGGTGCGGTAGGGAAGTTTAAATCGGTGAAAGTCGCAGTACTTTCTCCCTCTCCGTAGTCGAATAATGATTCTTCTTGGGTGATGCGCCAACTATCGGCAAATTGTCCGTAGAGGGTTTCAAAAGGTACGGGTTGGGCTAAAACAGCACCGTCTCGCAAACTGAGATCGTCAGCAGTATCGCCGTTAGCATTACCTAAAAGCCCTGCTATTTGACCTTGACGTTCGTCATCTAAATAGAGCTTGATATCAATTCTACTGGTGTTTCTAACATCAGTAACAATTTGCTCGCCGTTGCCGTATACCAGGGTATATTCGTTACCGTTACGAAAAATGTTCGCATCATCTACAGTAATAGAGCTATTATCGGCAATTTCTGTAGCTACTCCATCGATTAACACGGGATTGGGAGAATTAGCATAGATGCCTACTCTCGTACCATTAATGGTCGTTGCGATCGCCGTATTGGCTGCTACATTAGTACCTAGGGGTTGTTGGCGGACGTGAATTTGTCGCTCTGGGGATTCGACTAAGATAAATTCTCCCGCACCTTGAAAGCCATAATAAACACCATCCCAAGTAATCAGACGAGGATCGTTATTGGTACAGGCAACTATGGCATCGGGTAAAGGCAAAGGTGGAGTGGAAGATGCGACTTGTTCGGGGATACCAGAACCAAAAATAGTCGTGGTTTGATAAGTTATTGATTCTCCTGGCGCGAGGGAAAAAATATTCCCCAAACCTAGAGTTACATCATAAGCATCGCCATCAATGAATTGGTCTTCATCATCTCCATCTCCTTGAATGGTATTGCTTAAAGCTTCTCCCGCAATAATATTGGAACTCAATCCCGAAAAGCTGCTGATTTCATAGTTTTCTTCCGAACCACCAGTAGTCGTAATGCCGACAAAGGTTGTGGCAGATGCTCCACTATCACCGCTATCAGTTTCAAATAGGATTTCTTGACTTCCCTCAAAAAAACGCCCTCCTGTATCTTGAATACTGCCATCAAAATCTAAGTCACCATCTAAATAGCGTATTAGTTCAAATTCGAGAGTTTCCGTCCCAGGATTCGTAATAGTATAGGTTTGAACTAAATTACTCCCCGTTCTTTGTTCTCCATCGGCAAGATCTGATACTTCTTGGTTTAAAACAAAATTTAGACCTGAAAAATCAAATGTGCTACTAGCATTAGTTGCTGTAAAGTTAGAAAATTCTGGTGCTTCTAGATTACTTGAAGAGAGAAAGGTTCTCGTGGGGGAGTCATCATTATTGATGCCAATAGCAACATAAGACTGAAAAACCGTTCCAGATTCTTCTATTTCTCCTAAAGGATTATAAATAGCATCTGATGTTTCAATGCCACCAGCATTAGAGCCAAATGCGCCAAAAGCATCTACGCCGATATTTAAACCACCATCGCCAGGGGAAGTATTGAGAGTAACCATTGGTATTGCTGGGTATTAGACTGAAATATATTAAGACTGAAATATTACACAAGATATTACAGTGTTTTTACGGAGAACCCAGAATTTTAAACATTTATTTTTATTGTTTAAGCGATCGCGAGGATCGATCTACTTTTAAATAGGTAGAGTTGTTTAAACTATCGGCATAATTTTGCAATAGTTTTTGCGTCTCTTTTAAAGTGATGGTCTTGTTTTGTAAGGCTTTTTCCGTACGACAGCGCATGGTTTCTAATAAGTCTTCGCCATTATATTGAACGTAGCTTAAAACCTCTTTAATAGTGTCTCCTCGAACCACCGACTCTACCCGATAACCATTGTTATCTATTTCAATATGCACCACATTGGTATCGCCAAAAAGGTTGTGTAGATTTCCCATAATTTCTTGATATGCACCCACGAGAAACATTCCTAAGTAGTAAGGTTGAGAACTATTCCAAGAATGTAACTCCAAAAGATGCTTGGCTTGCTTGGCATTAATAAAGCGATCTATTTTGCCATCGCTATCGCAAGTAATATCGGCTAAAGTTCCTTTCACTGTGGGTTGCTCGTTAAGGCGATGAATGGGCATAATCGGAAATAGTTGATCGATCGCCCAAGCATCGGGAATGGATTGAAAGACGGACAGGTTGGCATAGTAAGTCGATGCCATAATCTCGGCAAAATTCTCTAGATCGTCGGGAATGCGATCGCACTCATTGATAATTGCGGCAATTTTATGACAGCAAGCCCAATATAATTGTTCTGTTTCTGCTCTTTGAGTCAAACTGAGATAGCCAAAGTTAAATAAACTGAGAGCTTCTTGTTTAAATGCGATCGCGTCATGATAGCTTTCTTGAAAGTTAGTAGAATCGATCGCCTGATAGGTTTGCCAAAAGTTTCGGATCGCTAACGGTGCATCTTCTGAGGGAGGAAGCACATCGGGATAAGATACATTACTCGTACCCAAAACATCAAAAACTAAGATTGATTGATGGGATGCGACTGCTCTCCCGCTTTCACTAATCAAAGTTGGTACGGCTACATTACTGCGATCGCAAGCATCTTTTATCTGGGCAGTAATATCATTGGCATAATTCTGCATATTGTAATTTTTAGAAGGGGGAAAGTTGGTTTTTGAACCGTCGTAATCTACCGCTAAACCACCCCCTACATCGAGATACTGCATATTTGCCCCCAGCTTGATTAGTTGGACATAAATTTCACTGGCTTCGCGAATCGCATTTTTGATTGCCCCAATAGCAGAGATTTGCGAGCCAATATGAAAATGCAATAGCTGCAAGCAGTCCAATCTATCTGTAGCTTCTAGTCGTCTTACTACCCGTACAATATCTGCTATTGTTAAGCCGAATTTGGCGCGATCGCCCGTAGAGTTACCCCATCTACCGATACCCTTGCTATCGAGTTTGGCACGGACTCCTAAGACTGGCTTAATATCTAATTCTTGACTGATGGTTAAAATTAAATCTAATTCTTGGGGTTGTTCTATAACTAGAATCGGTTTAGGACCTAGTTTGGTCGCCAAAAGAGCCGTTTCAATGTACTCTCGGTCTTTATAACCATTGCATATTAATAATGCTTGTTTATCTATTCCCGAATCTAAACTTGCTAAAGCAATCATTAATTCTGGTTTTGAGCCAGCTTCCAGACCAAAACTATAAGCTCTACCATGCTTGACCAGGGCTTCAATTAAGTGACGGTTTTGATTGCACTTAATGGGAAAAACCCCCCGATAACTCCCTTGATAGTTATAGCGATCCATCGCTTGTGCCATACAGCTTTGTAATCTTGCCATTCTATCTGCCAAGATATCGGGAAAACGAATTAGTAAAGGTAGATCTAGGTTGCGGGCTTTTAAAGATTCTACTACTTCTGCTAAGTCCAAGGTGTTGCCCTCTATCCCCGTGGAAACAGTTACATTTCCTTGGGAATTAATGCCAAAATAAGGATCGCCCCAACCTTCGATGTTGTAAAGTCTGGCACTATCGGCGATCGTCCAACTAGAATTATTTTCTCCTCCTATTAGGGAAGACTGTACTATGGCGTTTTGTGGCTGAGGTTGGCTATTGACCATTAAGATGTTGCGACACTAGTTTTTAATTTATCAAATCATTTTAATGGTATTTTTTGTTGGTATTTTTTAGAAAAGTTATATAAAGGATAAAGCGATCGCAATAATGATTCTTGATTAAGATATTTTATGTCGGTAAAATTTTCTCAACCTTATCAGCCACTATTACTGCGTATTCTTCACGGCTTAACTGGCTCAATGGCGATATACTTTTATGGATTCATGATAATAAATGATTGTCAAAGGCTGTTCTTCTACCTCTCAACTACAACAGATATCTATTTTTCAGGATTTGGCAATTAATGAATTAGACAGTTTGATTCCCTATAGTTATGTTCGAGAATATCAACAGCAGGAGATCGTGATGCACGAAGGCGATCGCTTGCCCCAACAACTTCATGCTTTGATTTCAGGCAAACTAGAAATTAAAAAGACTGCGGAGAGTGGCAAGGAGACTATAGTGCGCCTCATTCCCCCAGGAGAATTATTTGCAGCCCCTGCCATGTTTGGCGACGGGATCGCTCCAGCAATGGTAGTCTGCCAGGTAGATTCGGCAGTATTAACCATTGAGCGAGATGTTTTGTTACAGGTAATTGCTCACTCTCCTGAAATCAGCTTGAAAATAATCCAAGTTTTCAATCAAAGACTGCAACAATTGCACCATACTGTCCACGGATTAATTTCCGAACGGGCAATAGTGCGTCTGATTCGACTATTACAATACTATGGAGATGTCTACGGCTATGCTTCGCAAATCTGCGATGGCACTCAAAATATTACAGAAGGAGAGTTGTTGCAGATTCGACTACCCTATTATCAGCTTGCCCGCAGTATCGGCATTTCCTATGAAGAATGCGTGCGTTTGTTTAAACAACTAAAGGGAATTGTGAGTTATCAAAGAGGTGGCACGATTATTATCTTAGATCGGTCAAAACTAGCAGCATTGCGCGATACTACAAAGTAATTCAACGATAACTTGAAACATATCTTTCTTAGCAGGGACTTAAAAAGACGGTTTATCAATTAAAATTTAGGATTGAACTAAATTATTGTCTTAGACCTTTTGCCACCTTCATTAATTGTTTAAAGATTCAGAAAACCAACCAAGATTTTAGGAAATGGAAAAGTTTGCTGCGATTACGAAGTTAGCCGAAGGTATAGCTTTTATGCCTCATGGAATGTGTTATTTGTGGAAGCCTTGGTTAGTGGGGCTACATATTGCTAGCAATGGCATAATTGCTTTATCTTATTTTTCTATTCCTCTTGTCTTAGTTTATATCCTGCATCAACGACCTGATATTCCCTTTAACGGTATATTCTTGCTGTTTGCGGGGTTTATTCTCTTTTGTGGTACTGGTCATGCTTTTGATATTTGGACATTATGGCATCCTAACTACTGGATCTCCATTTTTATCAGGCTATTGACGGCATTGGTTTCTTTTGCTACAGCAATCGCTTTAGTCAATAAAATTCCTGCAATTCTTGCTTTGCCTTCTCCTCGGCAAATGAAAGATATTAATCAGCAGCTAACGAAAAAGATTGCGGAGCTTGAGGCACAAAAGGCTCTGATTCATGACCAAGAGGAGTTTTTGCGTAGTATCTACGACAACGTACAAGAGGCAATCTTTGTAGTTGATATTGAAGCAGACAATACATTTCGCTACCAAGGATTTAACCCCGCAGCGATTAGGCAAACAGGCATTAGGGATGTGAAGCATAAAACTCCCGCGGAGATCCTTTCTCCAGAAGCAGCGATCTCAGTTGAGCAAAACTATCGACAGTGTCAAGATTCAAAAGATATTATTTCTTATGAAGAATATTTACCCGTAGCAGGAAAAAATACTTGGTGGTTGACAAATCTCAATCCCATAGTAGATCGGGCAGGCAAAGTATCTCGCATCATCGGTACGAGCCTGAACATTACCGAACGCAAACAGACAGAAGAGGCTCTGGCTATCTTAAAAGATGAATTAGAAGAAAGGGTACAGCAACGCACTACCGAGTTAGAGCAAGCCAATATTTTACTACTCAAAACAACCGTTACCCTAGAAAAACGCAACCAAGAACTAGATCAATTTGCCTATGTTACTTCTCACGATCTCAAAGCTCCCTTACGAGCGATCGCCAATTTGTCAACCTGGATTGAAGAAGATCTTGCAGACAAGCTCGATGAAGACACAAGATACAACATGAATCTACTTCGGAGCAGAGTGCATCGCTTAGAAAATCTAATCAATGGACTGCTGGCTTATTCACGAATCAACAGACAACAATCTGAACCACAACAAGTAGCAGTAGACAAAATGTTGGCAGAAATAATCGATCTACTAGATGTTCCCCCAAATTTCCAGATTACAATTGAGGGAAAAATGCCCACTTTTAATACCGCAGCGGTGCCTCTACAGCAGGTATTTAGAAATTTGATTAGTAACGCTATTCAACATAGCGACTGCGATCAGGGAAAAATTTCGATCTCTGCCCAAGAGTTAGCAAATTGCTACGAGTTTACCATTACTGATAATGGCAAAGGAATCGATCCCCAATATCACGATCGCATTTTTACTATTTTCCAAACCCTCGAAGCGAGAGATAACAAGGAAAGCACGGGTATTGGCTTATCAATTGTCAAAAAAGCTGTAGAAAGTCACGGTGGTAAAATTACAGTCCAATCAGAGGAAGGTGCCGGTGCTACTTTTCGTTTTACTTGGCAAAAAAGACACATGCAGTAAGGGTTAACTACCGTTCAACCCTACCAAAAATTATCTAATATCAAGAAACATAGCTAAACTCCCCTTTCAATATTTCTGAAAAAGCCTGACAGATGTCAATTATTGTCACTATTCCCGCTAATCTATCTGATCGCACGATAATTGCTGCACCAATTTTTTGTTTGGTCATTTCATCAATTACTGCGGGTAACGGGGTATTAATTTCGGCAGTATAGGGATCGTAAGTCATACTAAATCCTGTTCTCAAAACCCATTTACAATACAAGAAATAGCAAGTT
>NZ_JADWDC010000060.1 GCF_020640915.1 Waterburya agarophytonicola KI4 | reverse complement strand
CTTGGTAATTACTGTTTGGAGCGTTTTATATTTAATTCCACCTAGCTACTTATCTGAAGTAATAGCTATAGATGTTTGGAAAATACCCCCAAAGCTTACTATGGCAGCGTGGAATTGTTGATGCTAGACGATAGCCAAAATAATACTATTCCTAGTGCCGTAATTCTCCATCGTGGCAATTTGAGATAAATTGGGGATTCAAGTCAGTCCATGTTAATGGGATCGATATCAATAGTCATGCTGACGGATTTGGGTAAATGCGATCGCAACCTCGACAATCGCTCTTTGTGGGAAACCAACAAGTCCGCGTTGTCTGGCAGTATATTTAAGTCGGGTGAATCTGTTTCTGACTGAGAGAACTTTAGTAAAATTTGCCAGCGATAGCGACGGGCTACTCGCATTACACTGGCAGGTGCGGGGCCTAAGATATCATATTCTGGACTTAAGAGATCGATGAGAAGATCGGCTAATTTTTCGGCTGCTTGCTCGACTTCTCGACTATCGATACTACTAAGTTTAATTAAAATCAGCTTTCCATAGGGAGGATAGTTTAACTCTTCTCGTTCGGCTAATTCTGCGGCGCTAAAACTATGGTAGTCGTGGGTTTTAACGGCTTGAATAACAGGATGTTCGGGGGAATAAGTTTGCACTATAACTTTGCCTGGAGTGTCTCCTCTCCCCGCCCTTCCCGCTACCTGAGTCATGGTTTGAAAAGCTCTTTCCGCTGCGCGATAGTCGCTACGATGTAATAAACCATCCGCAGCCACAATTCCCACTACCGTTACCCCTGCAATATCTAAACCCTTAGTCAGCATTTGCGTACCAATTAAGATATCTGCTTCTTTATTGGTAAATTGAGTAATTAACTCGCGATGCGCGCCTTTATTCCTGGTAGTATCGCTATCAAAACGAATACATTTGAGTTCTGGAAATAATTTAGTTAATTCTTGAGTTACTTTTTGTGTTCCACTACCAAAAAATTTTAGATAGGGAGAACTACATTCAGGACAACTATTGGGTTGAATGCGGGTATAGTTGCAATAATGACAGCGTAATAGTTTAGCTGCGCCTTCATGGGTATAGTGATAGGAAAGGGAGACATCACAGTCGGGACATTCCATAACATAGCCACAACTGCGACAAGAGACAAAAGTACTGTGTCCCCGTCGAGGAATAAACAAGATCCCCTGTTCTCCTCGTTCCTGCATATCGGCGATCGCATTTTGCAGCGATAAACTAAAAATGGATCGATTACCCCGACTCAATTCTTGACGCAGATCGATAATAGTTACTTTAGGTAACGGACGAGATGCAATTCTTGCGGGTAAAGATAAATAAAACCTCTTGGAGATCGATGCCATATCTCCTCGTCTCCCTGTCTTATGGGAAGCGGTATCCTTTAGGGCTTTGTCTCCTCTGACTGCTACTAAACTTTCCAAAGAAGGAGTCGCCGAACCCAAAATTAAAGGGCAATCATCTAACTCTGCCCGCCAATTTGCTACTTTTCGAGCGTGATAAGTAGGTGCAGGACGATTTTGCTTAAAACTGGAGTCGTGTTCTTCATCGAGAACGATTAAGCCCAAATTTGGTAAGGGAGCAAAGATAGCCGATCGCGTGCCAATTACTACCTGGGGTTCTCCTTGAATGGTTTGTCGCCAAGTATCGTAACGTTCTCCAGCAGATAGTTTACTATGATAGACGCAAACTTGCGTCCCAAATCGAGCGCGAAACCGATCTGTTAATTGAGGAGTCAAGCCAATTTCGGGGACTAAGACTAATGCAGATTTGTTTTGGGCTAACACCGGTGCGATCGCTTGTAAGTATACTTCGGTTTTTCCCGAACCCGTAACTCCATGTAAAAGTATTTGGGCATAACCTGTTTGGGCGTTAATTACTTGTAGGGCATTGGCTTGATCTTGGCTCAATTCTTTAGGGCGATCGCCATCTTGAGCGACTCCTTGTTCTTTGCGTAAGATTTCGCGATCGTCAAGAATGATATAACCTTTATCTACTAATGCTTTGAGAATTTTGGTACTGGTTTGATGTGACTTGACGAATTCTGTCTGCCAAGCCTCTCCACCTTCATTTTTAAGGATACTTAAGATTTCTTTTTGTCTTGTCGTCAAATCGTTTAATAAACTTCCTCCTACCAAGGTTATAGCTGTTTTTAGCTTTGGTTTGGCTCGTTTTGGTGCTTCGAGATAATTCTCGATCCATCCTCGTTTATTTAGTTCCCGAATACCCCGACTGGCACCTTTTACTTGATTTCTGAGATAATTAACACTATAGTCCCCGTCTTTCTGATTTTGTAGCAGTTTCAAGACCTTAAGAGCAATAACGCTACAAAAATGCTCCGCACCAGGAGGAATAGCTCCTTTATTTAATCTAATTCTACGTTGCGATCGCCCTAACAAGCCTGGAGGTAGAGCAACACGAATTGCACTCATCAAATCCGTACAATAATAGTCAGCAATGTTGTTTAACAATTCCCAATATTGTTGAGGAAAAAAGCCTGAAATCACTACATCTTCAATAGGTCTAATCTTGGTAGAATCTAAATCTGCTGGTGGTTTAGTCGAGATCCCAATGGCAATACCCCCCGTTATTTGTATGCCAAAGGGGACGCTCACAATATCCCCCACACAAACTAATAGATCTGCTGGAAGACTATAGGTATATAATCCCTGTACTCCAGGGACATCGACTAAAACTTCTACCCACTGTGGAGTATGGGTTTGATAGCTATTTTTGGGTTCGGCTGCGATGAGATTGCTATTAATTACAGATTCTGCCAAACTCGCATAACTAAGTTGAGATAGATTTTCAGAAGTACCAATTAACATCAAACTTTTACAACTATCCGTACGGGAATACTATTCTACTCTTTTCCCCGCTCAATTCCCGCTTTTGCTTTGTCTACAATAAAACCATTGGGCAGAGCGTTTTCAAAATAATATTTTCAAAATAATATTAATGGATTGAGTATAACTGATAACATTTATAAGTTTGTCGAAGGAGGGTCACTAAGTTATCAATTCATTACAAGAATTGATTTCAAGTAAAAAGCAATACAGTTTAAATCGAAGTTTGATGAAAATATACTAAGTTAATTCACTACAAAATAAAGAAAATTAGTACGCTACTAGACTCATGAAATAAATATCAGTCAAAAAGTCGGAAAAAGCTTGATATAATCCAGTTTGCGAGCATCTGTCAGTTTCCTAAAATAACCTATTTTTACAAAAAAAAACATTAAGAAAAGATATGCTTTGCGAATAATGATTCATAAGTATGAGAGTTTAATAATTGAACAGTTAGTAAAAGAATAAACAAAAAGAACTGTAAAGGATAAATTACATCCATAGACCTGTTTTTCCGAAGCTTTAAGAGAACTTTTTAATAACCCAATTTAACATAAGCAGAGCAAATATAAATTTATCCTATTAGTGAGATTTCGATCGGAAAATTTTCGCGAATATCCAAATACTTCTTTAGCAAAACTTAGGAATAAAACCAATGACTACAGTCAAACTTACCGAGAAGAACAATTACGATCTAGATATTTCCCTCGACGAAGATTCTGCAATAACTGAAGATGATTTAAAACTAGTTGAAGCAGAATATTCCGCAGAAGATAGTCATGATTCTGGAGCTAAAAGTCGTCGTAAAATTCCTTTAGAAGATAATATTGGAGCCTTTTTCAAAGAAATGGCTCGCTATCCACTCCTTACCGCAGAAGAAGAAATAACTCTGGCGAATGATGTCAAGCTCATGCTAGGAGTAGAAAAAGCTCGGCAAAAACTGATAGAAGAAAAAGAACAAAAACCCACTAAAATCGAATTAGTGGCAGCAATAGGTTTAGAATCAGAACGTCAGCTTGACCTACTACTATATAGAGGGAAAGTAGCCAAGCGTAAAATGATTCGTTCCAATTTACGTTTAGTGGTTTCTATTGCCAAACGTTATCTCAATCGAGGCGTACCTTTTCTGGACTTGATTCAAGAAGGAGCGATCGGTTTAAATAGAGCTACAGAGAAATTCGATCCCAATAAAGGATACAAATTTTCTACCTATGCCTATTGGTGGATTAGACAGGCAATTACCCGTACCATTGCCAATGATGCTCGTACTATTCGATTGCCGATTCATATTGTAGAAAAGCTCAACAAGCTTAAAAAAGCACAACGTAACCTCAAGCAAAACTTACAACGCAACCCTAGCGAATCAGAATTAGCTCAAGAATTAAAAATTTCTAATTCTCAGTTGCGCCAACTGTTAGAATTGCGCCGTCAATCTTTATCTCTCAATCATCGTGTGGGTAAAGCAGAAGATACTGAACTCGTAGACTTGCTGGAAGATAGTGATCTTCAATTACCCGAAGATCGGATGAACGAAACTATGATGCGTCAGGAAATTACTGATGTTTTGGATGATGTGCTGACTCAGCGAGAAAAAGACGTAATTTGTTTGCGTTATGGTTTATCGACTAGCCAGCCCTATACTTTGGAAGAAGTCGGCGGTATGTTCAGCTTATCCCGCGAAAGAGTGCGTCAAATTCAAAGTAAAGCCATGCGCAAACTGCGTCGCCCTCAAGTTGCTCGTCGTCTGAAAGGATGGTTAAATTAATAATTTTCAATATTTGGTAGACAATAAAAAAATAATTTTACTCAAACTCAATTAAGTGAGTAAGGCGATTGTTATTATACGAATAATATAATTGCCCTTACTCATTTTTTATTTAATAAATTAGTATTTAACTCTATGGATTCGAGCCTCATTCTTTCTAATATCTTAAATCCGCCAGTGCTATTTTTCTTTATCGGAATGATAGCAGTTTTCTTAAAATCAGATTTAGAAATTCCCCATCCTTTACCCAAACTATTTTCTCTTTATCTTCTATTTGCCATTGGTTTTAAAGGGGGACACGAAATACATGAGAGTGGAATCAATAGTGAGATTGCCATAACTTTGTTGGCAGCAGTAATTATGGCTGCGGTAGTGCCAATTTATGCTTTTTTTATCCTTAAAATAAAATTAGATGCTTATAATGCAGCAGCGATCGCAGCTAGTTATGGCTCAATTAGTGCGGTAACTTTTGTTACAGCAAGTTCATTTCTCGAACAACAAGTCCCACCGATAGAATATGGGGGACATATGGTGGCAGCTTTAGCTTTGATGGAGTCTCCTGCAATTATTGTTGGTTTAATTTTAGTCAGGCTGTTTACCCAAGACAACAAGGCAGATCGAGAAGACAGCAAAGGTAGCTTTTCATGGTCGGAAGTATTAAGAGAAGCTTTTCTAAATGGTTCAGTTTTCCTACTATTGGGTAGTCTATTGGTAGGCATAGTAACTAGCGAACAAGGATGGGAAAGATTAGAAGGATTTACAGGAGAAATATTTTATGGAATGCTGACATTTTTCCTGCTAGATATGGGTTTAGTAGCAGCTAGAAGAATTGGCGACTTAATTAAAAGTGGTTCGTTTGTGATTGGGTTTTCCATTTTGATGCCAGTATTCAACGCATTAGTGGGTATCTTTATTGCCAGAGCAATTGGAATATCCCAGGGTAATGCTCTTTTGTTTGCAGTACTATGTTCGAGTGCTTCTTATATCGCAGTACCCGCAGCCATCAGAATGACAGTCCCCGAAGCAAACCCCAGCCTATATATATCTATGGCTTTAGCTCTCACCTTTCCCTTTAATATTATTATTGGCATTCCTATTTACCTAGCAATTATCAACCGCATTTGGGGTTAATAAGATCAAAAAGAATCTTAGCTTTTTTTCTATGCAACTGGTCAACGGTTTTCATTCCAAAAACATAAGGGGCGATCTGTTTGGCGGGATAACTGCGGCAGTTGTTGCTCTCCCTTTAGCTTTAGCTTTTGGCGTATCCTCTGGTGCAGGAGCGATCGCAGGTTTATATGGCGCAATCATAGTCGGCTTCTTTGCAGCCTTATTTGGGGGGACTCCATCCCAGATTTCAGGGCCTACTGGACCGATGACAGTAGTAATTGCCACAGTGTTTTCGACAGAAATTGCCAGAGATCCCGAAAATGGCGCGGCGATCGCTTTTACTGTAATTATCTTATCGGGAATATTTCAGATCGTATTTGGCATTATGCGCCTGGGTAAATACATCACTCTCATGCCCTATACAGTTATTTCAGGCTTTATGTCGGGGATTGGGGTAATTATAATTTTGCTTCAGTTTGGACCTTTTTTCGGGCATCCTGCCTCGGCTAATGTGGTGCAGTCAGTGAGTCGGTTACCCTATTTTCTGAGTAATGCCAATCCTGGATCGGTAGGTTTGGGAATTTTAACTCTGGGGATCGTCTTTTTAACCCCTGCTAAAATTACCCGATTAATTCCTTCTCCTCTATTGGCTTTAATTATAGGAACATTTGTAGCAGCTTATTTTTTGCCCGACCAAGGTTTACGACTAATTGGAGATATTCCTAGTGGACTACCCACCTTGCATTTGCCCTCTTTTGATATCGCTCGGGTTAGGGATATTTTCGGCTATGGTTTGATGTTGGCAGTATTGGGATCGATTGACTCTTTACTAACATCTTTAGTGGCAGATAACATTACCCGAACTCAACATGATAGCGATCGCGAATTGATCGGTCAAGGCATCGGTAATTTGCTAGCAGGCTTGTGTGGCGGGCTTCCTGGGGCGGGGGCTACTATGCGCACTGTAATTAATGTCAAAAGTGGCGGAAAAACACCCATTTCGGGCATGATTCATGCTTTGGTTTTATTGATTATTGTCCTTAAAGCGGGAGAGTTAACTTCTAATATTCCCCAAACAGTTTTAGCAGGAATCTTAATTAAAGTTGGGATTGATATTATTGATTGGAGTTTTTTAAAACGAGCGCACAATATATCCCTCAAGGCCACGGGATTGATGTACATGGTTTTGTTTTTGACTGTATTTGTGGATCTAATTACTGCGGTAGCAGCAGGAGTATTTTTTGCCAATTTATTAACTATTAAAAGCTTGAGCGATATTCAAAGCAATCATGTTAGAGCCATTATTAATCCCGATGATGATGATGATGATGCAGCTTTGAGCATGGAAGAAAAGCATTTACTAAAACAAGCCAAAGGCAAAATCTTATTATTTAATTTAAGCGGACCGATGAGCTTTGGTGCAGCCAAAACTATCTCTCAAAGGATGGGAATTGTGCGGAAATATGAGGTATTGATTTTAGATCTCAGCGATGTACCTTTATTGGGAGTAACTGCTTCTTTGGCGATCGAAAATATGGTTAAAGATGCTTGCAGCAATAATCGTGAAGTATTTTTAGTTGGTGCAACGGGAAAAGTAAAACAAAGACTGCAAAAAATGAAGCTACTCAAATTACTACCTCCCGATCGTTGCTTTGATGAAAGGTTGTTTGCCATCCAAGAAGCGATCGCATACATCGAATCTCGTGAAATTAAAATTAAAGAGAAAAATATAACTAACTAATGCTTAACACCCGATTTTAATCTCAAACTTACGTTCGATTGTCAATTAATCAGCATTGGGAAACTTGGCTAGATGCTTTTATAAATTAAGATCTCTATTAAACAACGGCTAAATGAATAATGGCATCTCCTTGATTGACTAAGGGATTTTGAGTATAGCTAATTACAATACCGTTAACTGTTGCACGGACTGCAACTCTTTTTTCCCCAAAAGCATTGGTAATAAAACCTAACTCTTGTCTTTTCAGGACTTTTTCGCCTAAATTTACCTCTAGATGAAATATTCCACCACAGGAAGCTCTTACCCATCTACTAATTCTACTTTCTAAAGATTCAACAGTATTAGAGACTAATTCATCCCGATACATTTCTAGACAATTCATCACCCTTAAAATACCTTGAACACCACATTCAATCGCTAGAGGATCGAAACGCAAGGCTTCTCCTGCTTCGTAGAGCAAAACGGGACGACCTTTTTTTGTGGCTGAATGACGCAACGAGCCAGATATAGTTTTGGCATGGATCATCAACGGTGCGCCAAAAGCTTTGGCACAACGATAGGTGATCTCATCTTCTAAGTTGGCGCGGATTTGGGGCAAATTGGTACGATGTACTGCTGCCGTGTGCAGATCTATGCCGTGAGTGCTGTGAGCGACAATTTCGCGCATAAATAGATTGGCTAATTGTGAAGCGAGAGAGCCGTTTTCCGAACCTGGAAAAGAGCGATTGAGATCTCGGCGGTCTGGTAAATAGCGAGATTGTTCGATAAAACCAAATACATTCACAATCGACACGGCAATAATAGTACCTCGCAGTTTTTTGGGGTCAACTCGCCCCAATATTCGAGCGATGATTTCTACTCCATTTAGCTCGTCCCCGTGAATGGCTGCACTCAACCATAATTTGGGACCAGGTTCAACGCCATTAACCACCGTTACGGGAAGAGACACTAAAGTCTGAGTCGATAAACGGCTAACTGGCAATTCAAAACGGCGTAATTGTCCCGATGTAATTATTTCCTTGGCAATTTCAATCGTATTGTCTGACACTTAGTTCTTAGTTAATTAATATCGAATGCGATCGCTTTTTTTATGAGAAGTATGTCCCACGATAATTTTACTTAATAGAAGGGCTTACTTAAAGCGCGATCGCCATCATTTTCTTCTACAGCGCATTTAACCACAAAGTCGATGATTTTGCCCGCCACATCAATTTCTGTTGCTTTTTCGATCCCTTCTAGACCAGGAGAAGAATTGACTTCCATAACTACTGGTCCATGATTGGAGCGAAGTAAATCCACTCCTGCAACTTTTAATCCCATCGCTTTGGCTGCCCTCAGGGCAGTATCTTTTTCTTCGGGAGATAAATCTATTTTTTGAGCGTTTCCTCCTCGGTGCAGGTTTGAACGAAATTCACCTTCTGCACCTTGTCGTTTCATGGCAGCAATCACCTCATCACCAACCACAAAACAGCGTAAGTCTGCCCCTCCTGCTTCTTTGATAAATTCTTGTACGAGAATATTGGCATCTAAACCGCGAAATGCTTCAATAACGGACTTAGCTGCTTGATAAGTTTCTGCTAAAACCACCCCGATCCCTTGTGTACCTTCTAATAGTTTGATTACTAACGGCGCGCCTCCGACTGTTTCAATCAAACCATCAATATCTTGAGTGGCATGGGCAAAACCAGTCACGGGCAGACCTACTCCTTCTCGGGCTAAAATTTGCATCGATCGCAATTTATCTCGACTGCGAGAAATAGCCTGAGATTGATTGGCACTAAAAACATCCATTACTTCAAATTGCCGAACTACCGCAGTACCATAAAAGGTTCTGGATGCACCGATGCGCGGAATAATTGCATCAAAGTTTTCTAGTGGTTTACCTTTATAGACGATAGAGGGTTTTTTAGACGTAATATTCATATAACAGCGCAAGTAATCAATTACTCTAATTTTGTGTCCTTGTTGTTCTCCTGCTTCTCTGAGGCGTCTAGTGGAATAAAGACTCGAATTTTGAGAAAGAATTGCTATTTTCATATTTGACTGCAAGCGGTGTGTTTTATTCAGGTTTTCTATTATTGTCGTGTTCCCTATCGCTTTGCAGAAAAGATTTACCAGGATCTACTAAAAACTTATTACGAACTGCTTGTCTACCCAACAACATGCGAAACCCCATGACATCTCGATTAGTCAGGGTTAATTCTATTTGCCACTGCTGTTGACCTAACTTGACCTCCGTTACGATTACGGGTCTGAGTTCTGCTTTTCCGCCAGAGTTTTTGACTTCTCTGTATTCTAATAGTTCTGCCTGGGTAACAATGATGGTTTGATCGTCTCTTTGTAATGGATGAACTTGAAAACGAACGAAAGATTTGCCTTCAATAGTCAATTCTTCAATTTCAAACGCATGAATTGCAGAAGATCTTGCCCCCGTATCAATTTTGGCTTTGACCCAATCTATTTTTAACTGGGGCAAAGCGATGATTTCTCGCCAACCGATAATCGCTCTATCCTGGGTGGATTTATTGTAATAGGTACTTTTAAGATTTTTAGACACAAAGAAGGTATATTGTTGTTTTTGATCGGGTTTTAAGCAAAATGGCTTAGTAACAAAAAATAGTTCAGTTAAATTACTGACGATCTTTATAGTTACTTTTCGTACTATTTATATACACTAAGATATAGTCCTGGAACATTTAAACAAAAAAAAGGCACTAATAGTAATTAATCAGTGCCTTCGGAGTCCCACGAACTGTAATGTACCAAAATTTTGGTACTCATACAGGATAGTCCGAATTTTCTCCTGTAATGTATAAAAGCGTACCATTTTATTCCTAACATAGCCACATTTAAGCAATGATTAGTAATAGGTAGATTTTGATAGCATTTTTTAACCTTTTAATCTAAGTTGTATTAGGTGCAATTTTTGCCATTGCTGCTTCTGCTGCTCTTTTTTCTGCTTCTTTTTTGCGACGATCTGTACCGATACCATAAACTTTTCCTAAAACCGATACTCTAGCAGTAAATTGTTTGTTGCGATCGCAACCAGATTCTGCGATAATTTCGTATTCGGGTTTAGCTTGATGATTGGCTAAAGCCCATTGTTGGAAACGGTTTTTGCTGTCAATAAATGTTGCCTGAGGTTGAGCAATCTTTTGACCGTCATTGGAGTCAAATCCCAAAGAATCGTTAACTAATGCTTCAGCTAAAGGCTGAAATATTTCTAGGATATATTGACGGACTGATTCGATTCCTGCATCTAGAAAATATGCTCCTAAAGTAGCTTCAAAAGTATCGTTAAGCAAAGAAGGATTATCCCTACCTCCATCTTTAGCTGCTCCTTTACCCAGGCGCATCAATGCCCCCAAACCCAATTCTTTACCCAATCTTCCTAGCTGCTTTTCATCTACTAATCGCGATCGCAGGTGAGTTAATTGCGCTTCGTTGATACTAGGATAAATTGTGTAGAGCATTTCGGCAATTACAAACCCCAAAACAGCATCTCCCAAAAATTCTAGACGTTCGTTATCTGATGCTATGGAGGTATTTTCATTCGCATAAGAGCGGTGAGTTAAAGCTAGCTCGAATAGGGCTGGGTTTTTAAATGATGGTAATTTTTGGATCATCGAATAACTAGTTTTAAAACAACAGTTTTTGCAAATTTTTGTAACAAAAGCCGTAAATTATATTTACGACCGAGAAGTAATTACATAGAGAAGCTTGATTAATTTAAGGGTGCAATAAATCATCATAAATGACCATTAGTAATGAGTTGGAGCAATCAAAATATCAGCTATTAGACAAGCTGATGGATGAGTGCCAAACTACCAATGATTTTCAACAGCAAGAGTTAGCAATCAATCAAATTGTAACTACAATTTTGCGATCGCGACCTCTGTGTCGTCGGTTTCATGGTACACCGCTAAAAGGAGTGTATCAAGAAATATACGATCGGGCTAAAGAAAAGCTAATTATTCATCTTTATACTTATCTAATCGATTTTAATGAAGATGAGAATTTTAACAAATTCAAGAAAATCAAACAACTTGAACCAAATTATTTATATCAACTCCAGAAGCAAATTTTTCAACAATTACTCGATGACGATTTATTAAAAAAAATGGGTTTAGCTGCTCAAAATTACTCAGTCAATAGCGAACTAAGAACATATGCTTTAACCGAACTGATTAAAGGAATTAAATTGTCAGGCAGACTGTGCAGACCCCATGTCAGCAAATTTTCTAGTAGCTTGTATCCACTTCTTTATGAAGAAGCTGTTACAGAAACTTTCGCTTATATATGTGTCAACATCGATTTATACGATCCCCAACGAGGGAATTGTAAATTTATGAATTGGGTTAACTTTAAATTAGATAAACTCGTTTTAAAAAGTTATATTGATTACCAAAAATATGCCCAGCATGAAGTTTCTTCTTTTGCAGGTTTAGAACAAATTAGACAACCAGTAAATACTCCAGATTTATGGCAAATTCTCCAAGAATATCTAACTCAAGACCCAGATAGAATTTTTGCTACGGCCCATATCAGAAATAGACCAGATGCCAATTTTAGTAGTATTACCTTGGCTAAATTCTCAGGCAAAAGCTGGGAACAAATATCCGATCTCTTTGGGATACCAATTCCAACTTTGAGTAGTTTTTATAATCGTTGGTGTCGTCGTTTTTCACCTTTACTCAAGACTGAATTGAAAAAGTATTTTTAGACATTTACCCCAGCTTAAGACTGTAATGATAAATCACCAACCCGGAATCTTTCAAACTATTATCCCCCTCAAAACTCGCGTTAAAGCTGAAAGATTTAGTCGCTATCAATACCAAAGGGATAAAGCCAAACAAGTATATCTCAATACTTTAGCTGTATCGGCAGTAAACTCTTATCTTAATTCTCTTGGTTGGTCGACCAATCTCGAAGATAGTGATAGCTGGAATCCTATTTTACAAACGATGATGAATGTTGCCGATTTGCAAGTTCCTAATTATGGCAAGCTTGAGTGTCGTTTTGTTTTAGCAGGAGATGATGCGGTGACTATTCCTCCCGAAGTTTGGTTTGAGCGGATTGGCTATGTCATAGTTGAATTAGAAGAGTCTCTCAATCGTTCTACAATTATAGGATTTGCCCGCAAAGTAAATCAAACCAGTCTACCTTTAAATCAGTTGGAGTCTTTAACCGAGTTTCCTGGATACCTAAGCCAACAACAACCTGTTGCACCAATTCAACCCATCACAATCGATCGCTGGTTTAAGGGGGGTGAAGACAAAGACTGGCAAGAAATAGAAAAATTCTTTCCTTCTACTCTCGCTTTAAATTTTAGAAGTCCCCAAAAAGCAGCAGATCGAATCGAAGATCGACTATCCTCAAGAATCAATCGGGTTAAACCAATCCCCTTCCTCGGATATGACGATTTAGCGATCGCTTTAGTACTGAACATACAACCCAAAAGCGAAGAAGAGTTTGATATTTCTTTGATGGTTTGCAATAGTGAACTGAAAGATCTTTTACCCAAAGGTTTGGAGGTAATTATTTTAGATGGAGACAGTTGTCCTGTAATGATCGCTCAAACCAAGGAAACCAAGACAATTGAGTTTTGTTTTAGCGGTACATTGGGAGAAAGTTTTACTGTTGAACTGACTTTAGACGAACAGATAATAATAGAAAGCTTTATTATTTAGTTAGGATACTTATAGCTAGTAGTAATGGCAAAATTAGTCATTCTTAAGTTTAATGGCAATTTCCAGTTAGGATTTCAAGTCAGTTTAGAAATTGGACAAGAAGGAAAGTCAGCCGAGCGCGGTTTTGCAGGAATTTTGCCCCCCGCACCAGGGTTGAATGAATGCTTGCGCCTTTGGCAACAACAATATTCCAAACTGGATAATCATAGTCGAATTAAACCCCAACAGATTATTTATGATGGTTCAATCGATCCTCAGGAAGAATTAGCCACTACTGCCAAAAAGTTACAAAAAAGATTACAACAATGGCTCAATTCTCCCAGCTTTTATTCTGTTGACAAACATCTACGAGAAGAATTAAATCGTTCTGAAGCAATCAGAATATTGATTTGTAGCGACCTTCCAGAAATTTATCAGTTACCCTGGTGTTGTTGGGATTTGTTAGATAATTATCCTAACTCGGAAATTGCCATTAGTAATTTTGATTTTAAGCGCATTCCAATTCAACCCAAAATAAAACCCCACAATAAAGTGAGAATTTTAGCGATTTTGGGGGAAGATCGCGGAATTAATTTAGATGCTGACCGCGATTTTTTGGAGTCTTTAGAGAATGGGGAAGTGTTTTTTCTGGTCGAACCTACTCGTCAAGAATTGTACGCTCGATTGTGGCAAGAAACGTGGGATATTGTCTTCTTTGCTGGACACAGCCAAACTATCGATCGACAAGGGATCTTGTATCTCAACCCAGAAGATAAACTAACTATCGAACAGCTAAAGCATGGATTTAAGCGAGCGATCGCTAATGGACTGCAATTAGCTATTTTTAATTCTTGTGATGGACTGGGAATAGCCGAAGAATTGGGGAAATTATTCTTACCTCAGTCTATTGTGATGCGAATGCCTATTCCTGACATGATGGCACAGGAGTTTATTAAGTATTTTCTCCAAGCTTATGCTGGGGGTAACTCTTTGTATCTTGCGACTAAGATGGCACGAGAGCGATTACAAGCCTGGGAAAAACAATATCCTTGTGCTAGTTGGTTGCCTACTATATATCAAAATCCTGCCATCATTCCTCCTACCTGGGGGAGTATATGCCTTAAGCAAAAATTATTTCCTTTTTTTGATGCAGTTAAATTAAATTCTCAGCAACAACCATTGATTTCTGGGATACTAACTAGCGCGATCGCACTGATTTTGGTAGGCTTAATCCAGTCTTGGGGATGGCTTGAGGCAGGAGAATTAAGGGCTTACGACCGTTTGATTAGTTACCGTTTTACTCCCCCTGTAGAGGAACGAGTTTTAGTTATTACCATTGATGATCGCGACATCAAATATCAGCAACAAAGGGATGTCGGTTTAAATATGCGAGGCTCTTTGTCAGATATAGCTTTGAAAAAATTGGTTGATAAATTACAGTCTGGTGGCGCAAAAGCGATCGCCTCGGATGTGATTCACGATTTTCCTTTTAACTCGGAGTTGAAAAACACCCTCGCCCAAACAGATAATTTTTTTGCGATCTGTCGCATTGGGGTCGAGAGATCCAAACTAGTTAGTATCGAAGCACCATCTTCATTACCCCAACAGCAGATTGGTTTTAGTAATTGGGCGATCGATGATGATGGCGCAATTCGTCGCCAAATTCTGGGGATGTCTCCTGATGGTGTATGTCCCAGCAGTTTATCTTTAAGTCTACGTTTGGCTTTAAAATATTTGGACGATATTCCTGCAAAATACGAACAACAGGGACTATTGCAAATTGGTGACATAAAACTCCCTCGCCTCAAAGCTACTAGCGGTGGCTATCATTTACCCGAAGCTCAAGGCTATCAAACCCTACTCAATTATCCCCGCGCTTTACCCCAAACTATTCCTCTCAGAGAAGCCTTAACCATGGAAGGGCATTCTTTAGCTCGACTAGTGAAAGATAAAATTATTTTAATTGGAGTGCGGGGATACAACCAAGATCTGCACCATACTCCCTATAGTCGAGGCAAACAAGCAAAACGCCTTCCTGGGGTAATTATTCACGCTCAAATGACCAGCCAGTTAATCAGTATAGCCTTGGGAGAACAAAAACTTTTATGGTGGCTTTGCGATCGCTGGGAAATGTCTTGGATAGCCTTTTGGTGTGGGGTTGGTAGTGGCATAATTATTTTGGCTAAATCTTCCTTTTTCAAAATATTTTTGAGTATCTCGACGGCAATAATCCTCATTTTTGGTTGCAGTTGGCTTTTATTTCTCAATGGCGGTTGGTTAATTGTGATCGCTCCTTGTTTGGGTCTATTATTATCAGCCGCGATCGCCGCTATTTACTTTAGGGTTGGTGATTATGTGTAAAAAACAAAAACTGCGACTAACAAATTAAATTAATCGCAGAATAAAAAATGTAAATCTCTAGCACCTCCGCTGAAGATAAACATTTTAAGTTAAGTTATTGAAACCTGTAGTTCAAGTAGATTTGATGTTAGCCCAAGGGGTGAAACAACAAATCTGGATAGAAACGGTTAAATTCGATCAAAATTCCTGCTGTAAAAGTAAGCAGAGCCATGATCAATACTGGGGCAGTAGAAAGAAACTTTTGTAAGTCTCCCATAATATCCTCCTGTTAAAACGATAAAAGTGTAATCTAGAGTCTGATTTAGCGGGGTGAAACGGTAATTTCCGATTCATCAGCAAACATTTTGCCACTAGTAAATTCGCCAAAAGCAAGTAAAGGCCAAGTAGCAGCAGCTAACATTTTGCTGACAGCCAAAGGAACATTGATTACAACTTCCTGCATTTCAGCATCTTTTTCGTCTCTAATCGCAATAATGTAGGAACGACCAGCCCAGCCGATCCAACCTGCAATATACAAGAACAAGATACTAGGGATAAAAAAGTCTCCCATGTGAGACCAACGACCATCTACAATCAGGTGAGGGTAGCCTTCTGGACCGCAAAGAGCTTGGGCATAACGCTCGGCTCTAATTTTACCAGAATTGGAATCGTCAGTAGTGTTACGGAAATTTTTAGCTTTTTGTACGTAGGCAGAGTTTTCGCTACAAGGGGTTAAACCTGCTACACCATCAGCACTAGCTGTAGGAGCAAAGCCAAACCAAAGCGTAAATACTAGTATTAAAGCAAACAACCTTCTCATGAATATGTTTCCTTTTGTGTCAGATAATAATTGTGTTTGTGTATTAATGCAAAAGATATCTCTTTCGCATCAACTATTCTTACTTTCGGTCATAGTTTTAAATCTATCTCAGTGTCGATTAACGCCGTGATAGTCTGGTAGCTAGTACCCGAAAACCAAGAATAGGCGAACAAATTTGTTCTCATAATTCAACTTATCAAAGGATGGCAATAATTTTAGCGATCGAAACAAGTTGTGACGAAACTGCGGTAGCAATTGTAAATAATCGTCAAGTTTTAAGTAGTATTGTTTCTTCTCAGATCGAATTACACAAGACATATGGTGGTGTTGTACCCGAATTAGCTTCTCGACAACACTTAGAAATTATCAATCCTTGTATTAGCCAGGCAATGGAAGAAGCGGGTTTAAATTGGCAAGATATAGATGCGATCGCAGCCACCTGTACCCCTGGTTTGGTAGGGGCTTTGCTAGTCGGAATGGCAGCAGCCAAAACTCTTGCCATGATTTATAACAAGCCATTTTTAGGGGTACATCATTTAGAAGGGCATATTTACGCTTCTTATTTGGCACAACCAGAATTAAAACCGCCTTTCTTGTGTTTGTTAGTTTCTGGAGGACATACCAGCAGCATTTATGTCAAAGACTACGGTAAATATGAGTTACTCGGATCGACTAGAGATGATGCAGCGGGAGAAGCATTTGATAAGGTAGCCCGCTTACTCAATCTAGGATACCCTGGAGGGCCTATAATCGATCGCCTGGCACAATCTGGCAATTCCAAAGCATTCCCCTTGCCCGAGGGCAGGATATCCTTACCAGATGGCAGGGGTTATCATCCCTATGACTTTAGCTTTAGTGGCATAAAAACCGCAGTCTTGAGGCTAACTGAAAAACTAGAAGCAGAGGGGGAAATTCCTGTTGCTGATGTAGCTGCCAGTTTTCAACATACCGTTGCTAAGGTGTTAGCCAAACGCAGTGTTAAATGTGCCTTAGACAATGGCTTGGATACTATAACCATTGGCGGTGGAGTGGCAGCTAATAGCGGACTCAGAAAGTATCTAACAGAAGCAGCCCAAAAACACAATTTAAAAGTATATTTTCCACCTTTAAAGTTTTGTACAGACAATGCAGCGATGATCGCTTGTGCAGCAGCCCAACATTTTAATTTAGGACACAGATCTCAGCTAGATTTGGAAGTGCGATCGCGAATGAGAATTGATAAAGTATTGGAATTGTATCAGTAAAATTGTGAAATAATTATTTGGTAGTATGGCGTGCTGTTAGTTGCTACCAATCGTCTTCATAGTCTTCTATATCTGGTCGATCGAGGATGGGAATAGTTTTTGATGTTTCTATTTCGGCTGTTTCTATAAGCTCCAAAAGTTCATCTCCGTCGCGTTCCATTTTAACTAATTCTCCTTCAAAACTCTGAGTCAAACTGGCGATCGCTTTTTGTAGATCGTCATCTTCATAATCTGAGTCTAAATCTACTTCAATAGCTTCTGGAGATGGAATTAAAGAGATATTATTTTGGAGGCTATTTTGAACGCTAGCAGTTGTTGCTGAAGTCGAATTTTGAGAGAAAGGTCGAACATTTTGATTGAAAACAGATGAGTCTAATACAGCAGAATTGAGATCGCTAAAATTATCTGATTGAGGTTTAATTACCCGATCTTTTTGAACGATATTTGGTTTAACTGGTTCGACGGGTTCGACATAATAGTTTGAATTATCGGGACTTTGAGCAAAATCTTGCTGAACATCGTTTCTGGGCGTTCTGATTGGCTGTTGAGGAGGATTATTTACAGGTTCAGAGTTTTTTTTTGAATTATTATTTTTAGCAGGAACTTCCAGTTGTACCTTAACCTTGTGCTGCACGACTTTAGCAAAAGCTTGTTCTATATTAGGAACTTTATTTTGATTCAGTTTTTGTAATGTTGCCGAACTAATACCGACTATGGCACTCGAACCATCAAAACTAACCAAATGACAGTGTTGTGTCAATAGAGTTTGAGTCATCCGCGAGGGAACAGAATCAACCACTCTGTTCCAAATTCCTTGAATATCTACGTTACTAACCGTTGCTGGAGAAGATTCAGGAGAAGGATTGGAAGGGAATGTTTCTGGGGTTGTGGGCGGAACTTTTGGCGGGACAGAAGAAAACTTGGGTTCGGCAATAGAAGGAGGAACGGAAGCTAGTTTTTCTGGAAGTTTTTGGGGTTGCTCCCCTACCTTCGCAATAACTTTAGTATCTTCTGCTGGAGCAATATTATTTTGGGGTGCTTGTGGCTCAATTACAGGAATATTTATCGAGGCAGAAACAGTAGCTATCTTACTTATTACTGGTTCGGCTTGACTGACAATAGTTTGGTGAGCTTGAGGTAACAAACCCAACAGAGTAACTTCCAACCACAAACGAGGTTGAGTAGTTCTTTTCAATTGGTTTTCTGCTTCTTTGAGATGTTGTTGACCCCTCAGAATTAGACTCGTATCCCAACTGGCTGCTTCTTCGCACAATTGCTGCCAACAAGTTTCTGTAACCGCTACGAGATCGGGACATTGAGGCGCAGTTTTAGCAATCAGTAAATTAAGATAAAAACTAGCTAAGTTTTGCAGGACAACTATCGGCTCTCTTCCTCGATCCAAAAGACTGCGACATTGCTCTAAAACACCCAAAGAATTATCTTGATTAATAACATGAAGGAGCTTTAATAAATCTTGTTCGGGTACGGCACCAACCAAATCCCAAACCTTCTCTACAGAAATAGTGTCTGGTAATAAACTCAACTGATCCAAAAGACTTTCTGCATCTCTCAAACCTCCATTGGCAATTTGGGCGATTAAAGTAAGAGCATCATTGGCGATCGCAATATTTTCTGACCTCGCAATATATTCCAAATGACTCACCATCTCTGGCAAAGGAATACGCCGATAATCAAATCGCTGACAACGAGAAATAATCGTGGAAAGAACTCGTTGGGGATCGGTAGTCGCTAAAATAAAAACAACCTGTGGCGGGGGTTCTTCTAAAGTCTTTAAAAGGGCATTAAATGCTGCGGTACTGAGCATATGGCATTCATCAATAGCATAAATCTTATATCGACACTGAACGGGAGCAAAACGCGATCGCTCGATAATTTCACGAATATTATCTACCCCTGTATTGCTAGCAGCATCAATTTCCATCACATCTAACGCCGAACCTTTTGCGATCGCCAAACAAGCCTCGCAAATGCCACAAGGTTCGGGAGTAGGGCGATCGCTAGCCAAACAATTTAAAGATTTTGCTAAAATTCTGGCACTAGATGTTTTTCCCGTTCCTCTAGGGCCTGTAAACAGGTAGGCTGGGGCAATTTTTTCTTGTTTTAGAGCATTGCTTAAAGTCAAAGCGATCGTTTCCTGACCGACTAAATCTTTAAAAGTTTGTGGTCGGTACTTGTGGTGAATTGGTTCGTAAGGCATATTTGATGTGGATCTTTTTATTTCCCACTAGTTACTAGAAAATTATCCCTGTACAATTGAGCAATATTTAGCTATCTCAAGGGGTCACTGGTCTATGAACGAACTGTGAACTTTGAGGGGAATTAATTTAGCTTTACTCATAAAATCAGTATATTTGATCTAAGGCAAATGAGTCACACGATTGGGCAAGTCACAGAAAATAACCAACAGTCAAACGCTAGTCAGGACTCACCCCCGCTTGAAGATAAGACATCTGAATCTGTCTCTCTTTTATCCGATGCTGACTATGAATTTCTATTTAACCAGCTTTTGGAAGGTGTTTCTCATGGTTGGCACGATCGCCGAATTATTAAGTTTTTCGCTCAACTAGGCGATCGTGGAAAACAAGAAGATTGGATAGCTTGGTTGGAGCGTCTGCGAACAAAAATAATCACCTTACCAATCCAGTCTAAGCGACAATTGGGTACAATCATGGTTCGTTTGGGCGAACTGACTCAATCTGCTGCCCAAGTAAAAGAAATTGGCAGCGCGTCCAACCGTATTGGCAGAGAATTATTGTTTGGCAATACAGAAGATGTAGTCTGGGAATATGTTGGCCCCGATCTAATTTTGGATTCTCCTTCTATGAACTTGGAGACAGAAGAAACTTTATCAGAAAGATTGCCTCAAGATTTTGCCGAACTCGGCTCGGCTGCTATGAAAGATGGAGGAACAGATCTCTCTTCTAATGTTACATCAAAAGAAGAACCAAGCCTAGAAGAATCGATCGATGCCACAGAAACAATTGCAGAGTCGCCAAACGATCTATCTTCTGAGACTGAACCAGAAGACGAATTTCCCTTTACAGAATTACTGGAAGAAGTCCCCGATGACGATTTCATCCCAAAAGAGTCAACAGAGAAGGAAATTCCAGACTCAAACTATTCCCAATCTCCCAGCACCTATAGTGAAGAAGAATTTGAATTTGAACTAGACGAGGTAAAATCTGAGGCAATGACTGAGGAGTTCATACAGGATTCTTCTCCCATTAAATTGGAGACAGAGGAATTATCACCAGATCCTGTCGCTATAGATATGGATCGAGTAATGAACCTAATTCAACAAGATGAGGAGTTGGCTCAAAAAATATCACAAAAACTTAATGTTCCCCTGACCAAGCTAGATAATCCAGTCGCAGAATCGCCCTCTGACTCTTCCCTAACGCCACCTGTTGACCTTGATCGCTCTAGTATCGATTTGATTGAAGGTTGGTTTAATTTAGGGCTAAAACAAGTCAGTGGAGGAGAATTTGATAAAGCGATCGCTTCCTGGGAAAAAGCTCTCAGTATCAATCCCAATCTATCAGAAGCCTGGCACAATCGCGGTAGTGCTTTAGGTCGTTTGGGTAAATATGAAGAAGCTGTCGAATCATTTCAAAAGGCATTATCTATAGATCCTAACAATTATCAAGCTTGGAACGACCGCGCCCACGCTTTATATCAACTAGAAAATTGGCTAGCCGCAGCAGACAGTTGGCGTAATGCGATCAAAATAACCCCAGGCAATCATCTGTTTTGGTACAATCGCGGCTGCGCCCTCGAACAACTAGAAAACTGGGCAGAATCTATTGCCAGCTATGAGAAATCTTTAGAAATAAAACCCGATTTTCAACCAGCACGTTCGAGATATACTAACCTAGTAGCAGATAACTCTCGTTCAAATTAGCTAAGATGACGGTAATCAAGTTATCGGATAAACTTTAATATCCGCAAGACAAAGTTACACTTAGCATCTTGGGAACTAACCATAAGGTATAAAATTCTAGCTAGCTATGACAGAATCATCAAACAACGCAATGGAAGAAACTAGAGTATCGAGCGAGGAAAGAGTTACTCAACTACGAGACTTGATTGACACCCTCAGAATTGCCGAAGAAATAGCTGGCAAAGGCTATCTCATCAGTAGCTCTGAATTAGCAGATCTAATGGACATCAATGCTAGTGCTGTAACTAGTAGAGGAGATCATTGGTCTTGGCGCAACTGGGTTGTTTCGAGGGTGAGACGAGAAGGAAATCAAATTTTATGGCAATTAGAAAAGGTTGACTAACAAGAAATTATGACTTCATCCGTACCTAACAATGAACAGCTTATAGTTCGTCCTCTTCAACATCGTGATGTGGATGCAATCAATGCTTTGGTGAGCGAATGTGTTGCCAGAGAGACTTCTAAGCGTCTCATAACTATCGATAGAGAACTAGAACAGGTTGGTTCTTGGTACGGACTTAAAAGGTTTCTCAGTCTTTTACCTCGTTCTTACTATCATGGTTGGCGAGTCTATGTAGCCCAGCACTTAGAAGAGGTTCTGGGTTTAATTCAAGTTTCTTCTCTCAATAGTACACGTAGTACCTGGAGAGTAGAAAGGGTTTTGCTCAATAGCAACTCTCCAAGTTTAGAACTACTCAAATCTCAAAAAGAGCTTGGTTCGCAATTATTGCGTCATTGTCTGCAAAACATTTGGGAAGCCAGAACGTGGATGTTGGAAGTTAATGTCAATGAGAAAAATCATTTGGCTCTCTATCGAGAAAATGGCTTTCAGCCTTTAGCTCAAATGACTTATTGGCAGCTTTCGGCGGAATTAGTCGCTCAACTTGCTCAACAAGACCCTGATTTACCCAACTTTTTGCCCATCAGTAATGCAGATGCACCATTATTATATCAACTAGATTGCGTGTCAATGCCTCCCCTGCTACGTCAGGTATTTGACCGCCACGTAGAAGATTTTAAAACTAATTTAGTCCAAAATGCTGTCGGTCATATTCGACAGTGGCTTAACGGCACTGATGTTGTTAATGGCTATGTTTTTGAGCCACAGCGTAAAGCTGCTATTGGTTATTTCAGATTGGAGTCTTCTAGAGATGGTTCTCGCCCCCATAAAGCTCATTTAACGGTCAATCCTGCTTACACTTGGCTTTACCCTAAATTGACGGCTCAAATGGCGCAAATCGTTCAAAAATCCCTTGATCGCAAATATGATTTTGCACCAGATCGTCAGGTTTATTCTCAACCTTTAGAAATAGTCTCCGCTGATTATCAACCAGAAAGAGAAGAATACTTTAACAAAATTGGTGCAACTGCCGTCGAACATACTTTATTGATGTCTCGCTCTGTATGGCACAAAATTAAGGAAGCCAAGCCTTTGGAGGGGCTACAACTATCGGATGTATTTCAGGGTTTAAAACCAGCCCGCGCCCCTATTCCATCTCGTATATCTTGGCTCAAGTCTATTTCCAGTTCCTATCAAAATATTGTCAGACAAAAAAATATCTTTTCTTCAAAATCCAATCAATTGATTTCTACGGAAAAAAATAACCCTGGAGAATCTTTTGAACCCCCCCGTAGTGGGTTAGTTTAAGCTAGAGTCAACCATGAAAAGAGTTGCAGCTTTGGGCTTAGATGTAGGAAGAAAGCGCATGGGTGTTGCTGGCTGCGATGGCACGGGGTTAATTGCGACTGGCTTAACTACTATTTATCGAACTTCTTTTGCTGAAGATATTAAGAAAATACAAGATATTGTTCGAGAGCGAGAAGTAGAAATATTAGTCGTCGGTTTGCCCTATACCCTGGATGGCAATATCGGTTCTCAAGCCAAACAAGTCCAGAAATTTGCCAATAAAATTAGCCAGATTCTCAAATTACCCCTTGAATATGTAGACGAGCGTTTAACTTCAGTAGAAGCAGAAGCCAGACTCAAAGCAAGCAAAAAGTTTTCCACCCGCGACAAAGGTGCAATAGATCGCCAAGCAGCAGCTATTATCCTCCAGCAGTGGCTAGATAGGCGACGTTCTGAAGAGAAAGTAATAAGTAACAAGTAATAAATATTGTTTACTCATCGGCTAATTTAGATTAATTTAGATAAGCGAGCAGGAGGCAGATTAATAATTAGTTTTTTCTGATAATAAGTTAATTTTATTTTGCTACTGTAGGTAAATCTGGCTGCCAACCTGCCTCAATTAAACTGGCTAAAGATTTTCCTGGTGCAAGTTGTTGAACAATATAAAAAGAACAGTTTTCTTCAGTTTCTAGTTGAAAATAATCGAGATATTCGGGAATATTAGGATGTTCTAGCTGTTGTAATATCTTTGCTTTTCGCTCGAATAATTCAATTTTCTTCCAATTTTCTAACTGATTCAAAGACAAAACTTTTATTGCGACTGTCGTACCTTCAGTTAAATCTTGAGCTGCATAAGTAATACCGCTACCTTCTTCTCCTAATTGATTGATGATAGAATAGCGTTCTTGAATAATATTGCCTGAATGATAAATAAGTTCCACAGTAAAAAATAAATATAAAAATTATTTAGAAAGTTTATTTTCGATCAAATCTTTCATGCGCGAATTACCATTTTTTCGAGTAAAATCCAAAAACGAAATATAGCCATTGTCATAATCATAAAAATATTCACCTTTAAGAGATTTTAATAGCTTATCGTTGGCTAATATCAATCTCATAAAATCCAAGTCATTATTCCAAATCGCATATCTTACTTTGGATAACATTCTGTCATCTAAATCGATTTTATAGTTGTGACTCATCAACATTGCGATCGCAACAACGAATTATTTTTATCAACAGCAAGTATTTGGGAAATAAGTATTAAAAGAATGAAAGGTTAACTAAATTATTCAGATAAATTATCTAATGCTTTCTGTGCAAATTTTCTAACTTGTTCGTCGAGATCGTTATTTGCGCGATCGCTTAATAGTTCTTTCGTTTGAGGATGGTTTAAGAAATATTGCACAATTCCTTCTAAAGCTGTTTCGCGAGGATTAGTTCCGTATCCTGCATATTCGCTTTCGTTACGCATAAAAGGATCTTTAACTGCGCAACTGGCTAACAATTCAAATGTTTCAGGGCGATCGTGCCAACCCTTGGCTAATTCGCTAATAGCAGTACTTCTGACAAGCCTATTATGATCAGATTGAGCAGATTGCTTGATGAGGGGTAAAGTATCGGGTTCATCATGCCAACCTTGAGCTAATTCCCTAATAGCAGTACCTCTGTACTGCTAACCGATGCTTTAGTTACTTCTAGGTTGCAGTTTTTCGATTCTGCTCCGCCCATACCACAACGCAATCATATAATTCTCGTCGGTTTAAATCGTTTGGGGCTAAAGGTAGCATCTCTTCTGCAAGAACTCGATCGCCCTTTAGTCGGCATTCACTCAACTACCTTAGAACGCCACGTTTTACCAAATCTACCTTTAATAGAAGGCAATTCTATTGAAGCTTTGGCAAAAGCAAACTTAGCTCATGCTAAAAGCATTATTTTACTAGAAGAAGATAATTTAGAAAACCTAGAAATTGGCTTGAAGGCTCACGCTCTCAATCCTGTAATTCGGCTCATCGTTCGTACTCAGAATCCTCAATTTGGCGATAATATTGCACCGCTATTTCCCTATGCCCAGGTTCTGTGTGACGCGGTTTTGTCGGCAGAAGTTTTCGCCTGTGCTGCTTTTGGTGAAAACGTTCTTAGCTTTTTTCATTTGAACGATCGCATTGTCATGGTAACGGAATATTACGTCGAAGCGGGGGATACTCTCAACGGACTGTTGCTATCGGAATTTACTCATGGCTATGGTGTCGTGCCAATTCTCTATCAAAAATATCGACAGCATCATTACTCCTTGATGCCTTGGGAAGATGTTCAACTTCAAATCGGCGATCGCCTAGTGGTCTTGGCTACCAGTAATGGTTTACAACGCATCGAATGGGGTCAAATGCTACCTCGTCTCTGGCGAGTAAAGATTGAAGAAGCTATAAGTAGTGATGCTATCGAGCGAAGTATAGAAAAGATAGCGGCGATCTCCCAATGTAGTCGTAGCGAAGTCAAGCAGTGGCTAAATAATTTGCCTACAGTACTACCAATACGCTTTTACCGATATCAAGCTCAACATTTGGTACGAGAGCTTAAAAAAGTACGGATTACAGCAGATGTAATTTATATTGGGGTTCGGTTAAACTAAGCCGAAGGGTCACCCCTCCGACTCGTCTGCAAAACTGGACGTGAACCTTTAAATTCATCCAGCTTCTCAACAATCTGGTGCTTGTCATGCACACCTCGATGAACTTGGTCGTGGCAATGTTGGTGAAGTAGAGTCAAGTTATTCCATACATGGTTATGGCGATTGCCGTCCAGATGGTGGACTTCCAGAAGATTACTAAACTCAAAATAAAGTCCACAATAGGGGCATTGACCCCTTTGTCGCTTCAACAATTGGGCGATATGATTTGGTAGTTCAGGATGACTACCTGTTCTTTTAGCCCAATAACTCCAATCGCCATCAAACGGACTACGATTTCCCCTAACTTTGATATGTCGCACGATGGGAGTTTGTGAGTGAGTGGCTAATTTCAGCAGTTGTTCACCTGACTTAGCTGCAAAGACCCAACCTCCACCACTGTTAACCAGCCAGTATCGGCTGGCTATCCATCTACCGTTTTTGTTTGGATGACGACGATATGCCCAAGCGCGTAGTTTTTGGTACAGTAGAAAGTCCAAATGACTATAGACGAATTTACTGCACTGGGATGAGTAATAAGCGGACCAACCTCGAATAATTGGATTGAGATGGTCGATTAAAGCAGCTTGAGGAGCAGCTTTGTGCTTTTGTATTACTTCCCGCAATTTACGAGATTGTCGTTTAATTGCTGTAGCACTTGGTTGGATAATAGTCTTAAATCCTTTCATTGATTTTCCTGACTTGTATTTACTCATCTCATAAGAGCGAATGTTGAAGCCAAGAAAATCAAAACCCACTTGTCCATCAACCCGATTAAGAGTATGACAGATGCGGGTCTTACTAGGTTTTAATTCCAAATCCATTTTTTGCAACCATTTCTGAAGGTAGGGTTTGACTTGTTGAATTACTTCCAACGAGTCATGAATCACCACTAGGTCATCGGCATAGCGGACTAGTTTTGCACCACGAAAGCGTTTGCTAATTCGTTGTTCTATACCGTGTAAAGCAACATTAGCGAGTAAAGGAGATAAACTACCTCCTTGTGGCACGCCAGAAGCTATTTTGTGATAATTCGACCCATCCATGACACCAGCTTTTAACCAAGCTCGAATTTGCCGAGCGATAAAGGGACTGGTTTTGAGTTTCTTCAATAATGGTTGATGAGCAATTTTATCAAAACACTTCGAGATATCTGTCTCTAAAATCCACTTAGGCTTATGACAGATATTTTGAAAGATTGCTACAATCGCGTCATGACAGGAACGTCCAGGGCGAAAGCCAAAGCTATTAGCTTCAAATTTCGCTTCCCATTCAGGTTCTAGTGCCATTTTGAATAGAGTCTGTTTGGCTCTGTCGAAAATGGTGGGGATATTAAGAGGTCTTTTCTCCTCCGTTGAACCAGGTTTGGGAATCCAAACACGACGAGTAGGAGATGCTTTCTCCGTACCTAGCTTGAGATTTTGGACGAGAATCAGCCTTTGTTTGGGAGAGAGAGACTTCAAGCCGTCTATACCTGCTGTTTTCTGTCGGGTAGGATTGGACTGTTACCAGTCCGCACCCCCCTAAGAACCGTGCG
>NZ_JADWDC010000059.1 GCF_020640915.1 Waterburya agarophytonicola KI4 | reverse complement strand
CACTATCTCAAATACATCATTTTCTATTTTACTTTTATTTAGGTGGAACTACTTAGTAACGAAAGAACGTTGTTGCGATATTCTGTAGTGTCTTGTCCTTTATTGTTGTCGATAGCGCTGTCTGTATTATCTTGAGAAATTGCTTCAATTCTATTTTCACTAGAAGGATGGGTACGTAAAAATTGAGGAGTACCACCCCCTCCTTCTAACTTAGCCAAAAAATCAGCAAAGGCTTGACTGGGGTAGCCTGACTGTTGCAAGATTTTTAATCCGCTACTATCTGCTTCGTATTCAAAAGAACGACTTTGAGGCAAATCCACTGCTAGTTGATAGGCTGTTTGTGCCAAAACGCTAGTTTCTACTCCTGCAACCGTAGCCATTCCCCTTGCTGCGACTGCCTGTTTTAAACTATCGATACCGTGTCTTTCATTAATGTGGGCTATTTCATGAGCCATAACTGACGCTAGCTGCGCTCTATTTTCAGCAGTTTTCAGCAGTCCAGTAGTCACATAAACAAATCCTCCAGGGGTAGCAAAAGCGTTAACTTCATTACTATCAACTACTTGAAAAGTAAAAGGTATGTCTCTGCTATCACTATTAGCGAGCAATTCTTGACCCAGGTTTTTGACATATTCTTGAATTTGAGGATTGTTATAAAGTCGATATTGACTTAATACCTGTTGATTTGTTTGTTTGCCTATTTCCACCTCTTGTTCGTCGGAAATAGTTGCTACTTCAATAAATTCTACAGCTCCTTGGAATATATCTAAAAAATCAACGGCAACTATTTCCGATGCAGACACGGGTAAACTACTTCTCGTAAGTACAAAGCCAGCCAACAGAGTAATACGCCATCTTATTGCCTTCGTCCAATTTGTGACCATTTTCTAATTAAATATACTCGTGTTTCATCAAGTCCTTAATAATATTATCTTTAAGCATCAATAGTTTAGAAGCTTGCAGTAATAAATCTCTTGCCTCGTCTGGATTCATTGCTCGAACAGACTCTTCAAAAATACGCATCTTAAATTTTTGTTCCATAGTCAAATCCATATTTAGTTGAAAACCAGAAGTATTTCCGTTCATTTTAGAAAGTCTCCAGACAAAATAACTTTGAACAATTGAATTAATCTGCTTTACCTTGCAACTTCAACTGTATATTTACATTAAATGATTTGAGTGGGGTTTTGCTTCTATCAAAAGGAAGAAAGTTATAAGTTTTTTGAACAAAGTGCTTTTTTGAGTATGGTTAATGATACCTAAATTAATTACATTAGTAATGAGTAATGAGTAATGAGTAATGGTTTTCTCTCTTACAATTCCACTCCTGTTAATATTGCGATCGCATTTTTTAAAAAAGAATATTGCGAGGGGTTATTTATGGGAAAAGTGCTTTAATTTGGTATTGGATTAAGTACGAGTATGAAAGTTTATTCAATCCGTCATGGTATCGCAGCCGAAAGAGGAACTTATGCTGATGACGAACAACGCCCTTTAACAAACAAAGGTATCAAAAGAACCACTGAAGTAGCCCAAAGATTACTAGAACTAAATATAAAATTCGATTTAATCCTGACAAGTCCTCTAATAAGAGCCTACCAAACAACAGAAATCTTACACCAAGTAAGTTTGTCGACAGATGTTGAAGTTTTTTCTCCCCTTAAACCTGGAGGACAAATAAAAGATTGGTTGGAGTGGCTGGAGAAATGGCAGATCGATCGCCCTAACGGTAATTTAGCCTTAGTGGGACATCAACCAGATTTAAGCAATTGGGCAGAAATGCTAATTTGGGGAACGATCAAAGGACAAATGGTAGTTAAAAAGGCAGGAATTATCGGTCTAGAACTTCCTAGTGTTGGTACGCCTATTGCCCGAAGCACTCTGTTTTTATTAACTTCTCCAAAATGGTTGATTTGTTAGTTGGGTTATATTACGATCGCTTTTTATCCTTCTAACCCACATTCAGCAGATCGCCATTATTATCTTGAAAACATGCGATCGCAACGAGTGCTTATTGATTAAACTTCTTCCATAATTCCCGATCCGTTTTATTATTTTGACAAATGACAAATGACAAATGAACCAAGTCCGCGATCGCCGATCCCTTCGAGCAATAAGCAAAAATCCCGCGTAGTTGTAGTTGGTGCTGGCATTGGTGGTTTAACAGCAGGAGCATTATTAGCCAAACAGGGATACGAAGTAACTATTTTTGACCAGGCGATCGTACCAGGAGGATGTGCTTCTACTTTTAAGCGTCGCGGTTTTACTTTCGACGTAGGGGCGACTCAGGTAGCTGGTTTAGAGCTTGGTGGCATACATCACCGTATCTTTGAGGAGTTAGAAATCGAACCTCCTACTGCCACTTTTTGCGACCCTGCTTGTGGGGTATTCTTACCAGGAGAAACCACACCGATCAATGTATGGCGCGATGCCGATCAATGGCAAGCAGAAAGACAAAAGCAATTTCCTGGTAGCGAACCATTCTGGAATCTATTAAATCGTTTATTTCAGGCTAGCTGGCGATTTCAGGGACGAGATCCTGTCTTACCTCCCCGTAGTGTCTGGGATGTGTGGCAGTTGATTTCGGCGGTCAGACCAGATACTCTAATTACCGTACCCTTTACTTTGATGACCGTTGCTGATGCTTTAAAGCTATATGGTTTGTATGAAGATAAACGCCTCAAAACTTTTTTAGATCTTCAGTTAAAGCTATATTCTCAAGTTGGTACGGACGAGACAGCATTGTTATATGCAGCTACTGCCCTAGCGGTTTCTCAATCACCCCAGGGATTATTTCATCTAGAAGGAAGCATGCAGGTATTGAGCGATCGCCTGGTAGCTGGTTTGGAGAAATATGGTGGTAAGCTGTTGATGGGTCACACTGTAGAAGAAATTCATACTGCATCGGGGAAAGTGGCGGGGGTAACTGTTCGCAACCAAAAAACAGGCGAGATTTATCGAGAAACAGCAGATGAAGTAGTAGCAAACGTAACTGCTCAAAATCTGGTCAAGCTCACTAAAGACAAAGCTTTAAATAACTATCGGCGTCGTGTCGATAAAATCCCCCAACCATCAGGGGCATTTGTAGTTTATTTAGGAGTAAAGCGATCGGCAATTCCCGCAAATTGTTCGCCCCATCTACAGTTTTTATACAACCAAGATGAAACTATCGGCGAAAACAATTCCCTGTTTGTCTCTGTTAGTAAGCCAGGAGATGGACGCGCCCCCGAAGGACAAGCAACTTTGATTGCATCTTCCTTTACCGATGCCGATCTGTGGTGGAAGGGAGACGATCGCGATTATGCCCAGATTAAACAACAATACACCGATGAAGCGATCTCCCGTTTGGGAGCATATTTCGATCTGGGTTCGGAAAATATTATTTACGTCGAAGCAGCTACACCCAGGACATTCGCTCGCTATACCGCTAGAGACAAAGGTATTGTGGGAGGCTTGGGACAGCGTATTGCTACCTTTGGTCCTTTTGGCTTTGCCAATCGTACTCCTATCAAACACCTGTGGTTGGTTGGCGACTCTACTCACCCAGGAGAAGGTACGGCAGGGGTGAGTTATTCAGCATATACTGTCGTGAGGCAAATTGAAGCCATGAGTAATTAGACTGGTTATTGGTTATTCTTCTTCAATTTTCAAAGATTGGGTTTGGGGATTTTTGAAGTATTGATAAGCAATACCCGATGCCTTTTGAATAAATTCTTTGGCTTCAGGGGCATTATCGGGGCGTTTGATTAGCATGGAGGCGATATAACGTTTGCCGTTGGGCATATCGATCGTTCCCACGTCGCCTAGGACTGATTTAATATCCCCTGTTTTGTGGGCGATGAGCGCGCCAGATTCCAAGCCTTGAGGTAGGAGGGTATCTTTTTCTACATTACCCATAATATGCAACAGGCGATCGCGCGATCGCAAAGATACTAATTCTCCTCGATCTATTTTAATTAGCAAACTGCCCAAATCTTCTGGACTGCTGGTATTCGTCCCTGTTAAGTCGGGTAAGGGGTTACGTAATTTGGTATTGGCTAGTCCCATAGTCACAAAACGCCGATTTAATACTTCCATTCCCCCCAGGCGATCGATCAGCATATTAGTAGCGGTATTATCGCTAATAATAATCATTTTGGTTGCAGTTTCCAAAGCCGAAAATTTCGTTCCAGGCTTTTGGTATTGCATATCTCCCGAACCACCAGCCATCAACTCTTTGGTCATGGTTAGCTGTTCGTCCAACCTAATTTTTCCTCGATCTAAATCCTGAAAAAATGCGACTAAAACTGGTAGCTTAATAGTACTAGCAGAAGCTATTTCTTGTTTGCCTCGAATGCTTACAAAACCCTTTGTATCTAGGTCTACTAAAAATACTTCAGGTTCGAGAGTCGGATATTCTTGGGCTAATTCTTCTATTTTTAGTTTTAACGGCGCGATTTCTTGACCCAAAGAAGCAATATTTAATAGTTGTTGTAACCTGCTTTGATTCGGCGAATTTTCGCTTTTCTCTTTAGTTGCGATCGCCTCTTGTTGGGGAAATGGTGCGGTAAAAGAATTGGCAACAGAAATAGTTGTCCCCAAAATAGTGCTAATGCCGACAATAATAGCCACAGTATAAATAGCTAACAATAGAGGCTGTTTCGGTTTTACCGCCCTAGCATTGGCAGTTTTTCGAGCAATATTGACAGTTTTTGCCGCAATATTTTTTTTCGTTGCGCTATTGCGTTTTAATCTGGAATTTTTGGTTGTGATCGTACTCAGTAAAGACTTTCGACTATTGGGTTTAGCGGTTTTTTTTTCTTTCGATAGATTCTGATTTTTAGCGATCGCAGACTTTTTGCGACTGGGTTGTTTTTTTTTCGCTGGGGTGGGGTTCGTTTTTTTCCCTTTACGATTCACTCCTGACTCCATTTATCATTTATCATTTAACATCGATCGTTGGCGAGGAAACTCGGACTTTTACTATTATTGTCTGGGATCTATTCAGTGACTCGATCCCAGACAATAATAGTTCTGTCATGAACAGTATGTCGGGTTTATGGCTGAAATTGCATTGATATAATTACTGATTTTTTTAAGCCAGCTATGTATCAAGATTTCGACTATTGAGCCAAAGGTTTAAAATATTCTGGTCAACTAGATTGGTAATCAATAATTTAGTGCGGAATAATAACAGACAAGTATTAGAGATAATTCTCAACTCGATCGCCATTATCGTCGCAGTGTCTATATTTCTCAAGGCAATTATCGATATAGATACAAATTATGATGTTGGTTGGTATCATTTACCCTTTGCTGCCAGAATTTGGGGAATTGTTCCCAAAAGTTCTTATATCTCGGAAAATTTAATCGAACATCGTTACGATGGTTTTCCTTTGCTGGCGCATTTTTTCCAGGGCTTGTTGTGGAAAATTACAGGACGCATTCAAGCAACGAATTTAGTCGGATATTTTAGTTTAATTGCTTATTTTGCTCTCTTGAGAAAATATTTTCAAGTCCCTCTATATCTTTCCGTAATTGCTATTTTTACTATTCCTGCGGTGTTAACTCATGCTGCGGGTAGTTTTGTCGATTTACCAGGAAATGTAGCGGTGTCTGCGTTAATGATGATGGTTTATTCCTTATTCAGACAGTCTCAATTACCCAACAAACAAGAGCTAATTATCATTATTTTGAGTGCAACCGCAGGGGTTAATACAAAACCGCAACTACAACCTTTAGTATTTTTGATTTATTGGGTAGTAGCAATCAGATTAGTCTGGCTTTATTTTAAAGATACTCAAAACAAGCCCAAACTAGGACTAACTATTCTAGGGGCAATTATCGCTTCAGTTTTAATCTTCGCCACGCCCATTAAAAATGTCGCACTATATGGCAATCCTTTTTATCCCATTAAAATCGAAGTTGCGGGAATTGTTCTCAATCATAAACTAACCCCCGACACCTATAGTGAAGGGCATAGACCACAAAAATGGTTGAGATCGATCCTCGAAATTAATACTCCTGAATGGACGACAGATCAATGGAATGGTGGGGACGAAACGTTGCTAGATCGGGCGGGGGGTTTCTTTGGGGCTTACGTAGTGTTTAACTTCTTGTTGCTGGCGATTTTAACCATAGTCGAACAATTACAAAACAGACAACTAGCTTCTAATAAATCTCGTAAAGCGATCGCAGCTTTGATTACAGTATTATTAATGTCCCTCGTTCCTGCTAATTTTCCTCAATCTCACGAATTGCGCTATTTTATGTTCTGGATGATTGTCTTAGTCTCTTTGAACTTATATCTTGTCTCTTCGTGGCATCAAACAGCTATAAAATGGATTAGACCAAATTATTTAGGAGTGGTATGTCTTTTATTTTTGGTCACAGTCTGTATTAAAATCGACAACTATTACCTTAGACCAGTTTTTAACAGTTTGGAACCCTATTTAAAAGATACGGTAAAAACCGAGCTTTTAGAGCAAATGATACCCAACGATCGCATTTGTCTGATCGCTCGTCATGCCATCTCCGATCCTACCAGCGTACCTTTTGCACAAATTCATAATGTTTTTTACTATAGTTCTTATTTTCATCCTGAAATTAAATACCCTTATAGTATTAAAGCAGCAGTAGATCCTAGAGACTGTGGCACTCTAAAAGTTATTCCTCCCAACGCCCAGGATTTTATTGAACCTTAAATTAAATTTTGATAGTTCAAATAAATTTTAAATATTTAAGCAATAAGCCATTGATAACCATCAGCCAATTGTTGTTTGGCATTTGTTTCCACAATTTTGCCATGACCCATAATTACCCTATCGAAATCCCAGGCTAGAATTTCATCGATAGATTGTTTGGCGGACTGTTGATCTTTAACTGCAATTTTTTCTAACCAAGATGGTTTTAAAGGTTGTTCTGCTACCCAAAGGTTATTATCTACTTGCTGCAACATTAGAAATAATTTTCAATCATATAAATTAACTATAAAATAAATATTTTATAAAGTATTTAAATACTAATAGTGATCTAGTTTTATTATCTCGATAATTCCGAACAATTTACAATAATTTTACTTTAAGCCACGCGATCGCTTTTCCTTAATTGATTAAGTCAATCCACGGTTGAAGTCAAAGTAGCATAAGTCCACAGGGGCTAAAAAAAGTTACAATTGTTAAAGTACAGAGATTGATTTTCAAGTACTTTACTCCTATATCTAAGATTTTTGTAGTGGAAACGCCTCAAAGTAATTCTATTGTTTTTGATTCTATCGATTCAGCTTTAGCTGATATAAAAGCAGGTCGCTCGGTTGTAGTTGTCGATGACGAAAACCGCGAAAATGAAGGAGACGTAATCTGTGCAGCACAGTTTGCTACCCCCAGCACGATCAACTTCATGGCAGTAGAAGCCAGGGGACTAATCTGTTTGGCAATGACAGGCGATCGCCTTGATGCTTTAGACTTACCTTTGATGGTAACTAAAAATACTGACAGAAACCAGACAGCCTTTACCGTTAGTATCGACGCATCACCCAAACTGGGAGTAACCACGGGAATTTCCGCAGAAGATCGCGCCCGCACAATTCAGGTAGCCATCAACCCCGCTAGTATCCCCGATGACTTAGTCCGTCCTGGGCATATTTTCCCTTTACGTGCCAGAGTTGGAGGAGTCTTGAAACGGGCGGGGCATACCGAAGCAGCGGTAGATCTAGCTAGGTTAGCAGGGCTATATCCTGCGGGGGTAATCTGCGAAATTCAAAACCCCAATGGCTCGATGGCAAGACTACCCGAATTAGTTGAATATGCCAAGCAGCACGGCTTGAAATTAATCAGTATTGCCGATCTCATTAGCTATCGCCTCAAACACGACCGCTTTGTCTATCGCGAAACAGTCTGCGAGTTTCCCAGTCAATTTGGTGACTTTAAAATTTATGCCTATCGTAATGGTTTAGACAATACCGAACATCTGGCGATCGTCAAGGGAGATCCTTTCGATTTGAGTATCAAACCTGCATTGGTAAGGATGCACTCAGAATGTCTTACAGGAGATGCTTTAGGATCGATGCGTTGCGACTGTCGGATGCAACTCCAGGCTGCCCTCAAAATGATTGAGGCTCATGGTTTGGGTGTAGTAGTATATCTACGTCAAGAAGGTCGAGGAATCGGCTTAGTCAACAAGCTAAAGGCTTACACTCTACAAGATATGGGTTTAGATACGGTAGAAGCCAATGAAAGATTGGGTTTCCCCGCCGATCTTCGGGATTATGGCATGGGAGCGCAGATTCTTAATGACCTTGGCATTCAACAAATTAGATTGATTACCAATAATCCCCGTAAAATAGCTGGTTTGAAAGGCTACGGTTTAGAAATGGTCGATCGCCTACCATTATTAATTGAAGCAACAGATTATAACTCCGAGTATTTAGCAACTAAAGCCAAAAAATTGGGTCACTTACTATTGCAAACCTATCTGATTACCGTAGCAATTAATTGGAAGGGCAAAATATCTAGTGAAACCCGCTATGAGAAATTAGATAAAATTCGTTATTTAGCCAAAGAACATGACTTCTTAGTTCAAGAAGAAGCTCGTCCTATTGCGATCGCTTTATTTAGTAATTCATCCCTGATTTTTCATCTTGGTTTCGATCAATCAAATTTAGCTGCTACTGATTGGTATCGAGACTGCAATCACCCTTATCTAGCTGGCATAGCGAAAATACTAGATACTTTAGTAAGTTGGCAAGATATAGATCTCTTAGAATTTTTGATTGCTTCTGGAGACGATCCAATGACTAAATTACAAATCAAACTAGACCGCAAAAATCATACCTTCACAGAAACTATTTCTTCTTTTTGTAACAGTTTGGAAAGTCAAACAATTTATAGTTTTAGACCATAAAACGTAATCTAAAATACAATACAATAACTAGGAATCTAATGTAGATATATAGATTGATGTTTGGTTACTTTTTGTTTATGATACAGAGCAATAAGATATTATCACAGACATTAATCAATAATTTGATGCAAGAAAATTCATCTAATAATATAGAGCATCAAACATTTGCACCTAGTGAATTAATCCCTCTCAAAACAGATTTTTATTGGTTGCTCCAACAAGGCGTAGTTAAAACTTGTACTTGGACAGAAGAAGGACATCCGATAACTTTGGGTTATTGGGGTGCAAAAGATATAGTGGGACAGCCTCTGTCTTTAGTTTATCCTTGTCAAGTTAAGTGTTTGACGATGGTTCAAGCGCTTTCTATCCCCGCACATCAAATAGATAGTGTCAGCGACTTTGTTCATTGTCACGTCCAGCAAACAGAAGAATTACTTTTCATTATTCGTTCGGATAAAATGTATCAACGTCTGCGTAAGATGTTGATCTGGCTGGGGGAAAAGTTTGGTAAAGAAATAGAAATTGGTCAATTAATCGATCTGCGCATTACCCATCAAGATTTAGCGGAAATTATTGGCGCGACTAGGGTGACAGTCACCAAAATAATTAATCAGTTAGAAAAAGAGGGTTTTCTAAGTCGCCCCCAACGCAATACAATCGTTTTACGAAACCAGTCTCGTCCAGCGGGATAATATAATCAGTAATCATTTATGTCCTCTATTGCGAGCATCCAAAAAGGTGCTAAAAATTATCAACAACTATCCATAACCCCCAATACATCGGGAATTGCTGTCAAAGGTAAGATAACTATTCCAGGGGATAAATCTATCTCTCATCGCGCTTTAATGTTAGGTGCGATCGCAGGGGGAGAAACCACAATAGAAGGATTGTTATTAGGAGAAGATCCCCGCAGCACCGCAGCTTGTTTCCGAGCTATGGGAGCAGATATATCTGAATTAAATTCCCAAAAGGTAACAGTCAGAGGTGTTGGCTTAGGTGAATTAAAAGAGCCAGCAGATATTTTAGATGCGGGGAACTCTGGGACTACTATGCGCTTGATGTTGGGCTTGTTAGCATCCCACCCCGATCGCTTGTTTATCGTTACAGGAGACAATTCCTTGCGATCGCGTCCTATGTCTAGGGTGGTTCAACCGTTAACCCAAATGGGGGCGAATATTTGGGGCAGAAAAGGTAATTCTTTAGCACCCCTAGCCGTAAGAGGACAGCAATTAAAACCGACTCACTATCATTCTCCCATTGCTTCGGCTCAAGTAAAATCCTGTATCTTACTTGCAGGGTTGATGGTTGATGGCAAAACCACCGTTACCGAGCCAGCTTTATCCCGTGACCATAGCGAGAGAATGTTACAAGCTTTCGGCGCAACCTTGGATATAGATCCCGATACCAATAGCGTTACTCTCACGGGACAGCCAACATTAACGGGACAAAAAGTAATTGTACCAGGGGATATTAGCTCGGCAGCATTTTGGTTAGTGGCAGGGGCGATCGTACCTGGTTCGGATTTGCTAATTACTAATGTAGGAGTAAACCCTACCCGCACGGGAATATTAGAAGCCTTGGAGATGATGGAAGCAGATATTCAACGAGAAAACGCAAGAATCGTCGCAGGAGAGCCTGTAGCAGATTTGAGAGTTAAATATAGCCGTCTCAAAGCTTGCGAGATATCGGGGGATATAATTCCCCGTTTAATCGACGAAATCCCCATTTTAGCAGTAGCAGCAGCCTTTGCCGAAGGAACAACCGTAATTAAAAATGCAGCAGAATTGCGAGTCAAAGAAAGCGATCGCCTCACTGTGATGGCGACAGAGTTGGGCAAAATGGGAGCAAATATCACCGAATTAACCGATGGACTAGAAATAACTGGTGGTAACGAATTAAAGGGCGCGGAAGTTGACAGTTACACCGACCATCGAATTGCGATGAGTTTAGCGATCGCCGCTTTGAATGCTAAGGGAAAAACTGTTATTCATCGTGCAGAAGCTGCTGCGATTTCTTATCCTAATTTTCTTGATACATTGACTAGCGTAGTAATTTAATCGATACAATTATTGTTACTACTAAATTTTCATTGTATCGTCTAATTTATAATATTAAATATGACTCAGAAAAAACTTCATGCTAAAAAATGATCGTTGGATAATAGAGCAAGCAAAAAAAGGGATGATTGAACCTTTTGAATCATCATTAGTTAGAGAAATAAAGCTTGAAAATGGTAATTCCAGAAAAGTCTTGAGTTATGGACAATCATCTTTTGGTCTTGATATCCGCTTATCTAAAGCCGAATTTCTTATTTTCAAACATATTCCTGGTACTATCATAAACCCCAAAAGATTCAATCCTAAAAATCTCGAACCAGTTCCTTTAAATGAAGATGAAGATGGAGAGTTTTTTATTATTCCTGCCCATTCTTATGGATTAGGAGTAGCATTAGAAAAAATTAAAGTACCTGAAAATATTACTATAATTTGTGTGGGAAAAAGTAGTTATGCTAGATGTGGCTTAATAGTAAATACAACGCCAGCAGAGGCTGCTTGGGAAGGTCATTTGACTTTAGAGTTTAGTAATAGCTCTAGTGCTGATTGTAGAATCTATGCCAATGAAGGTATTGCTCAATTATTATTCCTTGAGGGAGAATTTTGCGATACTACCTACGCAGATCGCAATGGCAAATACCAAAACCAACCCCAGAGAGTAACATTACCAAAAGTATAAAACCCATTCGGGATATTATTCTGAAAAGACTAGATAAAATGATTGATCATATGAACCATAAAGATCCTTTGAACGATGGCAAAAGTAGAATTGAATTAATAGATTCAATGGGAAATGATTTGAGTATAGTTAATGATGCGAGGGCATCTTTTGAAAAAACTTCTAATGAGTTAAACGAAAAAGATATCAAGTTAATTAACTATTTGATTAAGCACGAGCATACATCCCCATTTAGAGGAGTTACATTCAAATTCAAGGTAAAAGCTCCTTTATATATATGTCGTCAATGGTGGAAGCATGTAATTGCTAGTAATCATAACGAAGAACAATTGGGTTGGAATGAAAAAGTGCGAGTCGTTGGTTAGAAATGAGTATTTCTACTCAGGGATTAACCGCGTGGCACGAATGAAACGTTAAGTAAGATTGAGAAATCAATAAAAAATTAACAAACGTACCACGACAACTTATCTTTGGTGTGGGTGAGCATACCGCAAGCCCCACCATCTAGGTAGTAGATTGAAGTACCTTTCCCCTACGGTAGAGAATAGTCATCAATCCGTAAAGCGGGGACGACAGAAGACAAGACCTGAACATTCAACAGGAAAAGACTTCGGGAAGGTAGCTATGCTGAGGAACACGAACCCTATTAAACTTTCGTCATCCATAAACCAGCGAAATGAATGTTGATACGCTGGGAGCAAAATACGTTCAAAGTTTGGACGGTGGCTAATTTTTTCTAGTCCATCACTACTGTCACAACAAACTCGGAAGATTTAGGGCAGCTACGGCTACAACCAACCAAAGATAGGAACGAATAAACCCGAATACGACTCTCTACACATCATCAGATGAAAAGAGTAGCTTACTAGGTGGATGTCATATTCGGGAAAGGATTGACCAAACAAATTGGTCACTGTTTTATGTAATGTAGAGTCTCAAGTAGCGATGACAAATTCTAGACAAGTTCAATCTAAATTGAATATTGAGAACTGGGACGGTATCGACTGGAAACAAGTCGAAAAATCCGTATTCCGATTGCAAAAGCGAATCTACAAAGCGTCAGAGAAAGGCAACGAAAAAGTTGTCCGCAAACTACAAAAACTTCTACAGAGGTCTACGGCAGCTAAATTATTGGCAATCAGACGAGTCACCCAAGATAATCAGGGAAAAAAGACAGCAGGGGTAGATGGGGTTAAATCTTTGTCTCCAATCAAAAGACTCAAACTAGTCAACGAACTGAAAATCAATAAGGTAAAATCAAAACCCACGCGCAGGGTTCTCATACCTAAAGCAAATGGGAAGACTAGACCTCTGGGCATACCCACAATGTTCGACAGAGCTTTACAAGCCCTTGTAAAATTAGCTCTAGAACCAGAATGGGAAGCTCGATTTGAACCAAATAGTTTCGGCTTCAGACCCAGTAGAGGATGTCACGATGCAATTGAAGGAATATTCGGAAAAATATACTCGAAGAACAGATACGTTCTAGACGCGGATATTACTGGATGTTTCGACAATATAGATCACACAGCCTTACTAGACAAAGTGGATACATATCCCACATTGAGAAGGCAACTTAAAAGTTGGCTCAAGGCAGGTTGCATCACAAATGGTGTTTTTGAACCGACAAAAAGGGGTACTCCTCAAGGGGGCATTATTAGCCCTCTTCTGGCAAATATCGCACTGCACGGTTTAGAAGAAAGACTCAATGAATACGCAGCAAGTTGGAAAGGTCAGAAAGCAAAAAATATTAGCTCTCTAGGTTTTGTCCGATATGCCGATGATTTCGTAGTCACACACCATGACTTGAATGTAATAAAAGAATGTAAAAACATAGTCTCAGAATGGCTTTCTGGCATCGGACTACAACTTAATGAAGAGAAAACCCGAATTGTACATACTCTCGATGGATTCGATTTCCTCGGATTCAACGTTAGACAACATAAGGTGGGAAAAAGAAAGTCTGGGAAAGATTGTCAGAAAAAACCGCTAGGTTTCAAAACTATAATCAAACCTTCTAAAGACAGTATAAAGAAACATTATGACCAGATAGCCGAAAAGTGTAAAAGGTTGCAAGCTGCACCACAAGGAGCGCTAATAAATGCACTAAATCCTAATATCTTAGGTTGGTCAAATTATTTCTCTTCAGCGGTAAGTGCGGAAACATTTAAGAAACTAGACTTTTTGGTCTGGAGAAGAATTTGGCGATGGTGTAAGTGCCGTCACCCAAGAAAATCCAGTAAATGGGTCAAAGAAAAATATTTCTGCAAAGTCGATAATAGAAACTGGGTATTCTCCGATGGAGTAAGTGCCTTAAGACTACACGCCGACATCAAGATAATTAGACATATCAAGGTAAAAGGAAATAAATCACCGTTCGACGGAGACTTTCCTTATTGGGCTAGAAGGATGAGCAATCACCCACAAGCCTCAATGCGAGTGTCAAAATTACTTAAAAGACAAAAAGGAATATGTAATCATTGCGGACTATACTTCAGAGCGGGTCAAGTCGCGGAAGTAGACCACATAATTCCTCGTAATATAGGGGGAAAGGATTTCTATACCAATCTCCAACTATTACACAAACCATGCCACGACTCTAAATCCAAAACCGACGGGAGTTTTCCCAGGTCAAAAAGGATTAAACTGTTAGCCAGTTCTTCGGAAAACTACTAACAATAGACGTATCCATGTCAAGGAGCATAAAAGAGAGAAGCCGTGTGAAGTGAAAGTTTCATGCACGGTTTTGAAGACAAGTCCCCTCGGTGACGATGTGGCTTAGTTTAACAGTTTTCGTTATGTAGAAATCGACGATAGTAACGAATTCTATATTCCGCCTACTTTTAGAAAGCAGTCTAAGAATAATAAACAAGCTACTATTGGCAGTTTGGATGATGAATTAAATAGTAAAGCGATCGCCATTTATCAACAACAATGTACTCAAAGCTATCAAGCTTACGCTCAATTATTGGAGTTGGGTGTAGGAAGAGAACAAGCTAGAGGGGTATTAGTTCCTTCTGTTTACACTTCTTGGGTATGGACGGTGTCTTTGCAAGCTTTGTTAAACTTTATTGGCTTGCGTATGGGTGCGGGGGCGCAAAGCGAAATTGGGGCTTATGCTCAAGCAATTGTAGAATTGATCGAGCCAATTGTACCCGTCACTAGGTCAGCATGGTCTAAATATCATTGATTGAACATCATTTAGAATCGACGCTAATTTGACCGAAGCGTTTTTCTGTTTCTTGTTTGATTGCTGCGACAGTCTCTTCTAGGCGATTTTCGTAAATCTTATAAAAGATGTCGTCACTGAGACTGGGAGCAGGTTCGACTGCAACTTTGTGAGTCAGTAAAACTTTATCTGGAGGCGCGCTAGGGTAAGGGGATACTGGCTCCAAAATCCATTTCCCTTTGAGATTTTCAATGTCCCCTGCTATTGCTTCAAAAGCAATTTGTTGGAGATAGGTTTCTGTATTAGCAATCTTGATGCTAGATTCAATAATAAAAACAAAGGTTTTAATTTTGTTGATCTGCTGGAATACAGTACGATCTCCTTGTCGTTCGATCAGTTGGCTACTTTCAACCCCTGGTAGAAATTCATCAAAGTTTTCATAATCAGTTAAAACCTGCCAAGCATTTTCTAGAGAAGAAGTAACTAATATACGGCAAGTGTATTCTCCTTTCTCTCCTTGTAGAATTACCTCTCCCTTTCTTAAGGCTACTCTTTGTTCTACGGGTAATTTATCGACAGGACCATCAAACAATTTAGCATTGGCAACGGGACTAAATATAATAGTTAAACTAAAAGCGATCGCTCCTAAGACCAGTAAAATAAAAGCACGGTACTTTCGACGATGGAGTTGCTTAATCAATTTGTAGAATCTCTTTATAGAAGTTTAGTTTCTGCTCATTCTAGCTATACGTTGTTAGTAAATCGTTAATGCAGCAAAATGATAGCTAAAACTTAACCCATTCTTAAGATATAAGCTATGGCAAGAAAAAGCGATCGCTCATTGGATGGTTTTAATGATTGTCTTGGAAAGACAGGTATTGCTCTCGATCGATACGACCAGATTGGTATAGAGTTTCAGTAATTTCGGAGATGCCTAAAACCGAGTGGGCGCAATAACCGTTGCTAGCCAGCCGATCTTTGACTCCTCCTTCGTGGTCAATCAATACCACAATATCTTTTATTTTTAAGCCCGCAGACTTTAGTTTATCTGCCCCTTCCATGACACTTTTACCACTGATTAAGATATCGTCAATCACCACTACTGTTTCTCCTGGGTTAAAGTTACCTTCAATCAAACGGCGAGTACCGTGGGCTTTTACTTCTTTGCGGGGAAAAATCATAGGACGTTGTAGATTTAAAGCTAACCCTGTAGCAGTCGGCAATGCACCATAGGGAATACCCGCGATGCGATCGAATTCTAAAGTTTCGACAATATCACTATAGGCTTTGAGGACTTGATTGAAAATATGAGGGTTGGAAATTATTTTACGTAGGTCAATATAATAAGAAAAAGTTGCTCCTGATGCTTGAACGTATTCCCCAAACAACAAACAGCCAATATCAAATAATTCCAAAATCAAGTCTTGATGAGGATGTCGATCGAGCAAACACACATCGGGAGTCCAAATTTCGCAAGTAGCTGCGCGATCGCATTTTTTCTGACGATAATTATTGATTGTTTGATTGAGATGGGCAACTTCTTCTGCAAGAGTGTTATTAGCTAATAAGTCTTGGGGTATAGGAATCAATAATCCTTCTCCAGTAGAATTTAGTCCGATCTTAATTAAAGATTCTAGATTATTATTGTTACTCCACAAACTACGTAGTAAGATTGTTCGCTCTGGTGCGATCGCTCTGATCTTGGTTAAGGTTTCTGTATTGGTGGTGCCAACTTCTAAATATAGTTGTTCTGGAGTCGCCCAAGATTGAGCTTCTTCCACTACCTTGAGATAAAAGGGTTGTTCGAGGTTGGGATATCGCTGCAAAACTTCTGCTTGAGGATTAGAAGTATGAGCTAGAATAAATACTGACTTATCAGAATAAACTAAAAATGGCGCAGAATGATCTTGTCCTGCGTAGGGAGTTAAAGTTACCGCGTCAACTCGCCATTGGGTAAAGATGGTTCGAGCAAAGACACTACTAGTATTGAGATCACTATGCTTGGCATCTAAAATAATCGGCAAAGATGGGGGAATTGCGGTCAAGATACGTTCTAATAACTGCAGCCCTGGTATGCCTAGTGCTTGATAGAAGCCCAGAGTTGGTTTGTAAGCACATACGCGATCGCAGGTTGACTGAATAACCCACAATAACCAAGCTTCAATACGTTCGATTAAGGTGTTGTTATCTTCTGAAAGATATTTTAGAAGCATCATTTCAGGATTGGGATCTAATCCTACAATCAACAGACTATGGTTAGTGGCGATCGCTTGATTTAATTTATCAGTAAAATTCATTAGGGTGTGCCATCAAAAAAAGATCGTCAGCCAAATACAGGGAGGTTCAATACTTGTATATTCAACTCTATGCTTTCGGTGGGCGGGAATCAACCAATAATCCCCCACATTTAGCTTAATACGAGAACCATCTTCATAACTCAATTCTCCTTCTCCTTGAAGCACAATCAGCCATTCATTTTTTTCTTGGTCGTACCACTCTCCTGGGGGAGTAACTTGTCCAGTGGAAACAATTTTTTCGATTAAAATGCGATCATTATTTAATAAAGTCTCAGAAAATTCTTGTTGTAGTAATGCTATTGGAAGTTTAAAGATATTGTTTTCTCGATCCTTCATTGCTTATTCCTTTTGTCTGAAAATACTTTACTGCTTTGAAAAGAGCATCATCAATATTTGATTGCGGCAAACCTAATTGGACGACAGCTTTGCTAGCATCGTAGAACATTTTTTGTCGAGACATTCGCACTCCATCTAAAGCAATGGTGGGTTGTTTGCCTAACTTGGTTAAAACATTTTCTTCTAACCAAGCCACTCCGTAGGGTATCCAACCAGGAATTGTCTTTTGTGGTGCGGGTAAACCTGTAATTTGTTCTAGTTTGCCTAACAATTGAGCGAAGGTAAGATTTTGATTGCCCAGAATATAGCGATCGCCTGTTTTGCCTTGTTTTAATGCTAAAACATGACCCCACGCCACATCTTCTACATCAATTAAATTTAATCCCGTATCAATATAAAAAGGCATTTTACGTTGTAGAAAACGCACGATAATTTCTCCCGTGGGAGTAGGTTTTATATCCCACGCACCGATAGGAGTACTAGGATTAACAATTACAATATCTTGTCCTGTTTTAATAGCTTTTACGGCTTCTTGTTCGCCATAGTATTTGGATTTTTTATAATCCCCTATCAGTTTTGATACAGGACTTTGATAGGTTTCATCTGCGGGCAAACTATCTTGTCTGACTCCCATAGCTGCCACCGAACTTGTATATATGGTACGTTCTATTCCTGCTTGACGGGCGCAATTTAAGATATTTCTCGTTCCCAAAACATTATTGAGATAAAGCGTATCTCGATCTTTTTTCCACAGAGAATATTGCGCTGCAACGTGAAATAAGACTTGGCATCCTTTCATTTGTAGGGCTAAATCTTCTTGGTTTAAATCTCCTCGAACGATTTCTATGTCTAGATCTTTTAAATTAACCAAACAACTATTAGCTCTAACTAAAGCTTTAACTTGATATCCTTGTTGCAACAATAATCTAATTAAATTGGCGCCAACAAAACCCGTTCCGCCAGTAACAAAAGCTCGCATCTAAATTGATTGATTTATTTATTTGGTTATTTGTTTTGCATTATAAAATCTAAAAATAAATAAATAATTTTTGCAAGATAAAATGAATAGAAAAGCTTGCCTTTAAAAGAACTAGCTAAATTAATCATGTACGACGACGATTATCGACTTTCCCCCGCAAATTATCGAAAATACCCCAAAGTCCCTCTAGATAGACGAGGGTGGGCGTTTATAGTAGATTTCTTAAGCGTTTGGTTTATTAGCTCTTTTTTTGCGACTAACCTCATAGTTCAGTGGTTGGTATTTCTGCCCTGCTGGTGGATTTTACGGGTGCTAATTGTAGAGAAAAATCAGGGACAAAGCTTGGGTAATTGGTTGTTTGATATTAAAATAATTGACCCGCGTTATAATCGACTCCCTGACTTATTAAGTTTAGGGAAAAGAGAATTGATGGTAGGAATTGGTTCGGCTTTAGCGATCGCAGGATTGCAGAATTTCAGCAGTGGTTTATCTATGTTATTGTTACTCAGTCCTTTAGCAATAGACTGTTCTTTAGCACTGATTGACGAAGAAACCAACCTAGCAGGTCACGATCGCATTGCTCAAACCTTTACGATCCAAACTAAGCGAGGATTTTCTCTCGACTTACGACTTAAAAAAATCTTTGGTCAAATTCAGCGTAGTATGCGAAAATAGTAAGCTGCGTGTCTATATTAAGTAAACGTATTCATAATAGCTAAGTAAGCAAACATATAACCATGGCAAGCAAGAAAGGCGTTCGCATCATTATCACCCTCGAATGCACGGAGTGTCGCAGCAACACTAACAAGCGTTCCCCTGGTGTATCTAGATACACTAGCACCAAGAATCGTCGTAATACCACAGGCAGAATGGAACTAAAGAAATTCTGTACTCATTGCAACGGTCATACCGTCCACAAAGAAATCAAATAGTTGCTATTTAATTTCTCGAACATAGAAAACTTGAAAACCTTACCAAAAAATCATGGCATACTACCGCAAACGTCTTTCCCCAATTAAACCCAGCGATCCTATCGATTACAAAGATGTAGAATTGCTGCGTAAATTTATTACCGAAAGAGGCAAAATTTTACCCCGTCGTATTACGGGGCTAACCGCACAACAACAAAGAGATTTGACTGTGGCAGTAAAAAGAGCCAGAGCGATCGCTATTCTCCCCTTTGTCAATAAAGAAGGCTAAAGCAAAACTATTCTTTACTCCAAGAGTAAACTGTAAAATAGTGTTGTAAGCAAAACTAAAGAGCGCAAAGCTGGTGGAACAAGGAAAGCTGATTGAATTCAGAGTGCAAGGAGAACGTCGTCTTGCAGTTGCCGAACGACCAGAAGGTAAGAAAGACTGGATCGTTATTGACGCAGGAGGGCAATCCCATAAAATACGCCCTCAACGAGTTGAATATACAGTGGAAGGCGTTCTCTATCAACCTTCGGAGATCGCCAGCTTTTTAGCAGAAGTAGAACCATATACAGACCCTGACAGTTTAGAAACCGCGTGGGAAATATTGATTGAAGACGAAGAAAGTACGACTCCGCAACAGATGGCGGAATTACTATTTTCAGATGCCAGTCCTGCCCTTTGTTATGCAGCTCACTGTCTTTTAAGTCAAGATAAAACATACTTCAAACGCAAAGGTGATCGCTACGAACCACGGTCTGCCAACCAAGTAGCAGAAATCCAGCATCAGCTAGAAGTTCAATTACAGAAAGAACGAGAAAAAACCGAATTTATCGAGCATATTAAACAGGCTCTGGCAGGAGAAAGCATTGAATGGAGTGAAAGCGATCGCTTGCGCTTAGAATCCATCGAAAAGCTAGCTTTGGGTATGGAAGGAACTTCCAAAGCCGCCCCAGAGATGCTCAAAGAAATAGGCAAAAACTTTGACGATCGAGCAGCTTTCGATCTCTTAGTAGATATAGGATGGTGGAGTAAACACGAAAACCTGTTTTTACGTCGCAGTTCCTATCCTGTAAACTTTTCTAAAAAGGTGCTTGATGTGGTGCAACCTCGCCTTCAATCCGATCCTGCCGACGCTGATGAAAACCGTTTGGATTTAACCCATCTCAAAGTTTGTACTATTGATGATGAAAGTACTACCGAAATTGACGATGGTTTGAGCGTTGAATATTTAAAAGATGGCACGATCAAACTCTGGATTCACATCGCCGATCCCACCCGTATAGTCGATCCAGAAGACGAATTAGATTTAGAAGCCCGTCGCCGTAGTACTAGTATCTATCTTCCTACGGGAATGGTTTCCATGTTCCCTACAGAATTAGCCACAGGGCCGATGAGTCTGGTAGAAGGGAAAGTTTGTTCTGCTCTTAGTTTCGGGGTCATTTTAGATGAAACTGGAGGAGTCAAAGAATACGAAATTCATTCTAGCTTAATCAAGCCTACCTATCGTCTTACCTATGATGATGTGGATGAGATGTTGCATTTAGGAATTCAAAACGAACCCGAGATTCCCGACTTGGCTAAATTTTCTTATCTACGAAGAAATTGGCGTAAAGAACAAGGTGCAATCCAAATCAAGATGCCCGAGTCAACGATCAAAGTCAAAGATAATGAAGAAGTAACTATTGAATTAATTGATAGTTCTCCCTCTCGCCAATTAGTTGCCGAAATGATGATCCTCGCGGGTCAAATTGGGGGTGCATACGGTACTGAACATAATTTGCCTCTCCCCTACAGGGGTCAACCCCAACCAGAACTACCATCAGAAGAAGAATTGCTCCAGTTGCCCGTAGGACCTACCCGCTTTTGTGCCATACGTAGCTGTATGCCCCGTAGTGAAATGAGCATGTCTCCCATTCGTCATGCTAGCTTGGGTTTAGACAGCTATGTCCAGGTAACATCCCCGATCCGTCGTTATACGGACTTGTTATCTCATTTTCAGATCAAAGCTCATTTGCGAGGTAACGAACTGCCTTTTTCCCGCGAAGAACTTCAAGAGATTGTCTACAGCGTGAGTAGTTCTTCTTACGAAGCGACTTTAGTCGAGCGTCAAACCAATCGTTATTGGGGTTTGGAATATTTAAGACGTAACGCTGAATGTGTTTGGGATGTATTGGTCTTGCGCTGGCTACGAGAGGATGAAAATTTGGGTTTAATTTTGATTGAAGATCTGGGAATGGAATTACCCCACCGTTTCGATCGCCCCGTTACTTTGGGAGAGCGTTTGGAGATGAAGGTAACTCGTGCCGATCCTCAAAGAGATGAGGTAAGACTGAGAGAGATAACTGAAGCAGAAATTCAAGCTACAACAACTTAAAGCCTTGGTAATTAAAACTTTTGTTTTTCAAGGGGACAGGGTTTAAAAGTGGATAAGTAATTAATTATCCACCTCTTCCTCTTACAACTATTCAAAGTTAGCTGTTACCAATTGTCCGTTGATTTACGCACCAACAGATTCTTTGGCTGCGTACATTACTTCTAGAGTAATTACAGCAAAACCACGTTCGCGAGCAAACTTTTCCGTATTGCGTTTGACTTTTCCACGGACAAAACCAGGAATTTTGCCTAATTCTCCTGTAGCTTCTTTATCCCAACTCAAGTCAGATCCAGCAGAGATACCTTTAGTGATGACTTCTTTAGTATCGTGTCCGCCAAAGATTTCTAGTAAGTGATCTTCCATGCCCAAAGTGAAGGAATTGTAGACCAAATCGGCAATTTGGTTTGTACCTTCGTAACCCATGAAAGGCTTGTAACCAATAGGGAAATTTTGAATATGGATCGGTGCAGCAATTACACCGCAAGGAATATCCAAACGCTTGCCAACGTGGCGTTCCATTTGCGTACCAAAGATAGCAGAAGGTTCGTGACGAGCGATCGCATCACCAATTTCTGCGTTGTCCTCACTGATCAGAACTTCATCGCAATATTCGCTAACTTGTTCTCTAAACCAGTCTGAATCGTATTTACAATATGTTCCTGCTAGGACGACATGAATTCCCATTTCTCTAGCGAGAATTTTAGTCATGGCTACAGCGTGGGTATTGTCGCCAAATACAACTGCTTTTTTACCTGTTAAGTTTTGACAGTCAATGGAACGGGAAAACCAAGCAGCTTGGGATACATAGAGAGTTTGGTTATTAATATATTTTTCGTAATCTACCTCTGCACCCTGGGCGTTAATTACTTGTTGAATCTTGCGGATACATCTTGCAGTTTCTACCACACCCATAGGCGTAATATCTACATAAGGCATATCAAACTCAGATTTCAAATATTCTGCGGTCATCATGCCCAATTCACGATAGGGAACTAGATTGAACCAAGCACGGGGAAGATTTTTCAGGTTGTGTACTGAAGCACCATCAGGAATTACTTCATTGACCGCAATACCCAATTCTGCCATTAGGCGTTTTAATTCAGTGCAGTCGTGTTGGTTGTGGAAGCCCAGAGTAGAGATCCCAATAATATTGACCGAAGGTATTTCAGTTTTATCTGTGGGTAATTCGTCTTTTTTCTTTGCTTTGTCTAGATAGAATTTAACTGTTTGATGTAGAGTGCGGTCTGCTGCTTGTAGCTCGTTGTAGCGATAGTGATTTACATCCGCTAATAAGACATCGCCCTTCGTATCCATTGAGGCGCGAGTAACAAAGTTTTCTAGATCTTCCTGCAAAATACTGGAAGTACAGGTGGGAGTGAGAACGATTAGGTCTGGATTTTCTTCTTTATCCTTGCGAGTAATATTATCAATTACTTTTTCTTGGGAACCCCGCGCTAATACATTGCGATCGACAATACTAGCGGTCACGGGAGTAAAATCCCTTTCCCTTTCTAACATCGATCGCATGACATTAAAGTAATCATCTCCCAAAGGGGCGTGCATAATGGCATGGACATTTTTAAAGGAACTGGCAATGCGTAAAGTACCGATATGTGCGGGACCAGCATACATCCAATAGGCTAATTTCATGGGTCTTCTCTCCTAAAATTAAATTGACGCTATTGATTCAGATATTTGGATAGAAAATAACGATATGGTTTTGTCAAACTTGGTTTTGATTGTCCCAGAAATAGGCTCGTAAGGGGGAGGGTCAATTTTGCTAAATAATTCTAGTATTTTAGTTTGTCAAAACCTTGGCTTGACTGGCTTAGGGTCAAGTCAAAGAGCATGATTAGAAGAGTTTGTCGGCAATAAATCTTAATAGGATACTAACATTATGAAATACTATTTATTGAGTTTTGTATATTATTTTGTTGAGTTGGCAATTAGTTAAGATTACTAATTTTTAAATTTATAATTAACGGCCAGCATAAACTATAAATTTTTAATAATATTTTGGCGAGGATTAAATTGTTCTAATTTTTGTAACTTTTCATATAATTCTTTTTCTTCTGCCGTAATTTCTTTGGGAGTAACAATTAAAATTTCTACTAATTGATCGCCTCTATTGCGAGATTTATCAAAATAACCCTTGTTCGCCAAGCGCAACCTTTGACCCGATCGCACTCCGTTAGGTACTGTGACTTTAACCAAACCGTCAATGGTGGGAACTTCGATCGCGCTACCCAAAATTGCTTCAGAGGGAGTTATGGGAATCTGACAGTAGATATTACTCCCTTGAATTTCAAAGAAAGGATGGCGCGCTACGGTAATCTTGAGATACAAGTCTCCTCCTTGAATCCCTTGTCCTTTTAAACGTATACGCTGCCCGTTAAACATTCCTGGAGGCATATCCACCTCTAAAGATCTGCCGTCTTCTAGGCGAATTTTGCGTTTCCCCCCGCGATAGGCTTCATCTAAGCCAAGAGTTAATTTTGCTTCAATATCCCGACGTTGGGGGATTTCTCTCTGTACTTTCGTCCTACCAGGACGAAAATCATCAGTAGCTACACTATTGGGACGAGTACGTCCTCCTGTTCCAGGGCGAGTACTGTTATTAGGACTATCTCGCCTAAAAAAACTCTTCGGCTTGATCGAGCTATCATACTGCACGCGCCTAGTTTGGTCGGATAAGACCTCGTAGGCTTCATTGATATCTTTGAACTTTTCTTCAGCAGCTTTATTTCCCAAATTGCGATCGGGATGATATTTAATGGCTAAGGTGCGGTAAGCTTTCTTAATTTCATTACTTGGGGCATTTTTATCAACGCCCAACATTTCATAATAGTTACGCACTTGTGGCATATCTTAATTTTCTCAATTATCAATTATCAATTATCAATCAATTAGAACCATTCATCATCATCATCATCCCAATCATTTTCAGGGGGAGGATTACGGGAGGGATTACGACCACTGTAACGGTCTTGGGGTGGGTAGTCGTCTCGACCAAGCCGAGAGTTTCTGGGGGGTTCTCTTCTGGGAGGAGAGAACGATGGTGCATCGGGATTGCTATAGGGATCGTTATAACCAGGACGACGATTGCGATCGCCTAAATCTCTACTAGAATCGTCATAATCATTGTATCCGCGATCAGAACGACGGGATTGACGACCTCTTTGGTCGTAACCATCATCCCAACCGCTGTTATTAAAGCGGTTCGGTTCGTCGCGATAACCCCCCGCACCCGCACCATAACCGTTGTCGTAGTCGTTGTATCCTGTAGAAAGATTGCCACTACGCCCAGGAGGATTACGGTAAGGATCGCGACTGCTAGCACCGTAGTAATCAGTTTGACGAGGATCGTAGGAATAGTCGTCCGTCACATAATCGTCATCATCTCCTAAGAAGGTTTTGCGAACTGCACCCAAGAAAGTATCGTCTTCATCATTATCATATTGCAGTCTAACTTCGCGATTTAATTCGTAGAGAGTGTCTTGCAAATCTGCTTCGGAGCGATCTAAAGTACGTTCGTCATCTTGTTCGAGACTTTTGAGAATTTCTTCGCACAATACATCTATGCGACGACGATAGTAACTAGCAAACTGGCTGCCAAAATCCAAGGTTACTTCTTTTAGTTTGCGTTGTGCTTGATCGGTCAATGCCTTGGCACGATTGCGTTTTTCTACTCTTTCCCTTCTGGCGCGGTCTTCTTCGGCAAATTTCTCTGCCTCAGAGATCATCCGATTAATTTCCGAATCACTTAGGGTAGAAGCCCCCGATACGGTAATACCTTGTTCTCTGCCAGTAGTTTTATCTCTAGCAGTAACTTGCAAAATACCATTAGCATCAATGTCAAAAGACACCTGTATTTGAGGTACGCCTCTAGGTGCGGGGGGAATTCCCGTAAGTTTAAATCGACCCAAAGATTTGTTGCCGTTAGCCATTTCTCTTTCCCCTTGGAGGACGTGAATTTCGACCACGGTTTGGTTGTTTTCTCCTGTGGAATAGACATCCGAACGACGGACGGGAATAGTAGTGTTGCGGGGTAACAATTTGTTCATCAATCCACCAATAGCTTCCAACCCCAAAGAAAGGGGGGTGACATCTAATAGCAGAATATCCTTAACTTCATTGGTCATAATACCTGATTGGATAGCTGCACCAATGGCTACAACTTCATCGGGATTGACATTTTGATTGGGTTCGAGGTCGATATAGCTGCGGACGAGTTCTTGCACCATCGGGATACGAGTCGAACCGCCCACTAATACTACTTCATCAATATCCATTGGTCCCAAGCCTGCGTCAGAAATAGCTCGTTTGAGGGGACGACGCAGACGACTAACCAAATCCCCGCATAGTTCTTCAAATTTAGCTCGATTGAGCTTCATTTCAATATGTTTAGGCCCATTTTCGTCAGCAGTGATAAATGGCAAATTAATTTCTGTAACAGATAACTTAGATAGCTCTATTTTGGCTTTCTCGGCTGCTTCGGTCAGTCTTTGTAGTGCTTGGCGATCGCTTTTTCTCAGGTCAATATCTTCTTGTTTGAGAAATTCTTCTGCCAACCAGTCTACAATACGGCGATCGAAATCATTTCCTCCTAGTTGAGTATCACCACTAGTGGATCTGACTTCAAATACTCCCTCTCCAATATCCAAGACAGAAACATCAAATGTTCCCCCGCCCAAGTCAAACACCATAATAGTTTGAGGGCGACGCTGATCCAAACCGTAAGCTAAAGCTGCTGCGGTGGGTTCGTTGATAATTCTTAATACATCTAGCCCTGCAATACGCCCTGCATCTCTAGTAGCTTGACGTTGAGAGTCATTAAAATAGGCAGGCACGGTAATTACTGCCCCTGTAATTTCTTCTCCTAAATAACGCTCCGCTTCTTCGGCTAGCTTGCGCAAAATCATTGCCGAGACTTCTTCGGGAGCAAATTCTTTTTTTAATTTGGGACAGCGAATCTTGATGTTACCCAACTCATCCCGTTTGATCGTATAAGGGACTCGTTTTGATTCTGGCTGGAGTTCGGCATATTGACGACCCATAAATCTTTTAACACCATAAAAGGTATTTTCTGGATTTAAGACGCTTTGTCGTCTTGCCAATTGTCCGACTACCAATTCTCCATCTTTGTTGAAGCCAACTACAGAGGGAGTAGTTCGCATTCCTTCTGAATTGGCAATGACAATAGGTTTTCCCCCCTCCATTACCGCTACGACAGAATTAGTTGTTCCCAAATCTATGCCGACTACTTTTCCCATGTGTGCAATGGTCTCCTATAATCATTCCCCAAAATATATATGTTACGAGCTTTTAATTCGCTTTGGCTGCTTAACACCATATAATAATCTTTTATTTATTGTCTTTAGTTTACTTCAATCAAAACTGAGAAATTATTTTACTCATTTCGTACTGATATTAATCAACATGATTTATTTAGACTCGGCATTCATAGAAGAAGTTGAAAGTGCTGTAGCCATGGGTTGGGTCAAGGGAGTTACGACTAATCCTACTTTATTGAATAAAGTTAACCTTTCTCCCGAAGTTTGTCTAAAACAATTGACCGCTATTTGCCCAGGAGAATTATATTATCAGTTGTGTGCTAGGGATTTTCCAGGGATGGTGGCGGAAGCTAGCAAAGCTCGTGAAATTATTGGCGATAAAATTGTGTTAAAAATACCCGCTACAGAGTTAGGTTTTCGAGTGACAGCCCATCTTTCATCATCCATAAACTGTTCTGTTACTGCTATTTATAGTCCCGCTCAAGCTGCGATCGCATCAGAAGCTGGAGCAAAATATGCGATCGCCTACGTTAACCGTGCTACGAGACTTTTAGGCGATGGTTTAGCTTTGGTGAGGGAGATGTCTGAGATTTTAAAGGATAGTAAAACAGAAATCCTCGCAGCTAGTCTCAAATCTCCTGAAGAAGTAGCAGCTACATTACAAGCAGGGGCAGATCATTTGACTGTACCCATGTCAATTTTAAATGCTATGGCTACCCATGAATTGTCAGAAAAAACCGTAGCTGAATTTACTACTAATGGTATTGGCATTACTGGTTATTAATTTTTATTCAACCAATTTTATAATCTAAAGCTACACTGTAAAATGCCCTCAACAGCTTTAGTCTATGACTAATCTAAAACAACTACCCAAACCCAACTCAGATATCAGCGATTATGAATGGGGAATTACTCCCAACACCGTAAAAGCTATTATCGAGCGATTACAGCAACTTTTACAACAAAAACAGCAAAATTTAGATACTCTACACCAAGAAAACAAATGGCTACGAGAGCAATTAGATCTTAGACTAGACAGACCAAATCGCGCCTACACTCCTCCAGTCCCAGAAATATTACTTTGGGCAGCTATGGGCTTAATCTTGACTGTTGCAGGGACTTTTCTTCCAGCCTCTAGTTTTGCTGCGCCTTGGTCTTGGTTTGGTGATGGGTTTGGCATTCAAACATTGGGGGTAAGTTATCAAGTTGGTGCGGTGTTATTGACTGCTTGCTTGGGAGGTAAGAATGCAGCTTTGTTATCCCAAATTGCTTATGTCTTATTAGGTCTGACTGGATTGCCTGTCTTCGATCGCGGAGGGGGTTTAGAGTATTTACAACAGCCCAATTTTGGCTATCTGATCGGTTTTATTGTTGGTGCTTGGCTTTGCGGTTGGTTGGCATTTCAAACTTTAGTTAAATTCTCCTCTTTAATTGCTAGTTGTTTGGTTGGCTTGCTAGGGATTCATCTTGTAGGACTAATTTATTTAGTCGGAATGTATCTTACAACTGGCTTGGGGTCTAGTATTGATTCTCTCTGGCAAGGAATAGTAGTTTATTCTCTACAACCCTTTCCAGGACAAATAGCGGTAGTCTGCGCTGTTAGTTTGGTGGCTTTTGTGATGCGAAAAGCAATGTTTACTTAACTTCTGTAAAAGAAATTATTTTTAGTCCAGCACTCTTTGTAATAATTGAGCGCGATCGCATATTCTCTTGTTTACTATAAAAGAGTTTTAAAATGTCTGGGAATGAGATGGAAAAGAATCAGAAAGGTAGTAGGAGGACAACCAGATACAGAATTATATCCCACCTTCCGCACGTCAGAATGCAACATGAAGTAATTCAAGATAATTAAGT
>NZ_JADWDC010000006.1:97162-134439 GCF_020640915.1 Waterburya agarophytonicola KI4 | reverse complement strand
GATCGCTCTTTTTTTTCCCTGATTATAACCTAAACTAGGTGCGTCTAAGCTTAGTGGTACTAGTAGTGATTCTATTAATGTTCAAGGTGGAGACGTAGTTATAGATGCCACAGATAATGTTGTTTTAGATGGTACTAATAGTGATAACGCTTCTATTAGTACTGCTGTTTTTGCCGAAGCTGTTGGAAATGCGAGCAAGATAGAAATTACAGCAAAGAATATTTCTTTTCTTAATGGTGGTGGAATCTTTAGTGCAATTGCAAATCAAGGTGAGACTGGGGATATAACCTTAACCGCTACAGAAAATATTACTTTTGACGGCATTAGAGATTCCAGACAAAGTGGTATTTTAAGTGCAATTAATCCTGAAGCAGTTGGTAACACTGGAAATATAAATCTTACGGCTCAAAATCTTTTTATCACAGATGGAGCAAGTATAACTGGAAGAGTATTTGGACAAGGAAACAGTGGAGACATAAATATTAATGTTAGCGATTCCATCTCTATTGAAAGAAGTGATAGGTTTCCTAGTTCAATTATTACTGAAGCAGTCGGTGAAGGGGACACAGGTGATATAAATATCGCAACTCAAAATCTTTTTCTGTCTGAAGGAGGGCAAATTTCTGCTAATGTTGGCTCTCCAGGTAATTTTGGTGTAGAGAATCTCGAAATTACAGGAAATTCAGGAGATATAAATATTACCGCAGGAAATATCACTGTAGATGGCTTTTTTAGCCAAATATCTAATGAAGTCCTTTTTGCCCAAGGGAATGCAGGTCAAGTGAATATTACCACTGATTCTTTATCTTTAACTAATCTAGGTAGGGTAAGTACTTCTACTTTTGGTACTGGAAACGCAGGTAATATTATGATCGAGGCGCAAGACCAAGTTTTACTAGATTCAGGAGGAAAAATCCTCGCGGAAATAGACTTGGGGGGAAATGGAACTGGAGGAGATATTGAAATCAATACCACTTCTTTGTCGATTATAAATAGTGGATCTAATATTTCTACATCTATCTTCAGTGGAAATGGAACTGGAGGGAATATTGAAATCAATACCTCTTCATTGTCGATTATTGATAGTGGGGTTGCTATTGATACATCTAATTTAAGTGGTGATGGTGATGCTGGAGATATTAACATTACTGCGGATTTAATCGAAATTAGAGAAGGAAGTTTCATCGATGCTCAAGTGCGCCCATTTCTTGGTTCTGAGCCATCAGGACAAGGAGGAGATATAACTATTGAAACTAATAGATTAGTTCTTAGCGAAGCCTCTCAGATCACTGCTAATACTGCAAGTATTGGTAATGCAGGTAATTTAACTATCAATGCTCAAGAATCAATAGAACTAAGCGGTGCTACAGAAGATAATGTTGGAGGTTTAGCAGCTATTGCTGTAGGAAGTGGTGATGGTGGGGCGATCAGTATAAATACTAACGAATTAAATATTCAAGATGGAGCAGCAATTTCAGCTAGTAATTTCCCCACTTCTGAAAATTCCAGCTTTTCACCAGGAACAGGACAACCTGGAAATATAAATATACAAGCCAATTCAATCAATCTAGACACAGAAGGCAGGATCGAGGCTGCTACTCAATCAGAACTTGGAGAAGGTGCAAATATAGATCTACAAGTTGCCGAAGATATTACTTTAAGAAACAATAGCTTTATTTCTGCTAGGGCTTTTAATAACGCCGATGGCGGGAACTTAAATATTGATGCGCGGTTTGTGGTGGCATTTCCTAGTAGTGGTAATGGTAACGATTTGATAGCTACTGCGGAGGCGGGATCTGGAGGTAATATTAATCTGGATGTCGAGCAAATTTTTGGCTTGCAACCCAGAAATGCCATTGATGGAGGGAATAATTTTCTGGTTAATAATAGCAACGATATTGATGTTAGTGGGGATGTGGCAGGGAACATTGCGATTAATACCAATAATGTCGATCCAATTAGGGGAACTACAGAATTGCCTAGCGATATAGTCGTTCCAGAATCTACAACACAACAAGCTTGCGAAGCAAATCGAGAAGCAGCAGCCAAAAATGGACTGAATATTAATGGCAAAGGCGGAATTCTACCCGATCCTGCATTACCTTTGAATTCTCTCAATGTTTCCGTTAACGGGAAAAACCATCCTACTACAGCCATTCCCGCACCCATAGAAACAGCCCAAGGTAAAATACAACCAGCCAGAGGAGTTCGGGTAGCTAAATCGGGGAATATCATTCTCACGGCATATCGTACCAATAATACAGGGGAAAGAATTGTTGAAGGTTCGAGAAATTGTGGAGGAAGTTAGGCGATCGCAATGTGGTTCGGTTCGTCGCTCAAGTTATCTTACCTTCCCCCTAACGGGACTTAAACTTCAACATTTTCGTTAAATATTAAAGAAAAGTTTGATTAGTCATCATTCCCCGAGGGAGCGAAAGGACATTTCCCTTTCGATGTTTCCCCCGATTTCCAAGCATCAGACATATAAAAATAATTCGGCTTGAGAATGCGGTTTTCAAATTCAAGAGGATAGACGGGAGTCAAAGAGCCAGATATAGGGGGTACGATCCAACCCCAGTCTGCATGAATGGGACGCTGACATTTTTGTTCGTCTGCCATAAATTCCATGAAATAGTCAGTCATGGAGTGATGGTCGATCAATCTTACACCTTGTTCTTTAAAAGAGTGCAACACGGCAACATTCAATTCAATTAAAGCTCGATCTTTCCATAGAGTATCGTTGCTGCTACAGTCTAAACCCATCTTCTTCGCGATCGCGGGTAGTTTATTATAACGATAGGTATCGCTAAAGTTGCGCCCGCCTATTTCCGTACCCATATAAAAACCATTAAAGGGCGTACAGGTATATTGCACCCCACCCAAATCTAGGGACATATTACATACTGCGGGGAGAGCATACCATTTTAAGCCTAATTCCTCAAACCATTCATAATCAGGATGAACGATCTTGACATCTAGAATAATTTCTGGAGGAATATCGAACCATTTAGGCTCTTTTCCTGGTAGCTGAATTACTAAAGGTAAATAATCAAACGGAGTAGGGTTAGCGGGGGGTTTCCACCCTAATTCTAAAGCTTGTTCGGTAAATTCGACGTTAGCAGGGTCGCCCAAAACCATTCCATCTTCTTGTTTATATCCTGCATAGCGCAATAATTGAGCGTTCCACAATCTTCTACCATCGGGTTTAAATGCCGTCATCAACGCTCGCAAATCCCCTTTATTAGTTGCGATCTTAATATGATCGACTATTGCACCATACATCTCTTCTTCCGTCTCCAAATGACGCATATCTCTGATCTGGAGACTTTGCCAAAAATATCGCCCGACACAACGACTGCTATTGCGCCAAGCTAACCGCGCACCATAACTCAATTCGTCTAGAGTATGTTCGTATTTGCCTGTTTTGGCAATTTCTTCTCGTACTTCCTGCCAACGGGGTAAAAAGACTTCAGGTAGTCCCCTCTCGACATAACACTGCTTGAGATAGGCTTCTGCTTCCTTAGCAACTTCTCCTACAGGCTGGACATCAAAGCTATAGCTTTCAATACCCTTGATTCCTCCTGCTACCTGTACCGCAGCTCGTTTGGGAGGTTCTGCATTTCCTTCTTCATCTAGTTTGGAAGAGAACAATTCCTGGCGAATAGCATCGTCAGCCCATCCCGCTTCTAATAAATGCGATCGCACTGCATCCATATAGACTTGAGGACCACAGAGAAAGGCTACCGCACCTTCTTTATAGCTATAATTCTCTTGTATTTTTTCGGTGGTTAATCTTCCCTCAGTACGAGTAGAAGTCAACTTAACCTTAAAGTTAGGAAATTTCCTTTGAATAAAATTTAGTTCCTTCTGAAAAACAAAGTCTTGGGGTTGGGGTGCAGACCAATCTAAATAAAAAGGACGCTGATCTTTTCTGCTAGCTAGAGTACGCATCATCGATATAGCGGGAGTAACGCCAATTCCCCCTGCAAAAAAGTAAACTTCTGGCTCGTTTTCGAGGATATATTCTCCGCGAGGTTGGGAAATACGAAATAGAGCATGTTTGTCCGCGCGATCGCACAGCCAACGGGAAAATAACCCCATTTCTTCCCGCTTGACGGTAATTTCATAAATTCTATTTTGATCCGCGTTAGAAGATAAAGTATAGGCTCTAGTTACCCACACTCCATCAACTCGCCCTTGAATCAAAAGATGCTGTCCTGGTAGATAAGAGATCACAGGTTCGTTGACGGGACGAAATTGGAAGCGGAAAATACCCCGTCCCAGATCTTGCTTGAACATCATCTCTGCTACATCCAGATTAGCCGAACCCAACATTTCTTCTACCAAAGGCTGACAACCGCCACAGATCATGGTAATTTGGGTCGCTTCGGCAATTTTCTCTAGGGTATCCAACCCTCCTGCAATCATTTCTTGTAATTGACCGCAAGTAGTTTGGGTACAGTTACAAACAATACTATCTGGATCGACAAGATTGTTTACCTCTTCAATTTGTAATTCTCCTAACTCTCGAAAGAGGTTAATCTGCCAGCGAGGGAGAGATTCTTGCTTAAACATCAAATTGTTAGCCAACTTTCTGCCCAACCACGTACCCTGTACCGACATCCCCACTAATTGGTCGTCTTTAAACCGAAGAGTACGCTGTCCTCCCCGATCTGTTTCATATTTCACCAACTCAATATCATTGGTATCCCTATTTTCCCATTTCCACTCTACAGAGCGATTATCTAAAGTTCGTACTCCCACTAAAAGGCGATCGTCGCTTTGCAACATGCGGGTAGTTAAAGCGGGTTTTCCTGCTAAAGTTCCCTCGCTAATGGTTAAAATCCCCCTCGAAGGAAGAATATAGACATTAACGAAATTTAAAACATGATTTTCCAGCCAACTACCAAAAGAAGTAGAACCTCTTCCCAACCATTCTGTACAAGATTTATCGATCGCCAATTCTGCATTGTGATAGCTATGAATTAAAGCCAACCAAGCTCGTACACTTTGTTCGTCCAATCCCCTAGTTTGTAGGTCGTAGAGTACGGTAGAGGGAGGAACGTTAACATATTGCACTTGTCGGGGCAAATCTGCCAAAATTTTGTCTAAATGCCGTCCCAAACCCGCCACAAATTCATCAAAATCAATCGAACCGTCTTGGTTAGTATCTGCTTGTTCGATCAACTCTTCTGCTTCTTCTTGGCTATAGGCTAGCTGTTCTAAATAAGCAAACATCTCATCGCGATCGAGATCGCCACTATTGTTAGTATCGATCGCCTTAAAACAACGTCTGGCAAAACCAATTCCATCTAAATTGCGTTCTAATACCGTAGAGATTTCTTGAGCCAGATCGATTCCCCCTAACTGACTTCTACCCGTCAATACTTTGGGAGGTTTAGCTCGATTAGTTCCCGCAAGCCACTTATATATTCCCTCTGCAATATCTTCTGGGGCAACCCAGGGAAGAGAATTATTTTCTAGGGGTAAGGAAAGGGTGCGACGAAATTTGATTTCTTTTTGAAAATTTAGCAAATCTGAGAATATAGGCGCATGACGCAGAATTATCGTTTCCAAGCCAGAGTTTTTGATGATTTCTGCTGCTCTAGACAATGCTTGCTCTAAACCACTGCTTCTTTCTGCACTGGGCGCAATCCAGATTAGTTGTTTTAGATTAAATTCCCGTACAATTTCAACCGCAGCATTGCTAAGATACAGTGCTTTAGGAAAGTCAGCGGGAGTGATAAACATCACCGCCGTATAACTATCTTCAAAATCAGCTTTGCTATTATCTAGGTCGTCTATCTCAACTACTTTAAACAAACCAATATCAGCTTGAAGTAGATCGATAAGCCGTTGTGCTGGTTCGTAATTAGGTTGAGAAACAAAAACAACTACTTTTTTCTCTACTATTAGCTGAGTATCCATAGCGCGGTTTTAAAGATTGATTTTAAAGATTGATTTTAAAGATATTTAATTTTTGATTGTAAATGCTTTCGACTGTAGTTTACCCCCAAAGTATAGATAATTTTTAGAAAAGCCAAACCAAGAAGAATTATCAATTTTGGGATCAACTTAAGTATCAATATCTAAATGAAGGATATAAGATCCCAACTGAACATTATGCGACCACATCTCATACTCAATACGGACATTTCGCGGGATAATATCTTGTTCTACTTTGAGATAGCGCGTAAAATTGCGAAATCGTAAAGATTGACTAGGAAGATCGGGTGCAGTGTTAAGACAATATCGACTTACTCCATATATTCCCCTTTCCCAAAAGTGTCGATAACTGAGTTGATTATTACTTTGCATCGTCATCATTACTCGGTAAGGCGTAATTTCCAGCCAAAATAGTCCGCGATCGCATTTTTCCGCAAGATCGGGACATATCGAACGAGGTAAGTTTTGCTGATTGAGTAATAAATGGAATTTTTCTCGATCTTTTTGATACAGAGATGCTTTGGCTTCAATTACATTCCAGACTGGTAAGTCTGTAGAAATGAAGGAAAGATAGACGGTTTGATAGCGGTTAACAAGCATGAGGAGAAATGTCCCACCTAAGGTTCACTTTATCTCTAGGATATCCTTAGTATCTAGTGAATTGGCAGGGGGGAAAAATATTTTTCAAAATACTTGCTAATTGTTTTGGTTTTGGTTATTATTACAAAGGTTAGTTAAGCAATCCTCAGTAGCTCAGTGGTAGAGCGATCGACTGTTAATCGATTGGTCGTAGGTTCAAATCCTACCTGGGGAGTTCCAAGGATGGGCAATAAACATCGTTAATAATAGAAAAAAATCCTTAGTTTTGACTATTTGAACACAAATAATAACTAACCAGCTAAATTAATGCCAATTTAACTGGTTTATTGTCGTATTGTAGAAAAACAGATTAAGCAACCTAACGGAAACTTTCTTCCCTCGAAGATATATTTTCTCCTATTTTGGGTTGGCTTTCTTGAGATTCAGCAACCGATGATAATCGTTCGTAACCAAAAGTCTTGAAGTCTCTAACAAAGAGTCTGTTGACTATTTCAATTGATTCATCGTCATAAAATTCTAAGAATTTTTTCTTGTTTTTAGATTGGTCATTTTTGTTTAAATGGGGAATTTCATAACCTTTAGTTAACTGCAATTGATCGTTGATTGCTGCTAAATCTAAGTTTATATTTTCTAATTTACCAATCAAATCAAATTCAAGATTGCGATCGTTTTCAATATAACTATATTGATCAGTTGCACCGATATATCTTCTGGCAATTTCTGTTGAGTAATTAGTTACAATATAGTCGATAAAAAGAACAAAATTTTTAAAACTACCATCAGGATAAATTTCGTAAAAATGCTGAGAAGGAAACTTTTTAATCCCAGTATGTTTGGCAATTTGAAATCTTAATTTATTGGTTATAGTTTGGTGTACGTCCATTGGCGATCTGTACTTATTCAACCAAACTGATAATAACCGACTATAGGGATTTCTGACTATCGCAAATTTAAAATATTCTTGGGGTTTAATATTGAAATTGTCTAGAATTGGTAAAGATTCTGAGAATCTAGAATGTTGTGGATTAATATGCCAAGTTGGGCCCCAACCTCTTCCAGAACCAGGCATTCTTGAGTTTTTTTGTCTATATTTTTCAGAAATATAAGGAGCTAAAAGTTTAGTTATACTACGACCCCCAGTTTTTTCTATGTGAATAAAAATAGCTTTTTTCTTATCTGCAATAATCATATATTTTCTACTTTTACTTATAACGCCCACACCCTAACAATGCCCTCTGTCCAATACTGTGATATACAACATTTCTAATTGTGACGTTATTTAAAAAGAGATTAATTATTTTCAAAAAAATTTTGAAAAACTCAATAAAACTAATATATAGTACTTTTATATTCAATTAAGTTACTGCGTTTTCCTTGTAATCTTGCCCAATGAAAACGAATTTGTCCCTGGATTTGGGGAAATTTACTCAAAATACAGTGGATAGCATAAGACCAAGCATCTTTACGAGCAATTTGTCGATCTAAACTCTGATAAACGCGATAAATCACCAGAGGATATAAGCCCAGCAAAAGTAAACTAAAATTGTTAGTGGGTAGCAGCAAAACTACGATTAATAGGGGCAAAATTAAACCCCAAAACCAGATACTACGACTTTCTTTTACCCAATGACGTTCGGCAGTTTTGCCATAAAGCCAAGAACCTTCAGCATAAGCATAGCCACCGCGCACAGCTCTTTGCCACCATTGACCAATAGTAGTCATGCAAGCATCATGTAGAGTCATGTCTGCGTCGATACGGAGAATTTGCCGATGCTGTTGACGTAGTCTGATACATAGTTCTGGTTCTTCTCCAGCGATTAAAGTAGGATTAAATCCCCCCACCCATTGGAATGCCGTTACGCGCACCATAAAATCGCCACCACAGGCTTTGATTTCACCTACAGGAGTATCCCATTCAAGGTCGCACAGTCGATTATAAATAAATTTATCTGGATAACGTTCCCGACGACGACCACAGGCGATCGCAATATTTGGTTCAGCTTCTAGAGTTTCTTGGGCAGTTGTTAGCCACCCATCGACAATTTCACAGTCTCCATCTACAAACTGAACTAATTCAATTTGGGGATATTGGGCAGTTAAATAAAAGAAACCTTCATTCCTGGCACGACCTGCGGTAAAGGGTCGGGATAGATCGAGTTCGACTATTTCTACCCCTAAAGATCGAGCCATGGTAACACTGTTGTCAGTCGAACCAGAGTCAACATAGACAATATAAGGCACGACGGCGATCGCAGATAATAAGCATTGACGCAGTAAATCTCCTTCGTTGCGCCCAATAACTACCAAACCGAGTTCTCTTTTGTTGAGTATTGTCATGACTAAACCACTATTTTTGCAGGTATTCCAACCACGGTTGCCCCCATTGGAACATCATTAACTACTACGGCATTAGCACCAATTTGGGCATAGTCTCCAATAGTTACAGGACGAATAATTTTTGCCCCTGCACCTATATCTACATGACTGCCAATTTTGACTCCACCTACAATTGTTACCTGTTGAAAAATGAGGCAGTTTACGCCGATAGTTGCTTCGGGATGGATAATAATGCCGTTGGGGTGAATCAACAGTAATCCTCCTCCAAGGTGGGAATTAATCGGAATATCGGCAGCAGTAACCACACTCCAAAACCGATGTTCGAGTACGTTGATTTTAGAAAAAGCAAATCCTAGAATTTTTCTTTGTTGCCAACTTTGATAACTACGAATCGATTTAAGTAGCTGTTCGGAAGGACTCCACCAGCGAGATATTTTTTCTCTTGACCAATCTGGTTCGACAGTTGAATTAGATTTGGTTACGGTTTTAAGTGCTTTCATCGGATTAACTTTTGGAGAGAGTAGGAATAGGAGAAAACCTTTCGGCAAGTTGCTTTAGTTGAAGTTCTCTCGTCAGTATTTCGGGAGTAATTTCTAACCCAGCAGTTTCTAAGATATGTCGCCAGCGGTATACCCAGTCATGTCTGAGGAGTGAGTTAGAAATATTATGACGGCGAATTTGTTCGATGCGATCGCTTTGACCGTCTAGTTCTTCGATAATGTCGGCGATGTTGCTGGCATCGGCGGGGATGGAAATTAAAGAATCTTTCCAGTCAAAATGTTTATTAAATTCCTCGGTGGCGGTTTGATTGCCAATGGCGATCGCTCCTCCCGCAGTGCCTTCAAAAATGCGGTAGCCTATTTCTTTTTGAATACCTTTTTTAGAACGAGGATCGTCATTGAAGTTGGGATTATTGGTAATCCAGTAACGACTATTTTTAGCTAAGTTAGCCAAAAGATTGCGGTGTTCTTGAGGGTTTTGAATATGAAAATTTTTAGGAGTATCGTAGTAGTAGAAAAAGTCGCCCAACTCCATTCGATCTAGCAAAGCCTGATGGGTGACTACCGAACGACGACCGATATTAGTTACATCGATACCGCGAGGGGAAGTGATGGAGTTGGGACTAAATCTAATCGCGTCTGTACCAAAGGGTAAATAGGTACAGGGAACACCAGTAATTTCTGCTACTGCTTCCACCGAATTTTTATGTCCTAAATAAATATGATCGAAGTCTTGAAATAGTTCAAGAATTGGTTTCCATTGAGGTATTTGTTCTTCCCAAATTTCGATAATATAGCAGACAGCTTTCTGGCATTTTTTACGCCAATTTCTAAGAGTATTTAGAGCAATAAACTTACCAGGATTATCGAGAATCATAAAGAACATATCGTAATCATGTTCTAAAGTAAATGAATTGGGATCGAGCTTTAAATGATTGGCAAGTTTTGACGATCTAGTCAATCTTTTTGCCCATGTATAGTTTCTATAGGCAGATTTGTAAGAGCGTTTTGGAGTAAAAAAGTCAACTCGATCTACTTGAGCGATCGCATCTTCAAATTCATAGAGACAGCAAGACGCTACATGATCGTTGATTGCTCTTTCCGATAAGATAGCAATTCTTCCTTCTTGGTAATTTAAAGCAGTATGATTGTTCATTTTAATTACTTATATTTTTCTTTAAAAGTATTAGTTTAAATACATTATTAGTGTCGGTATTTATTAGGCAAAGCTGGGCTGTTCAATTACTTTCAAGTGCTGTTTTTCTGCGATCACATCCTGGTAGATAGCAGCGATCTTCTCTGCTTTAACTCCCCATTCAAATTCTTTAGCCCTGGCGATCGATTCAGAAGACATTTGCTTCAGTATGTCTTTATTTTCTAATAGATACTCGATCTTATTGCCCAACTCTCGAACTATATGTTCCCTTGAAATTGGTTCAATTTTAAAGCCATTTGTTTCGGTAACATACTCTCCAATACCGCCATTGTTGACCACAATACAGGGTAAACCGCTAGCCATAGCTTCCAGCACCACCGCACCACCAAACTCTCTGATTGAAGGAAAACAAAATATGTCGGATCTGCGGTAATATTCTAAAGTTTCTCCCTGTTGTACCCAGCCGACAAAATTGACTATATTGCTTAAATTAAATTTCTCTACTCTTTGTTGAAGATCGCTTTTTTCCGAACCATCACCAACAATATTTAACCGTATTTTGGCGCGATCACTTTCTTTTAATTGAGCAATTGCTTCTATCAACATATCTGCTCCTTTATAGGGAACTAATCTCCCCACAAAAAGTAAATTTACTTTGTCATTTTTACTAATTTCTTTGGGATATTTAGTTAAAAAATTAGCAGTAATACCATTTTCATAGAACAAATCAATCTTATGTTTGGGAAGATTGAAAATCTTTTGTAGCATTTTTAAAGTATAGCTAGAACCTGCAAGTATTTTGTCTGCTTTACGATAGGTTTCTACATACCCTGGAATCAAATTTCTACCAATCTTTTTAAGAAAATTGTATTGAACAAACTCTTGTTTAGCTATTGTTTTAAATCCAGCAGGAAAAGGAACTCCTCCATTTACTGGACCTAAAATAAAGGGCGTATTTTGACAAGCTCGAACAATTTTAGCTGGATATCTGGGCATCATCGGAGTAATGGCATGAACAACATCATAGTGTTGCTCTTTAACCTGTTGCTTAAACTGCTGATAAACACGGTGATTAAACTGGGCATAAATTGGATAGGTTAGAGCGTGTTGTAAGGGCCAATTTATTCTGCCGCTAGCGGTTATTTTGCTAACAATATTATAATAATGCTCTACCCATTTAGCTTCAGTTATATAGATAATATTTTCGTTGTTTGCTGTCTTTTCTAAAGCCGATTTATTTCTTTCATGAGTAACTAAAGTTACATCTGCTCTCTGGCTAATTTCATGATAATAGTTGTAGCCTTCTAAGGGGACAGATGCCCATTCAGGATTACATTGTTCGACAATAAGAAGAACTTTAAGTTTTCGGTAATTCATGGTTAATACTTATCTAAAAAAATTGTTTAATTGGTTAAATACTTTCTATTAATACTTCCGCCCCACGGATGCTATTAAAAGACTTACAGACTCTTTCTCGCGCAGCTTCTCCTATATTTATGGCTTTTTGGGGGTCAGAATTAACCTGTAATATTGCTGCTGCCAATCGTTCTGGCGATCGCGGTTCGACAAAAATTCCGCTGATGTTGTCTTCTACTAATTCCCCTACTCCTCCAGCTTTTGTCACTACAACAGGAAGTTGCATCGACATTGCTTCCATAATGGCTACTCCTAATGGCTCTTCCCAGCTAGCCAAGGAAAAAACATGAGCCTTTTCTAAATACTGGAGGAGAACATCTTCGGATACAGCTCCGATGAGGGAAACTCGCCTTTCTAGTCCTAGGGTTTGGATAATTTCTTCTAGTTTTTGACGATATTGATTTTTACCCTGCTCTCCATCCCCTGCAATGGTTAAATAAGCATCCACACCTTGATTGAGAAGCAAGGGTATCGATCTGATTAAATCTTCATGTCCTTTGACAGGATTCAAACGACCACAGCTAAATATGTAGCAGGGAGTATCTTTTTGCCAAGGGGAATAGTTATGGTTGCGTCGATATACAGATGTGTCTACCCCCATCGGTGCGATGGCTATTTTATCTGGCAAACAACCTTGTAATTCATCGGCAACTTCATCATACAGTTTTTGGGTAATCACTGTGGCAAACTTAGCAAAGTGCCATTTTTGCCGTTGATTAGCCCCATAGTCCCTCAATGGACCATGTAAAGTGATGGAATAGGGAATTGCCGAAATTAAGTGGGCAAACATAGCGATATTCGCACCATCGGCACAAGAATGAACGTGGAGGTGTTGCCAGCCTTTACTTTTTGCTAGATAAGCTAATTCTGCTCCTGCCAACATTAAAAGCAGAAGACGAAGTTTACCCAACAATGAAACATCTTTGGCTTGAGCGATCGCTTTAAAACAACGCAACCATGCTGGTAAACCAGAATTGAATAGTTCTAAAACAGCTTTAATCAAAAGTGTAGTAGTTGGGGGAAATAAATAAGTAGTTCTGCTCTCAGCTTCTGATGACCAAGTATGAGACATAATCTCAGATGAGGGACGTTTGGTTGAAACAATATCTACCTCAATGTTTTTGCTTTCTAAGGCTTTAATTTCTCGCCAGAAGAAAGTGTGAGTTTGTCCAGGAAATTCTGGTAGTAAATATCCAAGCTTAGTATTCATATTTTTTATCTCGCTCCCTTGAGCCATACGCTATTTTGAATCAAATCTCCCAGATAATTTGGCGGATCGAAACTTGGTTTTCGTTGAATTGCCTGTCTGATTTTCCAAAGAATCAAACCAGAGATGTAGAACAAATCGGCGATCGCAGCATATACTAGGCCATGATTTTTGATAAAATAGCGACGACGGGAATCAAAACAGTATTTCGGCAACCTTTCGGGGGGTTCATTGGGTACTTCCACCCCCGTACTTTGTCCTCCAATGTGCATCACTACACTTTCAGGCACATACCAACAAGACCAACCCCCCCGCTTTGCCTGCAAGCAATAATCGGTTTCTTCGTAATACAGAAAATACCCTTCGTCCATCAAGCCTACTGATTCAAAAACTTCACGGCGAATCAACATACAAGCCCCTGGTAGCCAGTCAGCTTGACAGATTTTATTCCCGCTTGGTCGAGCCGCAACCCATTTGCTTAGAAGCTTAGAAACTATTCCCAAACGCAAGCCTGAATCTAGCTCACTTAATAGGGTGGGGAAGCGCAAGGTTATTTGCCAGGGTGTGCCATCAGCCAATTCAAAGCTACTGCCAGCAATGCCTACCTTGGGGCGTTCTGCCATAAAATTGACTAGGGTTCTAATTGCTCCTGGACGAACTTCTGTATCGGGATTGAGCAATAAAAAATAGTCAGGGGGACAATCGGATTCTAATGCGGGACGAATGGCAAAATTGTTGCCAGCAGCAAAACCTCCGTTGTGTGGCGAAGCAACTAGATTGACCCAATCTCCCCAGCCTTGAGCGTCGATCGCCTGCTGAATTTTAGGAACGGAATCATCTCCCGACGCATTATCGACCACTGTTACCTGAATTCCTCGTACTAAAAGCATTTCAGGGACGAGGGAGCGTAAACAGTTAATGGTTAGATCGGCGGTACGGTAGTTGACGATGACTACTAGTACTTTTTCATGGGGAAATTGAATGGTGTGGAACATGATTTTATAGTGGTTAATCTTACGCACTAATTGATTTGTAAGGGTTGGGAAAGGGGCAAAGGTTAAAGGTTAATTGCATCGATGTATGGTTGCAATTGCTGTGCCATTACTTCAACATGGGGTGCCTGAAGCATACTAGAATGACCTCCAGGGATATCATGTGCCACCACTCCTTCTGTGGCTTGTTTGTTCCAGCCGAATAGGGGGTCTTGGACTTCCCAAATTACAGGGGTGTCATCGATCGCTGGGTTGTCAAAATCTATTTTTTCTGTAGCCCGCCACAGGGTTAGTTGACCTCGATACACCGATGGTTTGCTTCGAGCATATTCATCTTCGGCGTAGATATAGATGTTTCTTAGAGGAATGTTTTGACAAAGCTTGGGAATGGTAATATTGCGATCGCTACAGTATCTTAAAAGCTTAATCCGCAGGTTGTTTGTCAGTTTTTTGGTTCTGGTGCTGACTTCGTAACTAATTAGGTTAGAAGCTTTAGTAAATGCCATTTTAAGAACATTAGCCCAAGATTTAAAACTGGTCTTTTTCCCTTTTAAAGCTTTAGCGAAGCTTTCTTGACGGTTTTGATTGACAGGAACTTGATGATTATCGCCAATTCCCTGGGGACTAATGGCATCAAAAATCGCTACTAAAGGAACTTCTTTCCCTTGCGCCTGAAGTTGACAAGCCATTTCAAAGGCTAATACTCCCCCCGCACACAAACCACCAATTAAATAAGGACCTTGGGGTTGGACTCGACGCATTTCCTTGACATAATTCTCTGCCATTTGACTGATTCTAGTTGGTAGCAGGGGCGTACTCGAATCTGCATGATAACGGGGTCTAATCCCATAAACCGTCTGTTCTGGGTTAAGATGATTTGCCAACTGGGAATAGAGGATGGTTTCACCATCGGCATCGTGGACGAGAAATAAAGGTGTCTGGGAATTTCCTGCTTTGAGCTTGACTATCGAATCAAAATCTCCCTGTTGAGATGTCTGCAAAGTAATCGCTAACTGCTCGATTGTCGGGGCTTCAAATAAAACAGTCAAAGGAAACTTGCGATCGAAGTGACTTTCAATTTCCCCAAATAGCTTCACGGCTAGTAAAGAATGTCCGCCTAGTTCAAAAAAGTTGTCTTGAATACTAATAGAGTCAATTCCCAAAACCTCTGACCAAATTTCTACTAGTTTTTGCTCTACATCATTAGTAGGTAAGACTAGATCGGTATTAGTTTGTCTGGAGTTGATATCTGGTACGGGCAATGCTCGACGATCTAGCTTACCGTTGGGAGTTAACGGCATCGCTTTAAGAAATACGAAGGCACTGGGCATCATGTAGTTGGGCAGTCGCTCTTGGAGAAAAGAACGCACCTCCTGAGTTTGCAGTATTTCCGAAGAACTAACGATATATGCAATCAGACGTTTGTCGCCCGAACCATCTTCGTTGACAGTTACCGCCACTTCACTGATCTCTGGATGCTGGGTTAATACGGCTTCTACTTCACCCAACTCAATCCGAAAGCCTCTTATTTTTACTTGGTTATCAATACGACCTAAATATTCGATTTCTCCATCAGGTAAATATCGTGCTAAATCTCCTGTTTTATAAAGACGCGATACTTCTTGGTTAAAGGAATGAACAATAAATTTCTCTTGGGTTAATTCTGGACGGTTGAGATATCCCCTTGCTAAACTATCTCCACCAACATATAGTTCTCCTGGTACACCAATCGGTACAGGCTGTTGATGTCGGTCAAGAATATGACTCTGTAAATGAGGTAAAGGTTTACCAATAGGTACTTCTCCCACCAAAGGAACAGTTGGAGAAACTGGATATGTGGTCGCAACAACAGTGATTTCTGTCGGACCATAGGAATTTATTAGCTGTAAGCGATCGCTTTTCCCCGATTTCTCGACATATTTTTGCCAGTGCCTTACTGGTTCGGGCATTGCAGCTTCCCCTCCGATCATGACTAATCTGAGAGAGTCTGGACAGGGAACGTCTTTAGTTTTTAATTCTGCCGTTAGTTGATGCCAGTAAGCAGTTGGTAAACCCAATACGGTTAGTTCTAAATCTGCACAAGTTTGGAAAAAAGTCTTTAAGTTGCTCACCATTGCATCGGTGCGTAGCACTAAAGTTGCTCCAACACAGAGACAGGGAAATATTTCCTCTACCGCAGCATCAAAATTAATTGAAGCAAACTGCAAAATGCGATCGCTTTGACTGATGTTATAAACTTGAGTCGCCGATTTAGTAAAGCTGGTCAATCCTTGATGGGTAATCATCACACCCTTGGGATTTCCTGTCGAACCAGAGGTATAGATTACGTAAGCAAGATTTTTATCTACAATGCTTACACCTGGATTTTTGGTACTGTTGGTAGTAATCTGCGACCAATCTGAATCTAAGTTAACAGTTTGGGCTTGGTTTTCTGGTATTGCATTCTGCCATTTAGTCTGAGTTAGCAATACGGAGATATTGGCATCTTTGACCATATAAGCCAAACGTTCTTGGGGATAATTAGGGTCAAGGGGTACATAAGCACCGCCAGCCTTTAAAATGCCCAGTAGACCGACGATCATTTCTAAGGATCTTTCAATACAGATACCAACTAAAGATTCTGCTGTAATTCCCAAAGACTGCAAGTGATGGGCTAGCTGGTTAGCCTGTTGATTAAGCTGTTGATAGGTTAGCTGTTGACTATTAAACTCAACCGCCACTGCATCAGGAGTAAGTTCTACCTGTGCCTCAAATAGCTGCTGGATATTGAAATTATTGCTATTTTCACTACCTTCTACAGCTTGATTCCATTCGATAAAAGTTTGTTTTTCAGCGGTAGTTAATAGAGGCAGATGAATAATTTTTGCTTCGGGATTGGCAACAATTCCTTCTAGTAATGTTTGCCAGTGACCGACCATTCTACTAATAGTTTCGCAGTCGAATAAATCGGTGTTGTATTCTAAATTTCCTTGTATTCCTGCTTTGGCTTCTTGTAGATCTAAAGTCAAATCTAGCATCGAACAGTGACGGTTTAGTCTGTTAGTGCGATCGCCTAATTTTGAGAGTTCATGTTCTTTTTGTAGAGTAAACATGACCTGAAATAGAGGATTATAGCTGTTGTCCTGTTCGAAGTGGAGTTCTTCAACTAACTTAGCAAAGGGTAGTTTGCCATTATTTTGAGCCTCCGAAGTTACTGTTTGAACGCGGTTTAATAATTCTGACACACTCAATTCATCGGCTACATTAGTCCGCAAAACTAAAGTATTAAATAAAAAATTAGACTCTTTTGAATCTATGTTAAAAGTCGAACCAACAAGAATATCAGACTGTTCTGTATAACGATACAGTAAAATTTTAAAAGCCGTTAAGAGAGTTACATACAAACTAACACCTTTTCCGACACTTAAAGATTCAAGAGATTGAACTAAATTTTGAGCAAGCTTAAAAGAAAAGCGATCGCTTTTATAGGTCTGTACTGATGGTCGAGATCTGTCAGTAGGTAATTCTAATAAGGGTACAGCATTGGCTAATTGTCCTTGCCAATAATTAATTTGATTAGTATATTCATCGCTTTGCAACCATTGTTCCCAATGAGCATAATCGACTGTTTTGGATGTTACCTCAGTCATATTTTGTGTCTGCTCAATCATATTAGTTCTCTAATTGAATTGATTAAATAAAAAATCTTTTATATTATTTATCGATCCTAATATGGCTTTTTAAAAAAATAGTAATAATACTGATATGTTTACCAAGTCTTTAATTTTCAGTAGAGTAAAATTGTCTATGTTTTAAATGATTGAAATTATGCTGAGGCTTATTTGTAACAGTTTGAGCTACTGCCGTTCCCGCTACTCCTCCACAGGCTAATATGAAGATAGGATTAATCATGGCATTAAATAAACTATCAACCATATATAAAACTAAAATTATGGTAATTACTGCTGCGGGGGCAACTTGAGGCTTAAACCAGTAACTTGCAGGATAACGTTTGATAAAAGCGATCGCAGGAAAGAAAAATGCTGAAAACACGCTCATCAAACCAACTAAACCATTTTGACCGAAGGCAATAATCCACAAACTATCGGTGATCGAAACATCAATTAATTTACCGTCCCAAGTATATTGATAAACTCTATTTCTGCCCCAGCCACCCCAACCAAAAACTATCTTTTCTCTAGCTTTGTCGGTGAGCATTTCTTCATTGTTAAATCTAAATTCCAAAGATTGTATTCTATCTTTTGGCACAATTCCTGAAAGAGAAGTAACTATCTGATCGGAAACATAAGTTTCGCTTAAAGTATTTTGACCAAAATAAATATAAATAAATGCTATCAACAATAAAACAATTAAGGACGAACGAAACTGCCAAGCAAAGAGCAATATACCTATGCCTAAAAACAACAAAAAATATGCTCCAGTAGACTTAATTAAAATGAAAGTTATTAATAATGCCGATACCAGCCAAGAGATAGGAATGTTGTATACCTGACGAATAACACCAGTTTTCCAAAAACACATGCCAATCAAGGTTGCTGCCATCATCCACATCCCTACTTCCAAACCATGCTGCATAAATACCGATGGTCGATAACCTCCATAACGAATAGTCTGGGCAAAGGAAAAAGGACTAAAGCCATAAACTATGCGGTGTAACTGGGGACTCATTTTAATCTCAAACAAACAAAGAGGAACATAAACCAGTCCCCCCAAAAAAATACCCGTGGCTAATTGACCCAATCCCGCCAGACTATTAAGATATATGCGACCTAAAAAGTACGGTGCGCCCCAGGTTATTATTTGCAAAAGTGCTGAAGATAAACCGTCATAAGTACCCAAGCCATTACTTATTGATGATGGGATGGGACACAAACACCATACCAGCATTGGCAGATCGACCCAGCTAAATTTAAAAGATCGAAAACGACCAATATCATAAACAATTGTCGCGATCGCAATACCATAGCAAGTAGCGGAAACCTTCGTATAGTCAGGCAAACCAGGTAGGGGAAATTCTTTTTGAGGTAAAAATAACCATGCCACAATAAAGCCAATAATTACAGCTTGACGGGCGGGAAAACGATTAAAGAGATGGAAGACGACTGGAATCCAGCCGAACATCACGAGGTAGATTAGGAAAAACATAAATAATAAACAATGGACAATGGACAATGACAATAGAACAAAGCTATGGCTTATCTTTGACAAATAACTTATAAAATTGCGTCGATAGGAAGCCCCAAACCGATGTTGTAGCGAATGGCTAAGACTGCGCCTAATAGTGCCATCAGTATTAGAGTTGCTTCGATATCTTGTCTGACGGTAGATAGCTTTTCGCAACACAAGCCATAGGAAATTAACCCATAAAAAGGCAGATCGTTGAAGGCAATCACGATTACCGCCCCTAAGATACCGTAGAAATGAAATCCTAGGGGTAGGGCGATCGCCATATAGATAAATTTCCATAAATTACCCCAGGCTGCGTAGTTGGGACTACCGATCGCTAGCAATGCTTTATCGCTAGTAATAGAAAGCATCAAAGGCCATAAACCCAAAGCTAAAATAGGCAAAATCCAAGTAGCTTGAACATATCTCGCGTCATATAGGATAGTAATAAGATAGTCGCCAAAGCTGATTAACATGGTTAAGGCGATCGCCTGTCCCAACAGCATTATCCACCTTGGTTTCATCATTTTTTCCTTTAATACTTTGCGGGGAAGACTGGCATATTTAACAATTACGGGATATAAAACTTGAAAACTCAGCTTGCTTACTATTTGTCGGGGGATATCAGCAAAGGTAAAAGCAATAATATAAAAACTCAACATTTCCAAAGAGAAGAGTTTCCCCAGCATCAGCCGATCTATCTCCGAAGCTAGAAACGTCATGGCAGTAGAGATAAAGATCCATTTGCCAAAGGAAGTTAGTTCTTTGACTACTTCACGATCCCAGGCAAAACTTTGAACAGAATTTTTCAATAGGCGATGACTCCAAATCATTTCGACAGTTGTTGATACCAAGTTCCCCACCACTAAAGCCCAAATACTCGGACTAAACCATGCCCAGGTAATCATTACTATCAAGCTAATAATTTGTATTCCTAGCTCAAATCGAATTAGCTTTCCAATCTCCATACGACGCTGAAGAATAGGTAGATTGGTAGAATTGAAGCCGTTGATAATCGAGTTTAAACCTACAATGGGTAATAGTAATTGCAGTCTGGGTTCTTCATAAAACTGCGCCACAGGAAAAGCGATTAACAAACAGCCAATCCATAATGCAAAACCTCTTATTACCTGAACTGTCCAGGCGGTATTAAGGAATACAGGATCTTCACCTCTTTTATTTTGAATAATGCTGGGATAAATCCCCACATCGGAAAAGAGATTTAAACCCATCAGGAAAACACTGACCAAAGCCATTAAACCGAATAACTCTGGAACGAGGAGTCTAGTTAAAATAAGATTGCTTCCCAGTCGTAAACTTTGACTAGTTCCATAACCAAGAATAGTCCAAGCCGTTCCCGAGATTGCCTGTTTTTTAATAGTTGCTGATGACATAAATAGTTTTATTAATTGTTAGATTCCCGTAGGGGCAAACGACAGTTTGTCTTGACGCTTATGGGTGTTTCCTGAATAACTATTTCCGTAATTAGTTGTTTCCCTTGAGTTTGTCGGAAAAGGTCGGCTAATTTACGAGCTTCGATCGCCACATTATGCTGAAGCGCAACTTTTTTTGCTCCCACTTGCCCCATTTGGCTCAATTTATCCGTTGGCAATTGCAGAACTTGGCTCATTGTTTTGGCTAATGCTTCTACCGAACCTGACGGAACTAACCAGCCACAATCTGATTCAACTAATTCGGGTATTCCTGCGATATAGGTACTAATCACGGGACGACCTAAAGCCAATGCTTCCATAATTACTACGGGTAAACCTTCGGCAAAACTAGGTAACACCATCCCTCGCGAGTTAATTATGTGTTGCCGTACCTGTTCGCTGTCCGCCCAACCCGTAATCGTAATGCGATCCTGTAGATCAAACTGGATAATTAGACTTTCTACTTGCGATCGCAGTTCCCCATCTCCCACTAAAACTAGTTGGAAATCTATTCCTAATAAGGCTAATTTACGAGCAGTTTCGAGTAAGATTAAATGCCCCTTTTGTTCGTTTAGTCTACCCACGCAGACTAGCTGATTCGTTTCTGGTACGGGAGTGATTGGCTGCTCAAAGAAAGGCTTGTCCAAACCACAGTGAACGATGTGTATTTTTGACCAGTAAGCGCGATCGCACCAGCGATAAAGCTGACTCTGGCAATAGAAACTAATGGCTGCGACAAAACTTGCTCGTTTAATTTTCTCTTCTAGAGACAGGACGACGGCACGGTCTATGCTTTCTGGACCATGAACCGTAAAGCTATAGGGAATATCACCCAAAACATTACATAGCATCGCTACAGCAGTAGGGTTAAAGGCAAAATGAGCGTGAATATGTTCGATGTCTGCACTGATTACCCAATCAAGAAGTACGCAAGCTTCGGCTAGATAAGCTAGATAAACCAAAATTCCTTTATCTTTATGCCAGCCAATTTTAATTGTTAGCCTAAGTGCCATCAAAAAACGTCTTGGTCTAGCGATCGCAGTGCGGAATAAAGCCCATAGTAAGCCGAATATACCTACCCCCAGAATAAACTTTGTCTTCTCTAGTTCTAATTGGTCAGCGCGATCAACTAGTTTGGCAGCAGGACGAATCGAAAAACGCCAGATTTCTAAACCTTCGTCTGACAATGCTTGGATTTCTCGGCGAATAAAACTGTGGCTAACTGCGGGATATTGATTGATTAAATAGGCTATTTTCATATCACAACCAGGAAGAAATAATGGAAGATATTAAGGATATATCTCTGACAAATTTGAATACTGCGTAAAAAACCAAGTAATATTTATGCTCTTAAAATGGTGATTTATACGCAAATAATAACTGACATATTTTTGTGATTATTGCTATATAAAGTTTTTATGTTTTCCACTTGTCATCTAGCAGCGACTGAAAAATGTATTGCTAGCCAATATTTGAGAGTTTTAAAAAATCTTTGTGGTTAATATAATCGGTTAGATCTTTATTGAATCTTTATTTATTTTTTTGTAGTACTGCTTTTTTAGAATGATTAGCATCAAAAATACTTCAATTAAAATACCTAGCTTTAACAAGGGATTAACTTACTTTGAAAAACGAGAATTATATCTAAAGTATGAAGAATATTCAAAGCGATTTAAAAGTTTTGACTTACTAGTCATTTTTACGTATACTTTTTGAATTATTTAGATAATATATAACTTATGACCCAAAATACCATTTTTCAAAAAAAACTAAATAAAATGCCAAAAGCATAGATTTGCTCTAACAAATAATAATGCGCAATTTTTCTATCTTAATACCGCGCCGTCAATTATCAACGACTCAATTGTTCTTACTTTATCTATTATTGTTATCTCCAAGCATTCAACTCTGTACCTAATTGAGCTTAGAGGTAATCTATTTTCTTTTGTCTTACCAAAAATTATGAACTGAGCTATTGAATTGGTTCTAAATAAAAAAATAATTCATTTTGACAGTAGAAAATCACTTTCCAAAATTAGCACTTACCTCTACATACTCATGAACATTAATCTCGAAGAGATGCTATCAATTGATAGTGTTATACTTTGCTTCACATTAATTCTGTTTCTGCCAATTGCTGTTTTATTTGTTGAGTGTATCGCGGCACTATTACCCAAGAAAAAGATTAATAAAAATCAAGCAATTACAAGTTCTAGTCGACCAACCGTTGCCGTATTAATTGCAGCCCATGATGAAGAAGTTGTGATTGGCAACACTATTGCCAATATATTGCCTCAATTAAGCGATCGCGATCGCTTAATTGTAATTGCAGATAACTGTAGCGATCGCACTGCATCCATCGTCAAAAACTTTGATGTGACCTTACTCGAAAGAAGAAATTCACTGCACCAGGGTAAAGGGTATGCTTTAGATTATGGCTTATGGAGTATGCAGCAAAATCCTAGTGATGTAGTCATTATATTAGATGCTGACTGCCACATACAGCCCAACTATATTGAATCTCTAGCATATAAAGCAATGGCTTCAGGTAGGCCCGTACAGCCCATAAACCTACTTTATAGAGCTAACAACTCCGATCTCAAAAGTGCCATTTCCGAACTAGCCTTTGTCGTGAAAAACTTAGTCCGCCCCCAAGGTTTAGCTAAACTAAATCTTCCCTGTCTCGTGACGATGGGAACGGCATATCCTTGGTCAGTGATTAATCAAGTTCCTTTGGCTAGCGGTAATCTGGTTGAAGATATGCAGCTTGGTATAGACCTTGCCATTGCAGGGAATCCACCTCTATTTTGTTCGGATGCCAAAGTTACAGGAGTTTTGCCATTAAAAGATCGGGCAGCGACTACTCAACGAACCAGATGGGAACATGGTCATCTCTCTACTTTGCAGACTCAAGTTCCTCGTTTAATCAAAGAATCATGGAGACAAAAACGGATGGATTTACTTGCTATTGCTTTTGACTTGTGTGTTCCACCCTTATCTTTTTTAGTTATTCTTTGGTCTATAGTTGCAACGATCGGATTAACCGTCGTAGTTGCAGAAGGAAAGCTCAACTCAGCAATTTGCTGGATAACTATTGAAGGATTACTTTTGTTCTTGGCTATTTTCCTAGCTTGGGGGAAATTTGGACGTAAGATTATTCCTTTCAAATCATTGGTAAATGTACCTTTATATATTATGTGGAAATTGCCAATTTATTTTCAGTTTTTAATCAAGCCTCAACAAAAATGGATCAGAACAGAACGAGATATTGTTAGTACTCAATCAAGTGTTCAACCAAGAACACAAATTGCAGAATTATCCTACAAAGAATAAGTTGTTTTTTGAGTTTAACTATAAGTTAACTATTGGATTATAAATGAAAAAGCACACTCAACAGCTATTCAAAAAACACAAAGTAGGTGATAACAAATTTCGCGAATTATTCTTACGTGCCAACGACCTCAGAGGAATAATTCTGGTGGAAGAAGACTTAGAAGAAGCCAATTTAAGAGGAGCTAATTTAACAGGAGCAGACTTAACCTCAGCCTACTTATATAAAGCCAATCTAGGTAATACCAACCTCAAAAGAGCCAATTTAACAGGAGCAGAACTATGGTTTGTAGATTTAGGACAAGCTAATTTAGAAGAAGCAAACTTAGAAAATGCCAACTTGAAAAATGCTTATTTATGGCGAGCTAATTTTTCTTTAGCTAATCTACAAAAAGTATATCTTAAGGATGCTAATTTAGTGCAAGCTAACTTTTGGCGAGCCAATTTAAAGAATGCCAATCTAAGAGGAGCTAATTTAACAGGAGCAACTCTAAAAGCAGTTCGTATTGATCGGGCAAAATACGATAAAGACACTCTTTTTCCCGAAGACTTCGATCCTGTTAAATCGGGAATGATTTTTATCAGCGAATAATTGTTGATCTTGATATTTATATTTAATTTATACAACCGTAATTTAAAAAATATTATTTTAAAATGCAAGACTTTCCTGGAGAAATAGTAGTACAGTCATCTAATTCGATTCAACAAGTTAATCCAACTCAACAAGGATTAAATCTGACAGGCACATGGGAAACTGTTAAAAGAAATATTTTACCGATTATTGGTATTTCCAGCGTGGCAGCGATCGTATTTTCTCTGACCAACTCTTATACACCAATTTATACAGGTGACTTTCAACTTTTAGTCGAACCAGTGACATCAGAAGCAAAATTTTCTGAACCAAGCACTCTTACTAGCTCTAGTAAAGGCGGCTACCCTGGCTCTTTAGAAATGGACTATTCAACGATTATTACTATCTTAAAAAGTCCTGGGATGCTAGCTTCAATTGTCGAGCAAGTTCAAGTCAAATATCCTGAGTTTACTCAAAAGCAATTGAGAGATAATTTAAAAATTTCCAGACTTAATTTAGATGAATTCGATCTGTCTAATCAAACTAAAATTATCGAAGTCAGCTATCAGGAATCCGATCCAGATTTGGTGGATTTAGTTTTAGAAAAAACGGCTGAAAAATATTTAAGATATTCCCTAGAAGATCGTAAAACTCAAATTGGTCAGGGAATTGAATTTATTGAAGCTCAACTACCAGAACTCAATCGAAAAGTAGTGGGTTTACAAATAAAACTACAAAATTTGCGAGAAAAAAATCAGTTCATCGACCCAGAACTAAAGGGCGAAAGCTTATTAAAACAGGTCGAGCAAATTAACATTCAACAGTTAGAAACCAAAGGCGAACTCAAAAAGTTAAAAGCACTCAAACAAAATTTAGAACAGCAGCTTAACATGAATCCAGAGGAGGCAATTTTAGCCTTAGCTTTAGGAGAGGATGCTAACTATCAAAAATTATTAGAACAATCAAAATTATTAGATAGCCAAATTTCTATTCAAACAGCAAAGTTTACAAACAATAGTCCTCAAGTGCAGGCACTTTATTATGAACAGCAAAACCTGATGAGTTTGCTAACTCAAGAATCGAGAAGAATTTTAGGTAATAAATATCAGCCAGAAACGGTAAATTCTGCTCTGTTCAAATCAAAAAATTCTCTTAGCTCAGAAATGACACAACAGCTAGTTGAAACCACTAACAAAATTGAGCTTTTAGAAATTCAGCTTAATTCTCTCAAAACCAATCAAAATCAATTTGAGCAGCAGGCACAACAGTTACCTAATGTTTCTCGTCAATATGCAGGAGTTACCAAAGAATTAGCTATTGCCAACCAAACCTTAGATCAGCTAACTACTCAAAGAGATGCTTTACGCATTGAGCTAGCACAAAGCCAAATTCCTTGGGAAATTATTTCTTCACCTCAACTGTTAAAAGATTCAGTTGGATTTCCGACACCTCTGCCTCAAAATTCTGAAAAACAATTAATGCTATCTTTGTTCGGCAGCTTAATAATTGGTATTGGCACAGTTGTCGTTTTTGAAAAGTCGCGCAATGTTTTTTATGCTGCCAAAGACATTGAACAACAGCTACAGATACCCCTGCTAGGAACTATTCCTCCAAATGACGATCTAGAACAAAATAATCCCGAATTCTTGGATGCTTTTGATGCTCTGTATGGAAATATTAAGTTCCGCTTTAGTGAAGCAACTTTGCGATCGGTAGTAGTTTCCTCAATTAGCGAAGAAAATAAAATAAATTCCATTGCTCTACATTTAGCTGAAACAGTAGCAGCAATGGGATATAAAGTTTTGTTAGTCGATGCTAATCTGCGTTTGCCGACTCTCCATTCGAGATTGTATTTAGATAATGAAAAGGGACTTTGCGATTTACTTGTAGAACAAGCAGATCTAGATTTTCATGATGTTGTCCAAAAGTCTGCTCGAAAAGAAAATCTTTTTATGATAACTTCTGGACAAATATTACCAAACTCTACTAGGATGTTAGCCTCCAATCAAATGAAAAATCTGAATCAAGAACTTGAGTCAGCATTCGATTTAGTAATTTACGATGCACCAGCTTTATTAAACTGTATGGATACGAGTTTTTTGGCGACTCATACAGATGGAATTATGACAATTCTAGAAGTCGGTAAAACTTCAAAATCTTTAGTGAGAAAAACTTCAGAACAAATAGAAAAATTTCAATTAAATAACTTGGGCATAATTGCAATATTACCAACTTGATGATGGAAAAGTGACTAACATTTATCCGAGCGATCGCCAATCCAAATCACAATAGTCGAGTATAAACAGAGTTACCAAACAAGTATAAAAATTAAAACTCTTGAGGATATTCTGGTGCATCGCCAATTTAGCTGTTATCCTGAATGCTGCTCGATCGCTCAATTAAAGCAAATGACACCTAACCCAGAGATTCCTTATTGCGCTTGGAAACGTCCTATTGGTAAAGGATGGGACAAACCCTATACTGTACGCTACGCGAGTAATTTGGATGATGGTGCTTGGCACGGTATGCCTTTGGGGGGTATGGGTGCGGGATGTATTGGCAGATCGACTAAGGGAGATTTTAATCTTTGGCATTTAGATGGAGGGGAACATATTTTTAAGTCCCTTGCCCCTTGTCAGTTTAGTGTCTTCGAGCATACAGAAGATGGCACTCAGGCTTATGCCTTATCTACAGAAGCACCTGAAGATAATACTCTCTCTCGTTGGTCTTGGTATCCGAAGGAAAAGGGAATGTATAGCGCGTTGTTTCCCCGCAGTTGGTATGAATATCAGGGAGTATTTGCAACCAGTATTACCTGCGAGCAATTTTCGCCGATTTGGTCGGAAAGCTATATGGAAGCAAGCTATCCGATAGTCAATTTTAACTGGAAGATCCGCAACCCGACGGATAAACCAATTACTCTAAGCATTATGCTGACTTGGCAAAATATTGTCGGTTGGTTTACCAATGCCATAAAATCCCCGACGATAAAGGTAAGGGATGATGGTAGTCCAGAATATGAATATCAACCCAAGTGGCGCGATAGTACGGGTAACTATAATGAATGGATACAAGACCATTTTCGAGTGGGTTGTATCTTAAACCGAATTCAACCCCACGAACAAGTGCAGGAAGGAGACGGACAAATTGCGATCGCGACAGTAGCCAATCCTAGTGTCGAAGTATTTTATCAAAGTCGCTGGAATCCCGATGGTGATGGCGCGGAAGTATGGGATAGTTTTGCAGCAGATGGTTCGTTATCCGACAAGCAAGACGAAACCCCTGCCGATCCTGGAGAACAAATTGCTTGCGCGATCGCAGTACGATTTACAATTAAACCAGGACAAACTAAAGAAATTCCTTTTACCCTAGCTTGGGATTTCCCTATTACAGAATTTAAGCAAGGAATCAACTATTATCGACGCTATACCGATTTTTTTGGGCGTAATGCTAACAATAGCTGGTCAATGGTGCGGACTGCTCTCAAACACGGTGACTGGTGGCGCGAAAAAATAGAGGCTTGGCAAAATCCTATATTGCAAAAGGAAGACTTACCCGACTGGTTTAAGATGGCGTTATTTAATGAGCTATATCTGCTAACCGACGGTGGGACTTTATGGACGGCTGCGACAGAAGATGACCCCGTAGGACAGTTTGGGGTATTGGAGTGTATGGACTATCGTTGGTATGAAAGTCTAGACGTGCGCTTATACGGCTCTTTTGGTTTAATGATCTTGTGGTCAAAGTTAGACAAGTCCGTCTTGGAAGCTTTTGCTCGTGCTATTCCCCATCACGATGATACTCCCCGCATAGTAGGATACGATCGCTCTAGTGCTATTCGCAAAGAAGGTGGTGCAACTCCCCACGATCTCGGCGCGCCTAACGAACATCCTTGGGAGGAAACTAACTATACTTCCTATCAAGATTGCAATCAGTGGAAAGACTTACCCAGCGATTTTGTCTTGCAAATATATCGCGACTATTTACTTACCCCAGGGGAGGATAATAACTTTCTTTGGGAATGTTGGGACAGTATTACTCTTACTTTGGCATATCTCAAGAAATTCGACCGCGACAACGATGGCATCCCCGAAAACTCTGGCGCACCCGATCAAACCTTTGACGACTGGAGATTAAAAGGAGTAAGTACCTATTGTGGTGGCTTGTGGATCGCAGCACTCGAAGCAGCAGTGCAAATTGGTAAAATTTTAATTGCCAATCCTCCCATGAATCCTAATCTGCAACCAGAAAATTTCCCAGAAGTTATAGAAACTCAGATTGATACTTATAATAGCTGGCTGCACCAATCGCGATCGCTTTATCACGATACTCTTTGGAATGGAGAATACTATCGCCTGGATACGGAAAGTGGCTCGAATGCAGTTATGGCGGATCAACTGTGCGGGCAATTTTACGCTCGTCTATTGGGTTTGCCCGACGTAGTGGAAGAAAAATATACTAAAGCTACTTTAAACAAAATCTATGATGCCTGTTTCCTGAAATTCCATGATGGTAAATATGGCATCGCTAACGGCGTATTACCCGATGGTAGTCCAGTTAATCCCGATGACACTCATCCCTTGGAAGTATGGACGGGAATTAATTTTGGTATAGCTGCTTTTATGATTCAAATGGGAATGAAGAAAGAGGGGTTTAGAGTAACGGAAACTGTGGTTAATCAGGTGTATGAAAATGGTTTGCAGTTTAGGACTCCTGAAGCGATTACTGCGGTGGGTACTTTTAGGGCAAGTCATTATTTAAGAGCGATGGCGATCTGGGGGATTTATGGTGTTTTGTGTGGGTGGGAGTAGTTTTTTTTCCAAATACGCCAAAACGCAAAGAAGATGATATTTGTTACGTCTAAAGTTAGCCAGATCTACATTTTGGAAACAGCAAGTAGAATTGAACAAACGCCCGATTAAGTCACTTTGATTGACTTTTGTAAAGTATTTACTATGTTTGTAGTACTTTTGCTGATAGCATGTCATTTAGATGTAATTTTAAGCTTCCCTATATCACGTATTTTCATGAAAAAAACTCTCTTATTCCCATTTCAGATAAGCCTTTGCACCGTCGGTTGTCTTTACGCTTCAAGTAGTGTTGCGAAACAGTCCGTCCTAAAGGATACCGCTCCGCATATTGCGGGGGTTCGCCCCGTTGTAGGAACTGTAGAGAGTACCCTCGCTCAAGTCACTTCTGACGGCACAGTTAATACTCAAGTCAATCAGAATGGTAATGTAGCCGAAATAACGGGAGGAGAAACGAGAAGCGGTAATCTATTTCATAGCTTTCAGGACTTTTCAGTTGGTACGGGCAACGAAGCTTTTTTCAATAATGCTTCAGACATCTCTAATATCTTTTCTCGCGTAACAGGCGGAAATATTTCCAACATTGATGGTCTGATTCGAGCTAATGGCAGTGCCAGCTTGTTTTTGATTAACCCCGCAGGAATTATCTTTGGTGAGAATGCCAGGTTAGATATTGGTGGTTCTTTCTATGGCAGTAGTGCCAGTAGTATTTTGTTTGAGGATGGGGAGTTTAGCGCATCAGACTTGGATAATCCTCCTTTGTTAACGGTTAATGCCCCTATTGGATTGAGTTTTAGGGATAATCCAGGGGATATAGTAAATCGTTCAACTGTTCGAGATAATGCTGAAGAAGTAATCGGCTTAGAAGTGAATCCTGGTAATAATCTTACCTTTGTGGCAAGTAATCTTAACTTTGAAGGTGGGAGTTTAACTGCCAGTGGTGGTGACATATATCTTGGTGCTATATCAGAGTCAGGAACGGTAGAAATTAATGACAATGGTAGTGGAAGTTTTGCCGAAGATATATTCAGAGGAGATATAACCCTTAATAATGGCTCAGTAATAGATGTTAGAGGTTCTGGGGGAGGAAATATCAAAATAGATGTTCGGAATCTAAACCTGGAAGGGGGAGAGCTTGGAGTCAGCAGTATTAGAGCGGGAATAAGAGCAGAATCTACTGCTATCGAAGCACAAGCAGGAGATATTACTATTAATGCTACGGGAAATCTCTCTCTCAACGAAGGGGAAATCACCAATAATCAAGAAGGATTTGGTAATAGTGGCAATGTGTTTATAACTACAGGTTCTCTTTCTCTATTAAATGGTAGTTTAGTTGCTAGTAATACTTTGGGGCAAGGCAATGCAGGTGCAGTAAACGTTACAGCCACAGGAGATATTACTATTGATGGGGAAAGAGAGATTATTGCTGATGGGGAAGATTTAGATGTTAGAGTTAGTGGGATTACAAGTAGGATTGAAGAAGGTGCGGTAGGAAATTCAGGCGAAGTGACTGTCTTGACTAACAATCTCACTCTGACTAATGGTGGTCAAGTTGATGCTAGTACTAATGGTATAGGCAATGCAGGGGTGGTAACTGTTACCGCCACAGGAAATATCATTGCTGATAGAGAAGGTTCAAATGGTGGTGCTAGTAGAATTGCCAGTAGGGTTGAACGGGATACGGTAGGGGATGCAGGCGCAGTGACTGTCTTGACTAACAATCTCACTCTAACTAATGGGGGTCGAGTTGATGCTAGTACTAATGGTGAAGGCAATGCAGGGTTAGTAACTGTTACCGCCACAGGAGATATTACAGCAGATGGTGTACGACCTCGTCCTGAAGAACTACAAAGTGGAAATAGTGGTCGCGTTCCTAGTGGAATTACCAGTAGGGTTGGTCCAGGGGGAGAAGGGGATGCAGGAGGGGTAATTGTCTCCACTAACAATCTCAACCTGACTGCTGGTGGACGAGTTGATGCTAGTGTTGGAGGTCAGGGAAATGCAGGTGAGATAATTGTTACAGCCACAGGAGATATTAATATAGATGGGGAACGACAATTATTAACTCCCGTTCCCAGTGGAATTACCAGTAGGATTACTGAGAATTCAACAGGGGATGCAGGAGGTATAACAGTCTCTACTAACAATCTCAACTTGACTAATGGGGGTCAAGTTTCTGCTACTACTGAGGGTCAAGGCGATGCGGGTGCAGTGACTGTTACAGCGACAGGAGATATTACTATTGATGGGCAAAGTTCAACAGGTAGATTTAGTAATATCTCTGCAAATGCTGTTAATTTGGATGGTAATGGAGGTGGTGTATTTATCGATACGGGAAACCTGTTTATTACTAATGGTGGTTCTGTCGAAGCAACAAACTTCGATAGTCTAGGAGAGAATCCAGGTACGGGAAGACCAGGAAGTATAAGCATCACAGCCGATACTATACAGCTTACTGACAATGCCAGAATTGAGACAGCTACTCAATTTGCTGGAGGAGAAAGTGGCATTATCGATTTACAAGTAGCCGAAAATATTATTCTGCAAAACAACAGTTTTATCTCTGCCCAAGCTCGTAATAACGCTGATGGAGGTAATATAAATATAGATTCTAGATTCACCATTGCTTTTCCTAGCGATGGCAATGGAAATGATATTATTGCTAATGCAGAAGATGGAGTGGGAGGAAATATTCAAATAAACTCTACACTATTAGGAATCCAAGAAAATTCAGCGACAGAAAACAATGGTAGTAACGATATTGATGCCAGTTCTCGCTTTAATCTAGATGGCAATATTAGGATTAATACTCCAGATAATAGTTTGATTCAAGGCGCAACAGAGTTATCCACAGATGTAATAGTACCAGAAGAAACTAGGGAACAAGCCTGTCAAGCCGATCGTAAATTAGCAGCCCAAAATGGTCTTTATATTACTGGCAAAGGCGGCATTTTTCCCGATCCAGGATCGCCTCTAAATTCTCTCAATGTCACAGTCAATGGCAAAGATAATTCTACTTCAACTATTCCCGCATCTATAGAAACCAGTCAGGGTAAAATTCAGCCAGCTAGAGGAGTCGAAATAACTGAATCTGGAGAAGTAATCTTGACTGCATATCGCACCAATAACTCAGGAGAACGTATTCCTGAAGGTTCAAGAAATTGCGATCGCCTCTAAACTCACCTTCCGCACCTCAAAATATTTTAATTTCAATTTATTTTCATTAACTGATAATTATTGAGAATGACTGAGTAAGAGAATATTACTTTTAGCTATTTTCTGGTTTTGGACTTTGGACAAACAGCAAATCACCAACGCCCAGCAGTGATATTTGACCAATACGACCAATCCCAGCGGCTATTCTTACCCGAGATAGTTTCTAAGATCAATTTTTGGGTATCAATTTGACTCAAATCAATAGTTGCTCGATGTATACCCCGATCTTCTGGGTTAGTTCTCGGTTGCAGTTGACGAGAAAAAAGTATTTTCTGGCGATTCTTAGACTCTAAAGTAATGATTCTAAATTCTACTCCATCACCTGCGTTTTCTTGTAATGACTGGTCTACTCCCTTGGGCAAAATACCAAAGCTAAATGATAAATTTTGTTGTTTTTTTCCTACCTCGATAGTAAGTTTGTTTGGAGCATGAGCCATCCAACCAGCTGTATTTTCACCATCAATCGCAGTCCTGATTATTACACCATTTAAAGCTTCGGGTATTATTCGGTTACTTGCTTCTTGCCATCCCGTAATTCGGCTTCGATCTTGTCGAGGAAACTGTAGCTGACTGAGTTGTAATTGATATGTTGATGGATAAAACCAAGAATTATTACCTGGGGCAATAATTCTAAACTTTTTTACTTTTTTTCGAGCCAATGTTTGCTGCCAGTTAGGAATAGCAAATTCTAAAAAATCCCAGCGATTGGACAATATAGGAGATAGTAAAAAACCTTCGCTCATTACATCAGTAAGCATAGTATATTGTGTGCGATTGCCATTAGCCGTTTCTACCTCTAAATATAAGTGAGGCAACCTCAAAGCCGTCTTGGCTAATTTGCCCCAGAAATTAGGTTTCAATTTTACTTCCCCCCAAACAGAGTTAGCATCGTCAAGGTTAATCCATTCCCCCAAAGTTGCCAATTTTTCTCCTATGGTTTCTAACTCATATTGACGGGGGCGATCGCTGCGTTGTAAAAGTAAGTAACGACCTTCAGTTTGGGTAATATCGTAGAGAGTTAACATTTCTGGCCAAGACAAACCATCTTCAAAACTACCCAGACGTTGATCGATTGGTCGAATGTCAAAGAAAATATTTTTGGCTGCATCGGCTTGTCTTAAATGTTCTACGTTTAATCGAGCTAATTTACTCGTATAAGCAGAAAAACTTTGAAAAACAGGACGGGGCTTATAATCGAAATCGTAAGCAAAAATGCTTCCTATTTCGTTGGGATATAAATCTACCGATCCTGCAATTGCGGGTAAAGGATTTTCACCTCTAACATAGTCTTTATTCTGTTCGGAAATTGCAGCCAAATTTGCTGTGCCGCTGATTACTTTGGCTGCTTGAGGAATTTTACGACTGATTTCTTGTACAATTTTGACTCCAAAGTCTTTATAGCTGTAATTTAAGTAGCGATTTAATACTGTTGCACCCATCATTGATAACAACAAGAGACTCATTCCCCAAGCTAGCATTGCAGGAAACTTAAGCTTTTTGCCAATAGACCAACCCGTTTTGCTAATGGAAGACCATTCCAGGGCAGTAAAAATTGAAACGACAGGAATAATATCAAAAAAAGCCTGTAAAGCGTGGGCATCATGGCGAGTAAATGCACCCTTGAAAGTCACAAAAAAAAGTACTGCCAAACTCAAGCTGGGTAAGATACCCCACCAACGATCTTTTTTCCATCTCAGGAATGCAACTAAAACAAAAAAAATCCCCGTGGAAAGTGCGTAGAGAAATATTTCTGAGTTACTTCCCCCGAGTCCCATAGTTGAACTAAAACCACTAATTATCTCTAAGCTATTAACTACATATTTGGGGATATTAGCAAAATCTTGGGCAGCTATTCCCCAAAAAACCCACATAAAGGCTAAGTAGACTGATGCAACTTGAGGAATTCTTTTTAACCTACCTATTTCATCAATTGCGATCGCACCAATAAAGAAAATGCAAATTACTAAATAGGTCGATTTTACTAGACTAGCAAGAGCAACCGTCATTATAGTCAAAACTAAGGATGGAGTCATCCCCTTGCCCAGGTAGAAATATAGCACCAGAGGCAAAGTAATCACAGTGAATTGAAAAAAATCCATCCAGATCGGGTCATTGGGGAAAAAAAATAGGACGGGGATTAAAAAGAATATCGATCCATCTCGACGACTGGCGCAGTGTCTGCCTATTCTGAATAATCCCGCCCATACTGCGATCGCAATTAAGCAACGAAAGCTAAAAGTAAACCCATAAGTTTCCTTAAAGAATAGATCTACCTGTAAAAATCCATAAGGGCCATAGGTATAAACAAAATCTCGACCAAATTGAATTCTATTGGCGAAGGCTACGTGGAGAGCAGTTGCCCAAGAAGAATCTAAATCAAACTTATAACCAGTAGGATTCCAGGGCAAAACGGTTAATAAACAATAGCCTAAAAAGAGCAAGCCAACGAGCAGGATAATGACTCTATTGGTTGCATATCGGTTATTTTTGAGCATTCTCATAGGGCTAAGGGCTAAATGTTTAGGCTATAGTCTTCATGATTTTTACTGAGGTTAGGATTGTAACAAGGATCTGCACTACAGATTTCTTGCCATTTTTGTCTCATATAGCCAACTTCTTGAGCAAAGCGAGTTTGTTTTTCGGGGGTGTCTTCATGGCCTCTACTTTTAGATTCGTAGTGATACAAAGCTACATGAGGTAAATAAATATTGCGATAGCCGCGAGCAATAATTTTCAGGCAGAAGTCGACATCGTTAAATGCGATCGCCAGTTTTTCTTCAAATCCGCCAATCTCCTCGAATACTTCTCTCCGACACATCATACAAGCTGCCGTAACCGCAGAATAATTGTTAGTCGAAACGATTTGAGAAACATATCCTGCTTGAGTCACCCGAAAATGTTTGTGGCTGTGTCCTGCTACTCCCCCAATTCCCAGAATTACGCCCCCATGTTGGACGGTGTCGTCGGGATAAAGCAATAGGCTGCCTACTGCCCCAATAGATGCTCTTTGAGCTTGTTCCACCATGGCTTCGAGCCAATCTGGAGTCAAGACTTCTGTATCGTTGTTGAGAAAGAGTAAATATTTTCCCTGGGCTTTGGTTACTGCATAGTTGTTGATTTGAGAATAGTTGAAGGGGACATCATAGGGATAGCACTTAAAACGTTCTGGTTGTTGCTGTTGCCAATAAGCAAAACATTCGTGAGTCTTGGCTTCGGTGCTGCCATTATCAATCAAAATTATTTCATAATTGGGATAAGTTGTTTGACTGAAAATCGATTTTAAGCACACATCCAAAACATCAGCTAAATCTTTGGTGGGAATAATAATGCTAACCAGTTGGGGATTTTCGATCTGATAGCGCACTGTATAAACCCCAGGAAAGTCAGGATTGAGCAAAACCTCTCCTGGTTCTTTTCGGCGAGCGATCGCTTCTGAGAGGGCTTTTTGGGCTGCATTGGCTGCATAAGGTTTGGCATCAGAATCTGCTGCTGTAGATTCTAAATGAATGCGCCAATGATAGAGAATATCGGGAATGTGAAATATTTTGTCAGTTTTCTCGCTTAAACGCAGTACTAAATCATAATCTTGGCTGCCTTCAAAGCCAACTCGAAAATTACCCACTTGATTGACTAGCGATCGCCGATAGACCCCCAAATGACAGGTATACATCCGCGATAACAATGAATCGGGACACCAATCAGGTTTGAAGAAATGACCGCTGTGAATATTCTCCTCGTTTACTTTATCTTCGTCGGAATAAATAAAGTCTGCTTCGGGATGTTGATTGAGTAACTCGACTACTTTGGCTAAAGCGTGGGGTGCTAAGAGATCATCATGGTCTAACAAGGCGATATATTCTCCCGTGGCAATCTCTAAAGCAGAATTGGAAGCGCGACAAATATGCCCATTTTCCGAGCGATAAACGACTTTGATTCGTTCGTCTTGCTGGGCGTATTCTGCTAAAATTTCTTTGACGTGAGGTTTGGTAGAACAGTCATCAGCCAAACATAATTCCCAACAGTCGTATGCTTGTTCGATAACAGATGCGATCGCCTGACGTAAAAAGTTCTCATCGGCATTATATATAGGTACGATGATGCTAATTAGGGGGCGATAGGGCAGGGTTGTGCAGTTTAATTTGATTTTTTTTAACTCCTTTGCCTGGGGATAGTTGCGATCGAGCCATTGCTGGTATTCTGGGGTATCTGCTACTATTCCTGAGGACTTGGTCTTAGCATCGGGAATATTTTCCACTACAGGCGGGGAATTACGGGAGACTAAATAGTTTTGATAGAGAAGATCCCGAGTTGCGATCTTGTTCTTTTGTTTTAAATTGAGCCACCATTTTCTCAGCTTCCAAAACTTACTAGTTTCCATTGCCACAATCAAAAGCTTATATTGATCGGCTTGCATTTGCACGACTTTGGTTTGTTTTTCAGCCTCGTGTAGTTGATGTTTGATGTATTCTAGCTGTTGTTGAGTTTGAATTAATTCTGTATCTTTGGACTGTAGCTTGTACTGGATTTTGGTTAAGTTTGCATCTTTTTGAATTAATTCTGCATCTTTGGATTGTAGCTGTTGTTGAGTTTGAATTAATT
>NZ_JADWDC010000006.1:0-97062 GCF_020640915.1 Waterburya agarophytonicola KI4 | reverse complement strand
CTGCATCTTTGGACTGTAGCTGTTGTTGAATTTGAATTAATTCTGCATCTTTGGACTGTAGCTGTTGTTGAATTTGAATTAATTCTGCATCTTTGGATTGTAGCTGTTGCTGAGTTTGAGTTAAATGAGTTTCTGTCTGCTGCTTTTGAGTTGATGTTTGTTGAAAATCAATCCAATCTTGTAGAATCCAAGACTTGCAGGTTGAATCTACAGCTAAAGCCTCAGGGTGGACAGAATTATCTCCATCATTTTGTTCTTGGAGTCGATCATATAAATCGATCGCCTGGGGAAAAAATTTGACAATTAAAGCCTGACGATAGTGCTTTTTATCATCAACCGTGAATAAAGATGGTTCGTAAATCGATTCGGGCGATCTCAGTTTTAACTTCCATTTTTGCTCGATCGAATTCACAATTAGCTCGGGATGACGAATAATACCAGTAATATCTAGTAGCAAACATTGCTCTGGTTTTCTCTGATAAAAATCTAAAATTGCCTGATTATAAATGCACCATTGCTTTACTGCAAAATTAGGATTTTTCCTGAAAATAACATCTCCTCGACGAAACAAAGAATCCACAACTTCCCAAGGAGAACGATAAACAAAAATATATTTAGCATCGGGAATCAATTCCGACCAAAAATTCAAAAACAAGGTAGTGCGGGGATCTTTCCAACCCCAAATATCTTTATTTTTTCTGGCTGAAATTAAATTTTGGGCAATAGTTAAATACTGTTGTTGCACCTCAATCGAATCCTGTTCTGTCCATCCTGCAATACTAATTCCTTGGGATTGCAGCACATTTTGATGAAATTCCACAAAATCCAGATCCTCAAAATGCCCTTTGATATTTCCCGTATTTGCATCCATAAGGCGATCGCCAATATCGATTCCTGCATTTTGTAATAAGGATGCAGTTAGAGAAGTTCCAGAACGGTGCATTCCCGCGATAATGATTGCAGATTGATGTTGGAGAGTATTGGTCATTACTTGCGTCTTGTATATTTATTTAATAAATAAAAAAGATTTATTCACTAGTAATGATAGTCATTACTGAGTTATTGTGTGCCTTAGCTTCGACCAATATCTAGTAGTTTTGATCTTCTTAATCGGTCTATCTAGCCAATTTTGCCAAAACCAAGGTACGGTACGCGATTTTTTTGCTAAACAGACAGTTGTATTTTCAATTAGAGTAGCGCAACCATGAAGTTGTAAATAAAGCTGAAAAGCTTGAAAAAAATACTTTTGTACTAATTTTGCTTGATATAAATTTACACTACTTTTTTTAAACAATGAGTCATCATAAAGGTTTTTTGGCGATCGCAAATTCAGGGATAGCTTTTGATTAACCGCATCAACAATAAATTGGGGATTTTCGATCACATCTTCTATTCTCAATAAGATCCAGGGTTGAGATGTCCTAGAGCAAAAATGCAAAATTTTTTGATTATAGTTAATCCAAGTTCTAATTGCTATTTCAGGATTGGTTTGAAATAAAGCATCTCCACGACGATATAAAGAATCGGCTACTTCCCAAGGGGAGCGATAAATAAAAATATATTTAGCATCGGGAATCAACTCCGACCAAAAATCTAAAAATAAAGCGGTACGGGGATCTTTCCAGCCCCAAACCAAATGCTCGTTGCGTTGTTCAATTAGATCCCTGGCTTTTTCGAGATACTTTGGTTGAATCTCTTTAGAGGTATTGTCGATCCAGCCTTCACTGCATACTCCCTGAGATTGTAAAATACTTTGATGAAACTCAGCAAAATCTAGATCTTCAAAATGTCCCCTAGGGTTACTCAAATTATCCCCTAAAAGGCGATCTCCAACAAAAATCCCCGCGCTTTGCAATAAAGAAGTAGTTAAAGATGTTCCAGAACGGTGCATCCCCGTGATGACTACTACATTGCGATTATTCCCCATCTTTGTTTTTATAGTTCCAAATTCTCATCCAAAACTTACACTTAAATTTATCGTCATATTGATAAGAGTTAAAGCAATTAGGACAGTTTAATCGATCGCCTTTTAATTTAGTCTGGTAGTTTGTATTGTGAAACTATTTTCTTGGCATATTCAGGGACGTGAGATGCTAATTTCTGGGGATAGTTGCGCTTGAGATAGAGATAGTTGCGAGTAAAGTGGGAATCAATCGAAAAACGAGCATATTCCAGTCCCTTTGGACCAATCCGTTCGATAACTACTCCCATCATTTTAGCTGCCCACATAGGCAAAGTAACTCCCTTATCGTAAGCAGGAATACTCTGTTGTACGGCATTAGAGCGATCGCCTTGAGACATGACGGGTTGAGTATTTAACTGCTCTCGAACTAAATCTAGCATTTCTTTGCCCGTATCATTGCGCACGACAATCCATTGCCAACCAAAAGGCGCGCCCATATAGCCTACAACTAAATCCGCCAAAGAATTGACATAATCAAAGCAACTCATACAAGAAGGTGCAAAAACATCTTTGAGTTTATTGGTTTTTAAGCCAAAGAAAGGAACTTTTTCAATCGAACCATCTTCGTGCTTGAAGTGAATGCGAAAGTCTTGCATAAATTCATAATGCACAACGGTTTCGGGGGATCTACTGGTGGTATTTAAAAACTTTTGCAATCCTTCTCGGCTGACATTATCAACACAAGGCGTACCAAGAATATATAATTTTTCTAAGCCCAATTCTTTTTCGACAGCTCTTAATGCCTGAATCTGACAGCCCACCCCAATTACCAACAGGCGTTTCATGCCAGATTGTTCGATTTGTTCTAAAACGTTGAGATTGGGGGATAAAGTTGGTTTATTGACCTTGGCAGCCAATACCTCTTCAGGAGTTCGAGCAATGATGGGCATCGGTTGAAAACGATCTTCTGCTGTATTCTGGACGCAGACTACCCCTTCAACCATTTTACGCTCTAACATTTCACAGGCGATCGTACTGACAATACCCGTCCACTGCGCCCCTTCTATGGGTTCTTTTTTGCGAGCAGCAATCATTTCTTGGTTAACACCAAAATAGAGATCGAGGTCGTTATCTAAGTCGCGACTGCGATCGTGAGCAACTGTTTCTAACTCAGCAATTTGCTGATTGAGAAAAGCACAAGCTTCCTTGACATAGTGAACGTAGTAAGTATCGCAAAGTCCACATTCACTACAAAGCTCTTTTGCTGGGCGACGGCTACCTGGTTTTAATGCCTTCGCTTTTGAGTGGGGAGAAACAGTCATATAAGAATAAAATTTATTGATTGCAATTTTAGGTAATAATTTTCACACTAAGGCAATACTTACGACCCTTTATAATTATTGCAAGATTTTGTAATAAAAAATATGTTCTCGGCTCAGTCAGCAATTTATAGTTAGAGCATTGACCCCAAACCTACGAAAACAAAAAAGAGCAAGAAAAACTCGCTCCCATCAAACCGATCGTACTCGACAGAGTTATTCTGGAGCTATGGTGATATACATCAAGCTTCTACTTCTAAAGTTTTGTTCGTAGACTTTAGCAACATCAGAAAGCTGACCGACAATTTGTTCTAGTTTGTCTTTGCCTAAATGAACAAAGGCTCGTTCTCGCCCTCTAAATCTCATGGAAAATTTCACTTTGTTGCCATCGGATAAAAAGCTGCGAGCGTGTTTTAGTTTTGTTTGAATATCGCCAGTATCGGTACGATAGCCAATCTTTAATTCTTTGACTGCATTATCTCGCTGATTTTTCTTGGCTTCAGACTCTTCTTTTTGCAGTTGATATTTGTATTTACCGTAATCAATCAACTTACAAACTGGTGGAGAAGCTTTGGGAGCTATTTCAACCAAATCCAGGTCTTGCTCTACTGCTAAGGCTAGTGCTTGTTCTAAAGGTTGAATTCCTATTTGCTCGCCGTTACCGTCTACGACTCTGACTTCTTGGGCTCTGATTTTTTGATTAATTCTATGTTTGTCTTGGTTTTGTAATGGTCTATTAAACTTGTTTCTGCTCGCTCTTCTCAAAAGATGCTCCTAACGCTAGTATACATTCACAGTATAGCTAGTTATCAGTAAGATCGATCGCCAATCAGTAAAAGCGATCGATTTTAATATCTTCCCTTGTCGATCAAAATTGGTAAGAAATTCCCAAAGACACTACAGGATAAATATCAATAAAAGCCAAATCATCTTCAATTTCTGCAACTTCATCGTCTATTTCCTCATTTACTCTCGCTTCTACTTCTGCTCTTTGTGCTTCGGGTAGATTTTGATTAACATTGGGAGTCACTTCAATTTCAGGGGATCCGCCAAACATTACCCCCAGATTAAACCAAAATCCCAACCCTTTATTGGCTGCTACCGCATTACCCCAACCAATTCCCAAATAAGGAGCAACATCGCGAGTAACTTCGATATCTACATCCACAGATCCCAACTCATCGGCATTAAAAATAACGTCGCCGACTTCAATTTGTTCGTCAACGGTAGCTGTCCCTTCTATATCGTTACTGCCAAAAATCAAACCACCACTTAATTTAAACCCAGAGCTTTTAAAAGGATGAATATCAGCTATGGTAGAAACATTAAATAGACTCAAATCTACATCATAATTGGCACTAATATCAGAAGAGTCATCTTCAATTTCAAAACCAAAACCAAAGGTGTTGATGCCCACTCTAGCGTTGATCTGAGGGATGATTTTTCTTACTACGTGACCGCCCAAACCTAAGGTACTAATCTCTGGGACAATTGCCCAACCAGATTTTTGCCCGTTGCTATCGCTACTACGGTTGCTACCTTCTGGTGGTGTCGGAGGGGGAACGGGTACGGGAATAGAATTAGGTCTAGTTTCTATACCAGGAGTAGTTCCTCGACATTTGGAATTATAAGGAAAATCTTGACAAAATTTTTCTAAATCTAATTGTCCTAACTGATAATTCCTAGTTTCGATATCGGTAAAATATTTAGATAATTCTACTGGCGATAGCAAGTCGATCGCTTTGGTAGAAATTCCTGCTGATTTTGGCAAGGAAGCAACATTTAATCTTTGAAGATCGGTACTATCTCCCCCTATCTTTTGGGACATAGCTGGCTTTGCTGCGATCGCCATTATCCCCCAACTTATTCCTAATAAAATTAAGTCATATTTGCTCGTTCTAAATTTATTCATCTCACACACTCCAATGCAGATCGATAAATTGGAATAATTTTATGATTCCAATTTGATTGGTTTTCTCAGCAAGACTAGCATTGAAACCTAATGACTGCCATCTCATACTACTTTTTAACGATTAATATTGCTCGCCACGTATAAATATCATAAATATGTTGTTTGATCGTTAACTGCAAAAATACATGAAGATAGATTAAGATACACAAAATTATAAAAGTGCTAAAAACATACTTAACTAATTTTAGATTCACTTATTAAGTAATGTGTCTGTGATAGTATCTGGGTGATTCGGTCAAACTAAATATTTTAAATTTTACAGATCGAGATTTAATGGTGGAGGAGTCAGTAAAAACGTGCAATCTAATCTTTCTAGGCAACCGCATAATAAAAATTATAAGCACAAGTCACAACCCCTAAAAATGGGAGTGATTGGAGTGGGTAATATGGGGCGACATCATGCCCGTATTTTAAGTTTATTAAAAGATATCGAACTAGTAGGAATATGTGATTCTAATTTGACCAGAGGCATTGAAATCGCCAGCCAATATCGAACTCATTTTTATGAAAACTACGAAGAATTATTACTTCAGGTAGATGCAGTTTGTATTGCCGTTCCGACTAAGCTACATCACGAAGTAGGTGTCAAGTGTCTTGAGGCTGGAGTTCATATTTTAATTGAAAAGCCTATTGCAGCATCCATTGCCGAAGCAGAATATTTGGTTAACCTAGCAGCCGAAACAGGCTGTATTCTACAAGTCGGTCATATTGAAAGATTTAACCCCGCTTTTAGAGAATTAAGCAAAGTAATTCAGACTGAAGAAATCTTGGCATTAGAAGCCCGTCGTTTGAGTCCTTATTCTAATCGTGCTAATGATGTTTCTGTAGTCTTGGATTTAATGATTCATGATATCGATTTATTATTAGAATTATCTGGATCTTCTGTGGTTCGTTTAACCGCTAGTGGCAGTACTTGCGATGATTCGGGCAATTTAGATTATGTTACTGCCAATCTTGGTTTTGCTAATGGTGTAGTGGCTACTCTGACTGCTTCCAAAGTAACTCATCGCAAAATTAGATGTTTATCAGCCCATTGTAAGAAGTCTTTGATTGAAACTGATTTCCTCAAAAATGAAATTCTGGTTCATCGCCACCAACAAGACGATGGACAATTGAAAGAACAACCAAAAACGCTCTATAAACAAGATGGCATTACCGAAAAAGTTTATACCAGTAATGTCGAACCTATATATGCTGAAATCGAGCATTTTGTAAATTGCATCAAAGGAGGAGAACGCCCTTCTGTTGGTGGAGAACAAGCACTCAAAGCATTACGTTTGGCTAGCCTGATCGAGCAGATGGCTTTAGATGGCAAAATCTGGCATTCTCCCAATGGGACAGAAAAAATTGATTCCCCAACTATGTCGATTCTTTAGCACTATTTAAAGCCAAAATGCAGTTTGAGCATGCTAAGTATTCTTAAACTGCGTTTTTAATTGAGTTTTAGTATTAAAAATCACAAAAATAAAGTCTCAGTCATATAAGAATAACGGCAATACAGCAGCAAGATAACTCGTACTGGTGTGTTTTATTTTTAGGTGTGAGGAAAAATTAAGATGATGAAAATCAAGCATCCAATTCTGCTTGGTATGGCTGTCTTTATTTCAACAGCAGTATTTTCAGGAAATGGTAGTGTCTCTGCTGGGGAAATAGACCTATCCAATCCAGATGCGATCGGCAACTATGCAGATTTCAACGATTCTCTAGAAGATAATTTAAATGATGCAGCGACCCCCGTCAATTCTTTAGAACAAGTTACCAACGTTAATCAATTAAGAGATGTTGCTCCAACAGATTGGGCTTATGAAGCTTTACGCTCTCTTGTAGATCGCTATGGTTGTATTTCAGGTTTTCCCAATCAAACTTACCGTGGAAATCAACCCTTAAGTCGGTATGAATTTGCTGCTGGTTTAAATAGCTGCCTCAATCAAATCGAACGCTTAATTGCTTCTACTGATTCTTCTGCTGATGAAGACTTAGAAACAATTACAAAGTTGAGCCAAGAATTTGAGGGAGAATTAGCAGCTTTAGGAGGCAGAATCGATGAAGTTGAAAGCAAAACTGCCCTCCTCGAAGATAGTTCTTTTTCTACTACTACCAAACTAGTGGGAGAAGTCGCTTTTACCCTGGCTAATGCTTTTGGCGAAGAACAAGCTTTAGGTTTAGAAGAGAATCCCGATCTAGATTCTGAAGTAACTTTTACTGATAAAGTTCGTTTGACTTTTGTCAGCAGTTTTACAGGAAAAGATCAGTTATTCACTCGTATAACTGCGGGAAATATTGATAATTCATTTCAAAATGAAACTGGTACGAGAGAAGGGCGTTTTGCCCACGACGGGCCAGCAGGTAATAATGTTGTAGTCGATCGCTTGCACTATAGTTTCCCTGTAGGAGAGAAGCTAAAAGTAACGGCAATGGGTGTCTTGGCTGCTCACCATTTTTATGCTGAAGTATATAATGATGGTCTAAACACTGGTGGTGGTGCTACGGGTGCTTTAACTCGTTTTGGTGAAAGAAATCCTCTATATCGTCAAGGTATAGATCGTTTTTCCGCGGGTGTTGGTGCCAAATTTACGGTCAACGATTTTCTGGCGATTTCTGGCGGTTATATAGCTCCTAATGGTTCAGATCCTAGTACGACTAACGGTCTTTTCAATGGTAGTTTTTCGGCGTTGGGTCAAATTGAATTAACTCCATCAGAATCCTTAAAGATTGGTCTGACTTACGTTCGTGGCTATGACAACGAGCAAGCTACTCTAAATGATGAAGATGCTCCAGATTTCAGAGGCTCTTTCCTTTGGGGCGGTACGGGTACTAATGCTGCTAACTTGAGAGGAGCTACTAACGTTGCTGTTGGCACATCTCCCTTAGCAACCAATTCTTTTGGCGCACAAGCTCAATTTGATATTACTCCCAAATTTAGTCTTCGAGGTTGGGGGGGCTACACTACTGCCAATATAATTAATGGAGGCGATGATGACGATGGTTCGGCAGATATTATTAACTTTGCAGGGGCTTTAGTTATTTCGGATCTCATCAAAGAAGGTAGTATGGCAGCATTGATTGTGGGAGCAGAACCTTATTTGAGTTCGATTGATGCCAATGGCGATGACACGGATGAAGAAATTGCTGATGATATTCCTCTTCACGTAGAAGCATTATATAGATTTAACTTGAACGACAATATTTCTATTACCCCTGGGGTAGTTTTTCTATCTAATCCCAATCAAAATAGCGACAATGATAGTATCTTTATCGGCGCGCTAAGAACTACATTTGCCTTCTAAAACTTGAGGCAACGGCTACAAAGAATAGACAACATACGATAAACAAAATAATTGGGATTGAAGATCGAGTCATAAATAGGGCTAGAACTTTCAGTCCCTTTTTTTGTGCTTCTGCCTCAAAATCCAGACTTAGCTAAAATTAAAATAAATTAAGCACCATAGTTGACTCGTTGGCGCGAGATAAATATCTGTTATGAGCGAAAAATCGCGTATATGTATTGTGGGCGGAGGCTTCGGTGGTTTGTATACTGCCTTGCGTCTGTGTGAATTTCCGTGGAAAAACGAGCAAAAACCAGAAATAACTCTCATCGATAAAAGCGATCGCTTTTTGTTTTCGCCTCTGTTATACGAACTAATCACAGAAGAGATGCAAAGCTGGGAAATTGCTCCTCCTTTTGCCGAATTGTTTGCCAACACGGGTATTATTTTCCATCAAGGTGTTGTGACTGCTATCGATATTTCAGCCAAACAAGTTTCTTTGGCAGACGATACCACAGTAGATTACGATAAATTAGTTTTGGCGACGGGAGGCAAAACCCCCGTAGATATAGTGCCAGGGGCAAAAGAACACGCTCTACCATTTCGTTCTCTCAATCATGCTTATCGTCTTCAGGAAGAATTGAGATTATTAGAACAAGCTAACCCCGATAAAATCAGAGTGGCGGTAGTAGGAGGTGGCTACAGTGGGGTAGAATTGGCGTGCAAGCTGGCAGATCGTCTCGGCGAAAAAGGTCGCATTCGCATCATAGATCGAGGACAAGAAATTCTGGAGGATAGTGCGAATTTTAACCGCGAAACTGCCATCAAGGCTTTGTCAAAAAACCAAATCTGGCAAGATCTAGAAACAGAAGTTGATCGCGTTGAAGCTGATAGTATTTCTCTGACTTATAAAGGACAAACTGATACTATTCCCGTTGATTTAGTATTGTGGACTGTGGGCAATCAAGTTGCAGGGTTGGTTGAAGATCTTCCCCTGGCAAAAAACGAGGGAGGATTGCTTAAAATACAACCAACTTTGTTAGTAGAAGGTAGAGATGATATCTATGCCTTGGGGGATGTGGCAGATTGCTACGACGAACATGGCAAACCTCTCCCCGCTACGGCGCAAGTAGCGTTTCAACAGTCTGATTATTGTGCTTGGAATTTGTGGGCATCAGCAACCAATCGCCCCTTATTATCCTTCCGCTATCAGCCTTTAGGTGAAATGATGACTTTGGGTATAGATAATGCTGCAATCAACGGTTTAGGTTTAAAATTAGATGGCTCTTTTGCCTATATAGCTCGTCGTCTGATTTATCTTTATCGTTTGCCAACTCTCAAACATCAGCTAACAGTAGGACTCAATTGGATTACTCAACCCATAGTTGAGCTATTATCTTCTTAATTTAAGAAAATATCATATGTCTGAAGCAAAGTTTTTGCCGCCAAAGCAAAATGCTTTATTAACTCGTTTGATTCAAAGTATTTTTTATCTAGTGATGTACTTTGTCTATCAAATTAAATTAGAAGTTAGCGATCGCGATATTGCTCTACTCAAAGAAATAGACAATCAAAGAGTAGTCTATTTGCCCAATCATTCTAATCTAGATGATGGTTTGGTAATGTTTCTTTTATCAGCCCGTTTGGGGCAATTGCTGCACTACATCGTTGCTTATGAGGCATTTAGTGGCTTTGTCGGCTGGTTGATGCAGGCTGTGGGGGCTTACTCTATTCGACGGGGTATGGGCGATCGCCTTAGCATCGTCCATACTTTAAAAATTCTTCAGCAACCCAAGTGTAAATTAGTGGTTTTTCCCGAAGGGGGTTGTTCTTATCAAAATGATACTGTGATGCCTTTTCGCACGGGGGGGATTGAATTGGCTTTCAAAGCGATCGCCAAATTAAGCAAAAAACAAAGCACTATCCCCGATTTGTATTTTGTTCCTGTCAGTATTAAATATTGTTATCTAGGAAATTGGGATCGGCAGATCGCTCAAAGTCTGGGGGAATTAGAAACAGCTTTGTCTATTCAACCAACTAGCGATGATTTATACTCCCGCTTGAGGGGAGTCTCTGCCAAAGTCTTAACTAACTTAGAAACCGAATATCACATAACCCTCCAAATTGAATCAGACTGGAATCAAAGAATTGCTAATCTAAAACAACATTTGTTAAATTACTGCGAAGAGCGACTGAAAATAGCTCCTGCAACTCAATTACCCAATCGAGAGCGAGTATATAAAATTCAATCAATCTTGGCAGATGCGATCAAGTCAAATTCCTCACCAGAGTTAGATTATCAACATCTCAAGTTAACTACGGTTAGACTGCTTAATTTCGATGCAATTTATGATGGTTACGTTGCTGATGAACCGACCAACGAAAGATTTTTTGCTACCTTAGATAGACTAGAAAGAGAAGTATTTCAAATCGATCGTCCAAAACCTAAAGGATTACGCCGAGTTCGAGTCAAAATCGATTCGCCGATCGCCGCACGAGAATATTGGCAGCACTATCAAGCAGATTCTACTCAAGCGATCGCTAACCTAACTCAAAGAATTCAACAAAAAGTACAGGCTAATCTTAATTCATCCAGACATTAATTATTTTCATTTTTCATCGCAATAATGAAACCGCAATTATTTAACGATTCTTTACCCAAAGTTATTTTTTTCGATGCCATGGGTACTTTATTCGATCTCAAAAGTAGCGTAGGCGAAATATATCAACAATTCGCGCTCAAATACGGCGTAGAAATAAATGCGATCGAGCTTAATAATGCTTTTGTAGATAGTTATCAAGCTGCTCCAAGTTTAGCATTTCCTACTACCGAATTAGATACTCTGGTTAGACAAGAATTTATTTGGTGGAAAAATATAGTTCAAAAAACCTTTGAGCGCGTAGAAGTATTGGATCTATTCAGTGATTTTACTGAGTTTTTTCAAGAGTTATATTACTATTTTGCCAGCGAACAACCTTGGTATATTTATCCCGATGTTATTCCTTGTTTACAATACTGGCAAAAACAAAAAATTCAATTAGGAATTATTTCTAATTTCGATAGCCGCTTGATAACAGTACTAAAAGCTCTCGATCTAGAACATTTTTTCACTAGTGTTACCATTTCTTCGAGCGCAGGTTTTGCCAAACCAGATCAAGACATATTTCAGATTGCTTTAAAAAAACATGGTTTTACTGCTCAACAAGCATGGCACATTGGAGATAGTAAAAATGAAGATTATTTAGGGGCAAAAAACATGGGAATTCACGCTTTTTGGTTAAACCGAGATGGTCATTCATTGAATCTTGAAAATCAACTACCCAATTTAAGTAGTCTGGGATAAACTTGTGTTTATATATTGCTTTATATAGACACTTTTACTAAGTTAAAGGAAACGGGGGATATAAGCTTTGGACACAGCTAATCAGCAAAGAATTCTAGGATATTTTATCGAAGAAGCGAAAGAACATCTTCAAACTTTAGAACAAGGTATTTTACAGCTAGCTACATCTGTCCGTGATGCAGAAACCGTCAATGAAATGTTTCGGGCTGCTCATTCGGTGAAAGGCGGGGCAGCTATGTTGGGGTATACCAGTATTCAAAAAACCGCTCATCGTCTAGAAGATTCGTTCAAAATTCTCAAAGATAATCAAGTCGATGTCGATCAAAAACTAGAGTCGCTTTTTCTCAATGGATACGATCATCTACAAGATCTGATCGAACGTTTAGAAAGCTCTGCCGATTTCAGCGATAGCGATGCAGTAGAAATTCTGGCACAAGCAGAATCGAATTTCGCAGTTTTAGATAAATATCTCCAGCAATTATTGTCTGGTGGTTCGTCTGATGGTGCTAGCCTTAATCAGCAAGTAACTACGATCCTCAAACAAATGCTGCAACAATTTAAGCAGTCAGATACTCCAGAAAGCCGACAAAAACTACATATCGCCTGTAACAAACTAGGAGAGATCGCTCCTAACGAAGCAAATTGGCAAACATTAGTCGCTACCACTCAAAAGGCAATCACTAACAAAAAGTATCCCTATGCCACCATTGCTCAAGTAGTGATTAAAGAAATTAAACAGGCTGGAGATTTTTTAGATTCTGGACAAATCAGCAAACTCGCTCCTAGCAAAAACTTACAACAGCTAGCTGCTACTGCGGGTGGAACATCTTCGAGTGCTTCTGCTGGATCTACTATAACTATTTCTAGAGATCCTCAAGAAGCAGCCTTAACTCTGTTGAAGAATTTCAACAAACAGCAGATTATGCAAATGTTTCAAATTATCAAAACTCGTCTTTAAGTTGTCAGGGGCGATCGATACTTTGATTAAGTAAAATAATATATGTCATAATAAATGCTTATAATCTAATTTAGATATATTATTCACTGCCGACTGTGTTGCAATCTACTGTTGATTTTGCCAGTGTATTCAAGCCATTTATGCTCCAACTGCGTTTTGTTGGTGCTTATTTTTTGTTGGGACTGGTGGGCTGGAGCTTAGCTAATTTTGTTATGGATGTAGTAACTGTAGGGAAAAAAATGCACCAAATTCCCTGTACCAAATGTCGTTTTTTTACTGGAGATTATCGCCTCAAATGCACGGTAAATCCCCATTTTGCCAATACAGAGGAAGCGATCGGCTGTTCTGATTATTACCAAACTTAGGTAATGCACTAGTTTGTCCAACTTTTCTCTTTGAGTTTGATGTGGCAATGTCGACGATCGCGTCTATGGTCTAAGGTAATAAATGTACAATGAGTAGGGCAAAATTTTGTACTTATCTACTGCATGGCATCTATTCCCAATTCCCGCACCTTAGCTTTTCTGGCACTCAAGAATATTTATCAGAAAAAAGCCTACACCGATATCGCCCTGAACCGTGCAATTAAATCTGTAGGGAAATCCATCGCAATTAGCCAGCCAGAGCGCAGTTTTGCTTGCGAGCTAGTTTATGGTACTTTACGCCGTCAGCGTACCTTAGATGCCCTAATAGATTTATTAGGTAAAAAGAAAGCTAACCAGCAACACCCAGATTTACGCATTATTTTGCACTTGGGTTTGTATCAGTTACGGTATTTAGATCGCATACCCTCTTCCGCAGCGGTAAATACTAGTGTTGAGTTAGCTAAAGAAAACAGTATTGCTAAGTTAGGAGGTGTAGTCAATGGTTTATTGCGGGGATATATACGCCAAGCTGAGTTAGGCGATCCCCTAAAACTACCAGCAGATCCCATTGCCAGATTGGGTATATTACATAGTTTTCCTGACTGGATGGTGGAAATCTGGCTAGAGCAATTACCAATAGAAGAAGTAGATCGATTGTTAGCTTGGTTTAATCAATCTCCCAAATTGGATTTACGAGTAAACATTCTCAAAATTACGATCGCCGAGGTAGAGACGGCATTTAAAGCCCGTGGAGTAGCTGTTACTCGGATACCAGGAGTACCCCAAGGATTGAGATTAGAAAGCGCGGGAGCAATTACTGATTTACCTGGATACAAACAGGGTTGGTGGGTAATTCAAGACAGTAGCGCGCAGTTAGTATCCCATTTGCTCGATCCTCAGCCTGGAGAGACGATTATCGATGCTTGTGCAGCACCAGGGGGTAAAACAACCCATATAGCTGAATTAATGGGAGATAAAGGACGAATTATTGCTTGCGATCGCGATGCCAAACGTCTGCATAAAGTTCGAGAAAACGCAGCTAGGCTAGAGTTGCGATCGATTAAAATCCAAGTTGAAGATAGTCGCGATGTAGAAAATTTTATTGGTGTAGCAGATCGGGTATTGCTAGATGCGCCTTGTTCGGGTTTGGGAACATTACACAAACGCCCCGATATTCGTTGGCGAAAAACTTTGGAGTCTGTAGAGGAACTTTTTCCTTTGCAACAAGAACTATTAGAACAAGCTGCTACTTGGGTGAAACCAAAAGGAGTTTTGGTCTATGCTACTTGCACTCTTAATCTTTCGGAAAATGAAAAAATAGTAAAATCGTTTTTGGAAAATTACCCAAACTGGAGTATTCAGTCTCCCCCCAATATGATGCCCAAAAACTTGGCGATGTCGAATGGTTGGATTAAAGTATATCCACATCTAGAGGATATGGATGGATTTTTCATGGTGAGATTAGTACGAGATAGGTGAGATGCTGACACAAAACAAAAATAAAATGAAACAGATTCTCAAGATTCTGATTGGTGCTGCCTGGATTGACGGTATTATTCAACCAGAAGAAAGAGTTTATTTACGTCGTGTGGCTGATGAGTTTAAACTAGCCGACGATCCTCAGATCAAACCTTTATTATCAGAATTAAAACCAATTCAACCCGTTGAATGTTATCAATGGCTTGAAGAGTATTTTGGTGACAATCCTTCGGCAGAAGATTATCAGCAGTTGTTGGACATAATTAGTGGTTTGATCTACAGCGATGGCTATATCGATGTCAGAGAGGCAAAGTTAATTGAAACTATTCAAAGTTGCGATCCAGGTAGCCCTGAATGTCGTAATTCTATATTGGATAAGATATTGCGAAAAATTCAGAAGTTATATAAAGCCGCAATCGAGCAACAGGTTTAATCGTTGCTTAGATTATTAACTTCTAAGAAACAAATTAATTTCTTAGTATTGCATCAAAATCAAAATCAAAATTAAGAATGAACAAAATCAGGATGAAAATTAGGGATGTAACCCATGAGGACAAGGCTGCCTTAATTAGCCTGTGTCAAATTACAGAGTTATTTCAACCTAATGAACTCGAAGAATTGAGCAGTATGTTATCAGCTTATTTTGAAGATGGTCTTGATGGAGAGCATAAATGGCTAACTGATGAAGAAGATGGTCAGTTGAGAGGTGTTGCCTATTATGCAGAAGAAACTTTTGCCAATGGAGTTTCTAATCTTCTCTTGATTGCAGTTCATCCAGAATATCAAAGGAAGGGACGCGGGACAGAATTTTTGCGGCATGTTGAGGCGGAACTAAGGAGAATGGGGAAACGGATACTAATCATCGAAACATCTAGTTTAGATAGTTTTGAAGCAACAAGGGCTTTTTATCGTAAGAATGGATACGATGAAGAAGCTCGTATTCGGGAATATTACAATCCAGGTGAAGATAAGATTGTGTTTAGAAAAGTTCTTCTCTAACCGATCTTGTGCATGAATAAATCTGTCGAGAGAGGTTTAAGGGCAAAAAAGCAGCAATTCTCATTTTGAAGAAGATATAGTCACATCGACACATCGATAACATCGACAAGATCGTAACAGCTAAAAAAAACTCAATATACATCTTGATGGGTGAAGAGACAAACATTGCTAGCGATCGCAGATTCCAAGTTTTGCTGTATAATGGAATTATTATCGGGGTTACCCTCATTAATCTACTCGATCTAGCCAGCTACGACAATAATCCCTAGGAAACTTTAATTTTTAATTGTTTATCTACCGCCACCAACAACTCATCAATAATGCGGTTGCGGAAATAATGAGGAGGATTCCATTTAATCCACTCTGAAGAACTGTGTTCTGTCATCACAATTTCTAACTCTTCCCTAACCCATCCAAAAAAAATTACCAGAGATTTTTCAACTTTTTGACCGTCATAACGTCGATAACGGGGATAGTAGATAGTTTTGAAGCGAAAATCCAACTCCAAACAAACTTGTCTGCTATTAATTCCTGTTTCCTCCCATAACTCCCTCAAGGCACACTGTAATTCTGTTTCTCCTGGCTCGATATGACCTTTGGGTAGATCGTAACGATGCGATCGCTTCATTAATAAAAAGGACGGTTGTTTAGTTCGAGTAAAACAGATGACACCACAGGACTTTACTTTGTGCATGGAAAGCGATCGTCTAACAGAAGCGATCGTAATTAAAATAAAAGTTAGCTACTTCATAATTCACGCGTTTAGTTCTTCAGGTAGAGTAAAACTACCATCAACATTACAGGGGAAAGTAACTGCTTTAACGACAGAATTAATGGGTAGCGGACGGTAAACATGAGGATATAACTCTGCCCCCCCTTCGAGATTCTCCTCAACTAAACTGCTACTTATTGTAGAAGGTTCGATCGCTAATATTACAAGACCATTCTGTCCTTTGTAAAACCGATGCGCCACTGTTATGAGTTGATGACTATAAGAACAATGAATAAATCCTTCCTCGGCAAAACCCTGGGGTGTATATTCACCATCGAGTTGAGCAGCATCCCATTCATCAGCAGAAGTTATATGATATAAAAATTTATTGTTCGCCACTGACATGAACGATAATTTCTCGTTGATTGCTGCGTTGACGATGTTCCCAAAGATAGATTCCTTGCCAAGTACCCAAAACCAGTCTTCCTCCAGAAATAGGAATGTGTTCTGAAGTATGAGTTAAAGCGGAGCGAATATGGGCGGGCATATCGTCTAAACCTTCTGCACTATGAATATAACGATTAGCATCCTCTGGGACTAGGTTGGTAAAGAAATTTTCTAAGTCAACCAATACATCAGGATCGGCATTTTCTTGAATTAATAAGGATGCTGAAGTATGGCGGACAAATACGGTACACAAACCAGTTGCGATCGCCGATTGGCTTACTGCTTGTTCCACTTGACGAGTGATCTCGTGTAAAGACTTGCCTGTGGTTTTAATTTTTAATCCTGTTTGATGGTGTTTCATTAATTAATTTTAATTAATTATCAATATTGGGCTTTTTATCTTGTTCGTCTGCATTGTTATTTCTTGGTTTTTTAGGCTTGTTTCTTCCTTCCTCTGCTGCTAATTCTTGGGGAGAGGGATTAAAATTGCAACGAGCAAATAGATGCTTGATCACATTCTGTTCTTCATCTGGTAGGGCAAACCACCAAGGAAGATGACCAATTGGTGCTTGAGTCGGGTCGAAATCCAATTGATCGTAGAGCAAATAACCACTCCCGCTATCTACTTCGCCTTTTTTCCAACCTACCTGAGTAGCAAAACGTCGCCAAGTTTGTGTCGAAAAATCACCTTTCTGATTGACGCTTTGCCAGACTTCTTGTTGAGAGCTAAAACCAAATTTATTACCAGTATACTTTTTCCACAACGAATCAATAGTTCTAATATCGGGACAAGAAAATTCAGCAATAGTTTTTAGCTCGATAAAGACGTGCTTGTTTTTTTGTTTGGCGGTTTGAACTATTTGTTCTATCAGTCGATAGGTTTGCAGATCTGCCTCCGACCATTTTTCTTCCTTAAGCAAGTCGCGCAAGGGCTTGTAATTGATACCTGTTTTCTGAGAGACTAAGACAATTTCTCTCGTTGTGGTAGTAGTGTTAACTTCGATTGTTTCCGACTCCACTTCTGCTGCTTCGGTTTCTACCACTGGTTCGTCATCGCTATTGCTTTCTTCTTCTACCGCAATTACTGACTCGTCCATCATCTCAGGTTCTGCAACGCTCTCAGATTCATCTTTCGCTTCTACTTCTGGAGTTTGGGGAGGAGTTTTCTTGGGAGGATCGGGGGTGAAAGTAGGTACGGAAGAAATAGACTCGGAATTATTTGTTTCTGGTTCTGATTTCTCTTCTAGTATAGGTTCTGGTTCTGGTTCTGGTTCTGATTGAGTTGCTACTTCATTATTAGGGGGTGGAGATGTTTCTGGGATGGTTGTTGTTTCACTCGGTGTGGGAGAAGTCTCAGTTGGAGGTTGTTCTTTGAGACTGGCGATCGCTTTTTGGTAAGTACTAATGGGAATAGCATAGTTGGAAGTTCCTCCAGACAAAGCATGAACGTTAGCTTCGCCGTGAACTCCAATTACTAATCCTTCTTGATTAAATACAGGACTTCCGCTCATCCCTGGGAAGGCTTCACCATTATAAATTAGAGAATAGCCATTTTCTGTTAATTTTGGTAATATGCCAACCAAATTAGCTGAAAAAAACCGATAATAGCGATTGTCTTCTTGACGTAATTCTCCTGGATAGCCAGCAAAATAAATACTTTGTCCTTCGTTTAAATTAGCCGAATCACCTAATTCTGCTACTTGATAGTTTTGATTGCTCGTAAATTGAAATATGGCTAAATCTAGCCCTGCTAATTGCTTAATGCTAGTGGGATCTACTTGGTGTTGTCTACCATCAATTGTCCTGACGATATATTTCCCTTGATTCTTCATTACGTGCCAGTTGCTCAAAACAGTATAGACGTTATCTGAGCGATCAACTAACGAACCAGAACCCACACTAGCACCATCTATGCGGACAATAATTTGTTTGGCGCGGAGATTAACTTCTTCTGGAGAAAGAGCTTGAGCTATTTGAGCAATAGCAGCTTTGGTAGTATAAGGTTGTATATTTGCGAGGAAACCACTCAACACAATAGTAAAAACTACCGTTCCTCCCATCCATAATTTATTAGTCTTGCCCAAGAATTTCATCAAATTAACTTAACTCCAATATCTCTAACCAATAACGTCTATTTTTACTGACGTTAAAACTAATAAATGTTCCACACTAAGATGTTTAGGGGGTGTCATCAATTGTAGGAATAAATTTTAATTTTTTTATTCTATCCAAAAAACAGTATTGCCAACTTCCAATTCGAGTCAGCAATACCGTATCATTACACGAGCTATTGTGCCAATCAATAAGTATCGTAATTTTAAACTAGACAACACAAGCAAAAAACCCCAATGATATACTAATAGATCCTCAGCAACTCCAGAATTGAAAGGATTAGAATGGCGGAAAAAAGCACAGGTACAAAAATAGTTAGCGATAATCGTCAGGCTCGTTATCTCTATGAAATTCTTGAAACCTACGAAGCAGGGATTGAATTAGTGGGTACGGAAGTCAAATCAATTCGTGCAGGAAAAGTTAACCTCAGAGATGGCTATGCTTTTATTAAAAATGGAGAAGTGTGGTTGAGCAACGTCCATATATCACCTTATCGAGAGACTAGTCAGTATTTTAATCACGAGCCTCTACGTATTCGCAAGTTACTTTTACACCGCAAAGAAATTAATAAGTTAATCGGGCAAACAGAACAAAAAGGTTTAACTCTCGTTCCTTTGAAAATGTATTTTAAAAAAGGTAAAGTCAAAATTGCGATCGGCTTGGGTAAAGGTAAAAAACTCCACGATAAACGCGAGACAGCTAAAAAACGAGACGATCAACGTGCAATAGCAAGAGCAATGAAGCGAGACTAATTTTGCATAAGTACTAAAAAAGGTCTTAAACCTTCGCATATTGGTATTATTTTGGCATCTTGAGTTAGGGACAACTCAATACTTTTGGTTGGTAAGGTCAGAAGAAAAGAGTATACAATGATTACTCTGCAACCTAAAGATAGGAAAAATTCCCTAGAAAACTTTTAACTGACACAAAAAAATTTTCCATCAATCGATCTTTTACCGTTTACTCTTACTTAGGAGGTAATGTGCTTATGAGCGAACAAGAAGAAAATCCTATACTCGAACTTCTAAAAACTCTCATTTCTGCCGCAGTTTTAGCCGTAGGAATTCGTGCTTGTGTCGCAGAAGCTCGCTTTATTCCTTCCGAGTCAATGTTGCCTACTCTAGAGATTGACGATCGCTTGATTATCGAGAAAATAAGCTATCGTTTTCGCAAGCCAGAAAGGGGAGATGTGGTAGTTTTTTCACCCACAGACACCCTCAAAGAACAAGATTATAAAGAAGCTTTTATTAAAAGAGTTATTGGAATACCAGGAGATGAAATCAAAGTAGAAAATGGCAAAGTCTATGTTAACAACCAAGAAATTACCGAAAAATATATTCTCAATCCTCCCCAGTATCAGTATGGCCCGATTACAGTTCCAGAAGGGCAATATCTAGTTTTAGGAGACAATCGCAATAATAGTTACGATTCTCATCTTTGGGGTTTTGTTCCTCTAAAAAATATTATTGGTCGCGCGTCAGTGCGTTTTTGGCCTCCCAATCGTCTTGGATCTCTGGATAAAAAACCTTTATATCCTGAAGCGGAAAATACTCAGTAACTATCAGTAATCAGTAATTGCAGATCGCAATAAAAAACTTTAGGAAATATTATGATTTATCCCTACCATAATATCTTCTGGCACACTAACGTTAACTGAGACTGTTAGGAATTTCAAACATGGGAACTATAATCAGCACCGTCAACATGAAAGGTGGAGTAGGTAAAACTACTTTGACTGTTAATCTTGCGACTTGTTTGGCAAAAAAACATAATAAACGGGTACTAGTTTTAGATTTAGATTCACAAATTAGCGCGACCTTAAGTTTGGTTTCACCCCATGAATTCGCTAAATTACGCAAAAAAAGACGTACTTTAAGCTATTTACTTGATAATGTAATTAATCCCAATCCTTGGAGTAAATTAGATACCAAAGACATCATCGTACCCGAGATTTGTGGCATTGATGGTTTAGAATTGCTTCCAGGGGATATCGAACTTTATGATGAGTTCCAAGTTTCAGCAATGCTTCATCAGCAAGCATTAGAACATGGCGAACAAGAGTTTCAAAATGTCTGGAATAACTTTGAGAGAATCCTGATCGAAAAAATTATCGAACCAGTAATCGATGATTATGATTTTATTATCCTTGACTGCGCCCCTGGATACAATTTATTGACCCGTAGTGGTATTGCAGCCAGTGACTTTTATTTATTACCTGCTCGTCCAGAGCCTTTGTCTTTGGTAGGAATTCAACTTTTAGAAAGAAGAATTGCTAAACTCAGAGAAAGTCACAAAAACATCAAACCCCTCGATGTCAAACTCTTGGGTATTGTGTTTATTCTCTCTGCTGGAGGATTAATGGGCAGATATTATAAACAGGTAATGAAAAGAGTGCGCGATGACTTTCATCCCGAACAGTTATTTGAACAGTCAATTCCGATGGACGTGAATGTTGCTAAGGCAGTAGATATGTTTACTCCTGTTTCTTTGGCAATGCCTAATTCTGGAGGTTCAAAAGCATTTATGAAACTAAGCGATGAATTTTTGGCAAAAGCTGCGGTGGAATCACAAAAATTAGCTGCTGTTACCTGAAACAGTGAACTATATTTATTGGCTTTCACAAATTCAGCATTCGGAACAATCTTTGGTTGGGAATCAGTTATATATTCTCAGCCAATTACTTCAACATGAATCTGCTATTTTGCCTGGATTTGTTTTAGGGAATAATTTATTAAGCCAGTTTTTAACTAATTTAGATGATTTTCAGTCTTTGGTAAAAGAGCTATCTGATTCTTCTATTGCTGTAGATGTAAACGACTCTTTGAGCCTACAGTCGGTTGCCAGTCGCAGTCGCCACATCGTCGATCGCGGTATATTTCCCCAACCAATAGAGCAAGAAATCTTTGAGGCTGCACAACAGTTAAATAGCAACAGTTTTATTTTACAACCTTTCTTTTCGTCACCTTCGGGACAAGATTTGAGTAGCAGGGGTTTTTGGCGATCGCATTTTTGTAATGCTCACCCTCAAGCCTTGACTCGAACGATCAAAAAAGTATGGTTGGAGTTATTTAGTGCTAAAAGTTTGCTTTATTGGAAAAAGCTGGGGCTAAGTGGAGAAACAATTAACTTAGGAATCTTGGTTAGACCAGCGATCGACGCTCTTGCTTCGGGGACAGTAGAGATTTCTCCAGATCTAATCAGAATTAAAGCTGTCTGGGGTCAAGAGCGTAGTTTACTCCAGGGAGATGTGGATAGTGATGAATATTATTTGGATGGTCATACAGGACATATTTTGTCTCGTAAATTGGGTCATAAAAACTATGGCTATCGACTCAAAGAAATAGGGCTAAAAATGCCATCTCTTTCTTGTTTAGAAGAATATATCCCTGGTGAAGATCGCTCAAAAGTTTATGTCCTAGAGCAAGATGCGATCGCCAATTTATTTCAATCAATTCCAGGAATTTTAGCCAAACAACCCCAAATCAAATATTTACAATGGATTGCGACCAACTCAAAAGTCCCAGGAGATAGTCGGTTAAATTTTTTCTTTACTCAATTTAGCGATCGCCTTTTAACTTCCATTAACTTACCCCCCCAACAAATAACTCCACTTTTAGCTTCTTCTCCAGCCATCAAACCTTTGTTAACGGGCATATCCGCTGCTCCTGGTCGGGTAACGGGTCGGGTTGTGATCGTGGAAGATTTCTCAACTCAGCCCGAGTCAATTCCTGAAGATACAATTTTAGCAATCTCCGAAATCTCCCTGCATCATATTCCGTGGATTGATAAAGCCAAGGGAATCATCACCGAAATTGGGGGGAAAAACAGTCATGGAGCGATAATAGCCAGAGAATTAAATATTCCCGCCGTAGTTGGTGCTGTCGATGCAACCAAAATTTTAAGCAATGGTCTGGAAATTTGCCTCAGTGGAGACGAAGGAAAAGTCTACCCCAAAACAGAATTACAACATCGGTCTCTGTCTAATTTATCTGCTGCCAATTCGTCATCTCGCCATCAGTTAATTGCCACCAAATTAATGGTGAATATTTCTCAACTCCAAAGCATTCCCTTAAGTCTTAATTTACCCGTTGATGGAGTAGGATTGCTGCGATCGGAGTTGATGTTGGGGCATATATTAGCTGGAAAATCTGCCGAACAATGGCAATCAAAATCATTTCAAACAGAATTTACTCATATTCTGACTACATCTTTGCGGGAATTTGTTAAAGCCTTCGCTCCTCGTCCAATTTATTATCGTTCTCTTGATTGGACAACCCAAAATAACATTAATTCCGTGGTAGGCAATCGAGGCAGTTATAGTTACGGTTTAGATTCTACTTTATTTTCTTTAGAATTAAAGGCTCTACTAGCGATCGCCAAAGAGGGTTATAGTAACCTTCATTTAGTTTTACCTTTTGTACGCAGCGTTGAAGAATTTCAATTTTGCTATCGTCAGTTAGAAAATATTGGTCTAGCCCATCGGGAATCGTTTCAAATTTGGATTATGGCAGAAGTCCCTTCGGTCATGTGGTTGTTACCAGAATATATTAAGGCGGGGGTGCGAGGAATTGCTATCGGGACAAACGATCTAACTCAACTGCTTTTAGGAGTAGATCGAGAACAAGCCCATTTTAGTCACAATGGTTTAAATGCCAATCATTCTGTAGTCCAAAAAGCGATCGCCCAATTGATTGCTATTGCCAAAGAGAATAATATAGATTGTTCGATTTGCGGTCAAGCCCCAGTAGAATATCCCGACTTAATTGATCGCCTAGTAGGTTGGGGGATTAACACTATTTCTGTGGAACCCGAAGCAGTTAACAGAACGTATCGGGCGATTGCTCGTGCAGAAAGAAGAATTTTGCTCAATTCTGTCAAATCAAGTTAAATATTTGACTATAGTTCCCTATTTATCAGACTTACCATTGCGATTATTCAAAGTTCTATTTTTAGTTTTTTGAGTCATGGCGATCGCTTTACGGCGAGTTTCCATCACCATCCCAATTTCCTGTCTTAAGCGAGTATTTTGCTCTAGAGCTATCTGTAAGGTTTCGATGGGCAAAATCAAAACTTCTAAATCGGATAAGGCAGTGACTGTAACGGGACTGATATCTTTCCCTGAAAGTGCCGACTCTCCAAAGAAATCACCAGATACCAATCGGGCAACTTCTTGTTCTCGCACAAAATTTTCTGCCCTGATAGTTACTAATGCTTGACCGTTCACAATAATATATATTCCTTCGGTACGATCTCCTTGGGCGATCGCTTTTTCCCCCTCTCCAAAAGCCCTACCTGTAGCAACTTGAGCTAATTTTGCCAAAATATCGCCACCCGCACTAGCAAAACTAGGAAAATTATGAAGCTGTTGGAGATATTCCTCAATCACCTTTGCTGAATTAATTTTTGTGGGGGGATTATGATAGAGAGTACGAATGGGAAAGGGAATGTTTAACCCATTGCGTTCGGCAGCATACCAAACACGAGTCATAAACTCATCTCGAATCATCGGAACTTTGTCATAATCTGACAAAAATAGTTTTACCCGATAGCCAATGGAAGAATCATCATAGGAAATAGTTTGTATAACTGGCTCTGGCTTTTCTAAAACTCCTTTGGTAGCTAGAGCAGTTTGCTTCATGACTCGTTTGACTTTATTGGGGGGATCGTCATAGGAGAAGCCCACATCAATTGGTTCGACGTGAAGTTTTTGAGGGCGACGGTAATTCCGTATAGTTGCACCAGCTAAGGCTGCATTCGGAATGATCAGCATTTCTAAATCCCTAGTCAACATATGAACCGAACGCCAGTTAATCTCAATCACTTTTCCCTTGACACTATCTACCTCAATCCAGTCACCTTCAGTAAAGGGACGCTCGAACAATAGAGCAATCCCCGAAAACAAGTTTCCTAAAGTATCTTGGAGTGCCAAACCAATTACAATCGAGCCAACTCCCAAAGCAGCAATTACCCCTCCCAAATCTGCTCCCCAAACTAAGGATAAGACTATAGCAACACCGCAAAGAATCAAGAATACTCGACTGAGATCGCGAAATAATTTCGGAACATTGGCTTGCCAAGTTCCAGTCTTTGCACCATCAAATAAAAGACCATTGATTACGGTCAAAGAACCATGAATGGTAAACAACCACAGTCCAGTCTGGACTAAGCGTAGAGGAGTCGTATCTTCAGACAGCCCAATTATTTTATTTAATAAAATAAATAACGCCAAACTAGGAAAAATCAAATTACGAACAATTCTTAAAGTTGCCGTGAGTAATTTATCTTTTGATTTTGCTCGATAAATAATTTCTCCCAATAATAAAGTCAAGAAAGGGAAACCAATAATTAAAACTGCACCCCAAATAAACCAATCTTGTTGCCAAAAAGAATTCTCCATACTTTCAGTTATCCTCCTCCAAGGACGTAGTTGATCGTCATTATTTGCTGCTTCAATCAATAGGGTTTAGTGGACCACACGGGAAAGTTTTCTCGATCTGATATTTCGGTATTTTCTACTGGTTCAAAATCTTCGATAAATTCAGCAATACGATTGTGTACGTTTTCGGTAACTTGAATTGTGTTCCATTCACCACGAGACTGTAAGCGATTGGCAACATTAACCGTATCTCCCCACAGATCGTAGATAAACTTATCTTTACCCACGATCCCCGCTACGACAGAACCAGAATTAACCCCAATACGAAGTTTGAGGTCGGTATTTTTTTCTCGATTGAAGCGACGGACAATGCGCAACATCTCTTTGGCAAAATCAATAGTTCTTTTGGCGTGGTCTAAACGAGGAACAGATAAGCCGCAGACTGCCATGTAGCCGCTACCGATAGTTTTGTGTTTCTCTACCCCATGTTTTTCGGCTGCATCATCGAAAGCACTCACCAAATCGTTAAGCAAACTTACGGTTTGAACTGCAGGAAGACTTTCAGAAAGCTCAATAAATCCACCTAGATCGGCAAATAGCACTGTGATATTAGAAAAACTATCTCCAATGCTTTCCTCACCTTTTTTAACTCTCTCTGCTACGGGTTCGGGCAAAATGCTAAGTAATAGTTCTTCGTTTTCTTCATTTTTTTCTTGAACTAGTTTTTTCTGATGGTCTAAATTATCGACCATCTCATTAAATGAATTAGCTAGTTCGCGGAATTCATCTTTGGACTTAACTGTGATTTTCACATCAGTATTGCCTTTTCCAACTTGGCGAAATCCATCAATTAAAGTACGAATAGGGCGAATGAAGTAGTAAGAAAGTATCGAAGCAATTAGAGTTACCAACAGGACAATAATTGTGGTTGCCAGTAAAACCTGACGCTGAAAATCTTTAATTGGCTCAAAAGCTTCTTGGGTATCTATTTGGGCATTAATCGCCCAATTAAGATCGTCTATTTCTAAAGGACGGTAGGCATTGAGAGTTTCAATACCACGATAGTCATTTGCTATAGCAAAACCTGCCTTGTTATCTAATGCTTGTTTAATTGCTTCGGTGGCGATTTCTTGATGCAAAATCGAACTGTTAAATTTTTTAATAAAGGCAATTTTATCTTTGGGTAAGCCTTTAGCTGCGATCGCTTTAAAATATTTTTGGGGCTGTTGGATCAAAAAGCGAGAATTGCTACGCATACCGTAATCCGAACCTACTAAATAAGTTTCTCCCGACTTACCCAGTCCTTCTTCTTCCCAATCATTATTACCAGTCATCACGCTGTTGATTTCATTTGCTGATAACTGAAAAGCGAGAACCCCGATTAATTCAGAATCATTGAGATCGAATATGGGACTAGCGACAAATGCAGAGGGTTCGGCATAGGAAGCTCGATAAGGAGAAAAATCAGAAATGGCTACAAAGTTGGGATCGTCGGCATTGACTGCTTGGCGAAATACGCTAGCCAGTCCACTAGTAGAATAAGGTCCTTTGATTAAGTTAGTCCCAAAATCGGTTTCTTTTTTAACTGAATAGACAATATTGCCTGTTTTAGCATCAATCAAAAATAAATCGTAATAGCCTAATTGAGTAATAAAGTTGCTGTAAATAGGTTGAACTATTTTGTGAATACCACTATATTGACTGCCGTCATTGGCATTGTTGAAGTATTCTTTCTCGCCAATAGGATTGGTGTTGCCCGCAATATAATGATATTGAAGATATCTAGCGGCACTATTTTGGGGCAAATATGAATATAAAAGGGGTCGACCCGCAGTATTTGCGGCTAATTTTGGTAAAAATTCCTGCTCGTAGTATTTTTTGAGCTTTTCGTGCCAATCAAGTTGAATTTCTGCACTTTCTAATTCTTGAAAAGCTTGGGCAAAGCCTTTGACAGCTTTATTAACTTCTCCTTGACTGTAGGTTTGGACTTCGGCTCGAACTTTTTTAAAGTAGTTTTCTATTTGATAGGCTTTAGTTTCTCGAACGCTAATTAACTGGTTTTGAATGCTGTTATTTAATGCTTGACGACCATTGTCATAACCAACATAGGCTATCGCAATAATCGAGCTAATACATACGCCTAAAAGCATCAGCATTAGTTTGGATTGAATACTTAATTTACCGATCAAGTCTCTATATTCCTTTTTATTACTAGTTACCAATAAAATTATTCATAAATAACTATACAGACATTTATAATGCTACCGACAAAATTTTATTTTTGATGAGTATTTTTTTCGCTCCTTAGTTCGATCAACCATCAAGTAATGGGTAAAATAATTACAAAAGTTGAACCGACATTAATCTCTGACTCTAGTTGGATTTCTCCCCCTAGCAATTTTACCAATTGGGAGACAATTGCCAGCCCCAAGCCCACTCCTTCAGGAACAACACAGCGATCTGGCTGAGTTACGCGAAAATAAGGCTCGAAAATTCGTTGATAATCTGCTTGGGAAATACCTATACCTGTATCAGATACGACAATTTTAAAGCGATCGCTCGATATTTGCTGGCAAAGTACTTTGATAGTTCCCGTTGCTGTATAGCGAATAGCATTACTAACCAAATTACTAATAATTTGCTGGAGTCGTAGGGAATCAGTCTGGATTTTTAAGGGTTCGGGAGTGCAACTAGCAATTAATTGCAAACCCTTGGCTTCTATAGCCGATTTTAAGCTAATCGCCACGCTATCTAATAGTTGACAGACATCTACTGACTGAGACGTCAGTTTGATTTTACCTTTGCTATAGCTAGAAATTTCTAATGTATCGTTAACCAATCGCAGAATTTTTCGTCCCTGAGTCAGCACTTGTTCGATATGTCCCAAGTTATCAATCGTACTTGCAAGGGGTTTAATTTGCTGCTGGCGTAAAAACAAGTCCGAATAGCCAATAATTGAAGTCAAAGGATTTTTGATTTCATGAGTTAGATAAGATAAGTTATCTCTATGATCTTCGATCAGTCTGGTTAATTCTTGATTGGTTAAAAGCAACTGGGTATGTAGGTTTTCTAGTTGATTTAATCGTCTTTGAGTATAGCTTTTAAAGCTGTTTGCCATAACCTCATCAATAACTTGATTCAAAGTTGCGATCGCTTCAATAATTTCTTGGGGAGAACTAACCAATAAATCTTCTTGCAATCGATGAAGTAATATTTCTTTAAGCAGATAATATTCTCTGGCTATTTCTTCAGTATCAAAATTTTGGATTGCTCTCGAAAAACCATGGCTTTCTCCTCGATCTTGATCGCAATTATCTAGCTTGATATTTATTTCTCCGGCAAAAGCTCGAAAAATTACCGTTAATAGTTCGGGGAGATGGTCCTTAATCGAAGTAAATGTCAACTTACGAGAACTTTTGATTAATTTGTCCTGTTTAATCGCTTCAATCCAATTATCAGTAATTGGCTCTATATTATCGAGCAATTTATAGGCTAAAGCTTTTTTGTTACTCATTTAAAAAATATTGTTAATTTTGAATTTAAAATTGGCTACCCCAGTGTCGATTGCTTTTAAATAATATCTGGCAAAATTACGGAAGATTTTTCGAAAAACAGACCTTAATATTGAATATGGATCGATTGACTTTCCTAGACTTCAATACAATAATTATTTTTAACTAACTAACTTTTAAATGTCTTCTCTCTATCGTTTAACATCCCAATCTTATTCGGATCTGCGCCGTATACTTTCAATTAAAACTAAACCCCTAGGTGAAATCTTGCAAGAAGCTGATTTGATATCTCCTTTTCAGCTAGAAACAGCACTTTCAAATCAAATACAATACCCCGACTTGCGTATTGGTGAAATTTTAGCCAAGAGTGGCTCGATCAAACCCGAAACTGCTGACTTTTTTGTTCGAGATTGGTCAAAAGTCCTCATGGAACAAGAAAAAAATGCTATAGGATATTATTTTGAGCGAGCAGGTATTCTCAATCAAGAGCAAATAGAAGTCATCCTAGAAGAACAAAGATCTACAGGAGTGCGCTTTGGTACCGTGGCAGTATTCCAAGGATTTATTAAATCTACGACATTAGATTTTTTCCTTGCCAATTTATTTCCCCAAGAGATAGATAAATCTCCTTTTATTAATATGTATCGTTAATATGTATTGTTCTTAGTGGGACAAAATCACCAGTTAACTTGCGATCGCTCTTGGACTATTCGTTCGTATACTGCGATAGTTTCTTGTGCCAGATCTGACCAATTAAAACGCTCTGATAGAGATTTATAAGCGTTTTTAACTAAATATTGACAGCGATCTGGGTTGCTCAACACTTCCAATATGCCCCAGGTTAAAGAACGAGGATCGTTAGCGCGGGTTACAATGCCCGTATAATTATGGGATACCACTTCTGATAAACCCCCTGTATCTGAAACCACGACAGGAACTTTAGCTGCAAAACTTTCTAGAGCAACAATCCCAAAAGGTTCGTACAAACTGGGAAAAACCGCACAGTCGGCAATGGTTTGAAATTTATCCAAATCTGCATCGGACATAAAACCCGTAAAGTAGCACTGTTGGGCAATATTTAAACTATAAGCCTGGCTCTTGAGACGCTCGGTATTTCCTCCACCAATAATCACAAATTTTACTTTGCCACTCATGGCTGAAAGTATTTGAGGAGCTGCATTTAATAATACAGAAATGCCTTTTTCATAGGTCATGCGCCCTACATAATAGACGATTTTTTCCGTATCGTTGGCAAAACGACGGCGAAATTTCTGGCGATCAAAGTTGCGATCGTGATGTTTTTTTTCAGGACGAATCCCATTGTAGACAACATCAATTTTATCTGCTGGAGATTGAAAAACTCTTTGTATTTCTTGGCGCATATATTGACTACAGACAATGATTCGCCAAGCCTCATGAGCTAATAGTTTTTCTTTGCCATTGATATATTGCTGTTTGAGGTTGTGAATGCCGTTATAACGACCATACTCTGTGGCGTGAATTGTGGCTACTAAAGGCAATTTAAAATTATTTTTGAGAGCCAAAGCAGCGTCTGCCACGAGCCAATCGTGAGCGTGAATTAATTCAAAGTCATCATGTTTGCTTAAAAGTTCGCCACCAAGTTTGCCCATACTTTCGTTCATATTGACAACCCAATGGAAAAAGTCATTACCATGAGCCACCGAACAACGATATAGATGAATACCTTCTACCATTTCATATTTGGGAGCAGAGCCAAACTCGACGGTAAGAAGATGGATTTCATATCCCAGTTTGACAATTTCGGGATATAGCTCTGCCACATGACGAGCAATTCCTCCTACTATACGGGGAGGAAATTCCCAAGCTAGTACCAAAATCTTCATCTCTTTGATTCCTCACGCGATCGCATCATAGGTAGCTATAACTTTATCTGAACTTTTGTATCTATTTCAGGTTTTTATAGTTACGTTAGATTTCTTATAACTTTCAATTGATGATTTGCACATATTACACAACAATAGTAGTTGTATTTTCGCTAAATTATCAAATTTAGCGATAAATTAACTTAAAAATAAATGGATATACGTTTTACCAACGCTTCGTCTTTAGCCAGTATAGATTATCAAATTGAAGACAATCGGCGCGATCTTTCCCCCTCTCAATATGAAATCATTCGTCAGGTTATCTATCATACTGCCGATTTTGAATATTATTCTCTACTGGAATTTTCCGAAGATGCACTAACCTCAGGCTTTAATGCCTTAACGGGTGGTTTGCCCATTATAGTAGATGTTCCAGCAATTCAAGTCACCATCGTTCCCAAATTACAGCAGACTTTTCACAATCCCGTTTATTGCTGTGGGACAACAGGTAAAGAAGTCGATTTTAGCAAAACTAAAGCAGCTTTTGGTTTGTTAAGTTTAGCCAAAGATCGCCCCAGGAGTATTTTCGTAATCGGTCAAGATGGATTTGCCTCCAGTACCTTAGTCGAGTTGATCGAAAACGAAGAAATCTTTCCCAGTTTGGCGATTGTAACGGCTCCTTTATCGATCGCACCAGATGTTCGCGAATACCTCAAATCAGCCTCTGTTCCAACTATCCATGTTAATAGTCCTAAAGGCGGTGCAACAGTTGCTTCTGCCATTGTTAACGGTCTGATAGATCTGGCTTGGCGAGCCACTATCAATAACGATTAATTATTTTAGCGATCGCGACGCTTGATGTTTGGGTTGCGGGTTCGGCGATTGACTCTGGGGGGAGTCATTCCCCCTAGTTGACGACTGACTTCTAGAAAAACGTCTCGTTGGATATAAGGATATTGTCCTACCCAAAGATTTTGCCTGGGGATATAGGCATCAGAAATTTTATCGATCTCTCTCAAATCCGACTTATTAGAAAGCAAGAGCAATTCAGCAGTTTGTCCTGGTTTAATCCCTTTGTAGATTCGTTGGAGAGGAGCTTGAACTTCAACTTCAAAACCAGTTTCATCTCCTAATACCAAGTTGATCCAACGTTCGCGATTTTCCAGAATGACTAATTCCCCTCGCTGATTGACCGTTTCTTCTTCTCCAATCAATTCTTCTGTCAGAAATATTTCTAAAACTTTACCCCGCCAAAAGCCACCATATTTAAAACGACGATTAGCAGCATTACGGAGACTCGCTTGATAGACAGGAAGCCATAACCAGTAAAACGCAGCAATACCGCCAACGAGAAAGATCAACGCTTCCCCGCGATCGCCAAATAGCAGATCTAAAATCAGGATAACCACAATTGCTACTACTGAGATCAGCAATCGATTGAGCAAATCCGACCATTTACCCCAATAATAGGCATACTGTTGTCCTGTGGCAATCAAGGGAACTAATTGTTCTAATTTCTCTCTGGTTAATGGCTTCAGCATAAAATAATCTTGATAGGATTTGAATTTTAATGAAAAAATTTAATTAAATTATTTTTTCTAAACCATAAACTAAAGATCTAAGTTCAGTCACCTTCCGAATAGAGAGTAATACCCCAGGCATATAGCAAGAGCGATCGCTAGTATCGTGACGGAGAGTATAAAGTTCTCCAGGAGAGCCAAATAAAACTTCTTGGTGAGCAATCAAACCAGGCAAACGAATACTATGAATGGGTATATTTTGCTCTGCCGTAGCACCTCTAGCACCAGCCATAGTCTCCTTTGATGCTACTTTAGGCGGATTAAAGGGTTTGCCCATTTCCCCTAGCATTTGAGCCGTTTTAATCGCAGTACCGCTAGGAGCATCCGCTTTGCGATCGTGATGAAGTTCGATGATTTCTACGTGGTCAAAATATTTAGAGGCAGTAATTGCTGCTTGCTGGAGCAAGACTATTCCAATAGAAAAATTAGGGATAATCAGCGTACCCGTACTGGCTTTTTCGGCAAATTCCTCCAAATCCTTGAGTTGTTTGTCGCTCAAGCCTGTCGTACCAATTACGGGACGAACTCCATAGGCGATCGCACTACGAGTATTTTCATATACACTATCGGGATGGGTAAAATCTACCATGACCCCCTGGACTTTTTCTTGAGTAGCCAAAACCAAAACGCTTTGTAAATCGTTGAGTACGGGAACTTCTAACGCCCCAATACCAATAATTTCTCCTATATCTTGACCCAAGTATTCGGGATTGAGGTCTACAGCACCAACCAACATCATATCTTCAGCTTGGGATACGGCTTTAATTACTTCCCGACCCATTTGACCTAAAGCACCATTAACTACTACGGGAATCGGCGATTTTTCTGTCATTTGTATCAATATCTATAAAAGTCCTTAGAGGAATTATTTTAGATCGAATCGAGAACTACTAACCCTGTCGAGAACTAGAAAATAAAAAGCAAACCATATTTATATATTTGCTAATCTTTTGCTTTGATTTGGGTAAATTAAGATTGTCCCGCACTATCGGTGGTAGTTATGAGTATTTTCTATCAGAAATTTTAAAGCGTAAGTTTTCAACTAAATATTATTTATTTTTTTAATCGGCACAATGTCTCAATTTAATAATAGCTCTCACTATTCTGACGATATTCCAGCAGCAATGTTCGCTGACTGTCTTGCTAATAGTAAAGAAATTCTCGAGCTAATTGATGCAGTTTTTCCTGTAGATTCTTGTCGGCATTATCAAGTTCTTCCTTTAAATTTAGAAAGCAATAATTTAGTTCTGGGAATGTTAGATCCCAGTAACGAAGAATCATTAAAGTTTGTCAACTCTATTGCCAAGGTCTTTAAATATAATTTACAACTGAGACTAATTGATGCACAAACTCTTCAAATAATACTTGCCAGCTATCCCCAACATTCCAACCAGCCAGTCAGACAAAATGGCAATGGCGATCGACAAAAAACCGTAATCGATGCCACAGTTATCGATCAAGCTTTCGATCCTAGCAAACACTCTGCCATCAATAATGCTTCGAGCAGAAAACTAGCTGATTCTGCACCAACAGTTATTTCTCCATCTGACGAACAATTATCTTCCACAGAAAATAATAGTTTTCAAGGTTTAGAAGATTTACCCCCAGACTTGGATTTTCTCAGAGATTTGGATCTATCTCCCTCAGAAAAATCTAAGCCTTCTAGACCCGAAGTAGATAAAACAGCAACCCTTTATGAAATTCCTCCAGAGTTCTTAAATCAGCAGCAGTCAAACAATTTAGATACCAAACAGACAATTATTGCTGAAAATACTACGGAATTATTAGCCTCCAAAATTTCTCAGAGTGAATCAGAAATTGCCTTGGCTCAAGCACAAATTTCCGATTTGATTGCAGAAGTTTCTCCTCAAATAGTGGAAAAAGAAGAGCTTCAATCAGTTGATTTTTTAGACGAATTAAAATCGAATCTATCTTGGCAAAAACTATTAGAACAAGCTTTTGAATATCACACCGAAGAAATTAATTTAACTCGCCATAGTAGTTACGGTAGTGTTGTGGCGCAACAAAAAAATTCGCCCCAATCCTCTCTCAAACAAGTTCCTTTGCCAATTTTTTGCTCTTTGATTGACGAAATCAAGCGTATGGCAAAGATTCCCTTGGATATGTCTAATCATCCTAAAAAAGTTGTTCTAGAAAGGTTTTATCAGCAAGAAAGAATTTTACTCCGTCTAGCTTTCTCTGTAGAAAACCAAAAGGAAATAGTCACCGTGCAAATTTTTAGAGGTAAGAATTTGGCAGTCTACGAACAACAGCAGATGGATAAAGTAAGCGAGCAGGCTTTATATCTGGCAAAACAATTGGAGAAAACTCTCAGAAGAATTCAAGCTTGCTTTGATTTGGCTGAATTTACTAATCTTAGAGAATTACAGATAATTCAAAGCAGAATCAATCATCAGTTGAGACTTTTGGATAAATAACCCTAAGTACAGGACAAAACTTGAAAGAGGTTACAAAAAAAGGGTTTCATGAAAAGTAACCAAACTTTCAGAGAAACCCTATGAATAATATTAACTTGCTCCGTCAAACCTTAAAGCCTTATCTAAAAATGGCATGAAGCAAGGTTGAGCTTTCTCGCTCTATTTCTAATTTCCTTTCCATAGACAAAATTAATCTTTATAAAATTTCATGGGATTGAACTTCTAAAACCTTGCCAATCATTGCCATTGTCATGACATCTTCGCGGATTTTGCCTTCTATTTCTACCTTGATTCCTTCTTGTTCTAATTCTGGGGGGCAGTCTTTTAACTCGTAGGTTGTATTGTCATCTGTGACTAATGTCCAAACACCAAAACCAAAACCCTTCTTTTCTATTTTGCCTATAACTTTCATCTTGATCATTTTATTTATATGAACCTTTTAGGGACGTTTCGCCAAACGCCCCACAATCTTATGATTATGCTCGTTGTGTTTCCTTTTGGCTGGCTATATATGCCAAACCAACACAGAGACAAGCATTAATTAGCAAATATCCTTGTGCAAATAATCCCGTACCAAAGAGCCACAAATTTGGCTCGGTGAAGGCTGTAACTGCCAAACAAGCAGCTACTCCAATACTAGAGCCGATGGCAAACCATTTAAGGCGAGGATTACCAATGAGGAGGATAATTAAACCCAAGGGAATCAAGACACTGGCAAATAAAGGATTGAGACTACTATTACCCAAAACTACATTACCTAATTCAGGAATAGAGCTACCAGCTAGGCGCATGGGCCATTGTGGGAGGTCAAACCAGTATAAACCTTGGAGGAAGAATAAACCCGAACTACCAAAAATCAAACCGCCATTTAAACCCAGTGTAAAAGGTAAATAGTTGCGTAAAAACCAAGCTAGTAAATAAGAACCAATTACCATTCCTAGTTTGGGTAATAACGCTACCGCACCGCCATCGATCCAAAAACCAAGGTTGAGATAGCCACTCTTACGCAGCCAACGGAAGAAATCATTGAAGGTAATTTTGCCTTTGAGGGCTAATTCTACTGCTGCACCTGCATCAAGATATCCCGAACCAAAATGGTTGAGGCTATCTTCTTGTACTTTACGTGAAGATTGTTTTAAGATATCTCGCACTTGATCGGGGCTATCTATTCCCGTCGCCCGAATTAAGGCTGCTACACCCGCAACGTGAGGTGCTGCCATGCTAGTACCTTGGAAACCGACAAACACAGATTCCCCAGTGCGAGGATCGACGGTATTTTGAATGATTTTGCCTGTTTCACTCCCTCCAGGGGCAGATATATCAACAGCTGCACCAAAGTTAGAATAGGGGGCTTTTGCTCCTGCTGAGTCGATCGCGGAAACGCTGATAACATCAGGATAGCGAGCGGGATAGGAAGAGGCGTTACGATTTTCATTACCCGCAGCAGCCACAATTACCACCCCTTTATTATGGGCGTATTTAATTGCTTCTTCCATCATGCTACTAGCACCACCACCACCTAAACTCATGTTGATCACATCCGCACCATTATCGGCGGCAAATTTGATCGCTTCGGCAATGTCTGCAATCGTCCCGCCACCACTAGCAGCAAGAACTTTGAGGGGCATGATATTGGATTCGTAGGCAATTCCCGCTACACCATAGCCATTATTGGTAGATTGGGCAATTGTCCCCGCTACATGAGTACCGTGTCCTTGGTCGTCACCAGCATCATCTTTATCATTGACAAAGTCATAACCTTTAACAAACTTGGTTAATTTGAGATCGGGTACTTTACTTACTCCCGTGTCAATTACTGCAACGGTAATACCTCCTCCTTTGGTTTCATCCCAAGCTTTTTCAAGATTAATATTGCGGAAATTCCACTGTTTGCTGTATTCAGGATCGTTGGGAACTTCTAGGGCATGATATAAATAGTTGGCTTCTATATATTCTGTATCTTTATTTAAAGGGGATTTCTTTAATTCTTTAAGAGTTTTTTTATCTCCTTCTACTATATAAATGCGATCGCTGATGGAAAAAACGCTGTTTAAATTAACCTGTTGATTATATTTATCAGAAAGCCCTTTAATTTCGTCGCTAATTGTAGCGATGGGGACTTCTTCTTTAAAATCTAAAATAATGGAATTAAATTCTCCTTGTTGTGCTAACCCTTTGAAACTTAATAGAGAAAACCCCAGTCCCAAAACAAACAAGCACAGTAGCACTAGTTTTTTCATAGCTAATGATTGATAATTTTATTGGCTTATCTACTAAGATAACGTAACTTTAAAGCTAACAAATATGTTTTAAGCGATCGCAATCAAGTGATTTTTATTAGATAAAGTCTAGTGTGAATTAAATTCTATTGAGAAGGCAAAGACTGAAAAGTAAGAACATCCATTCCTACTCCAAAAAATTTCTAAGACTCTACCCCTTCATGCTATCTCCAATGAAGAAAAGATAGAATAGGATGTAAGTAAATATTACCCTTCCCCTCAATCGGAAATGATCCCCAACCCGAAAATTCTCAAGTCCATTGAAAAGCTAGACTATCGAGTTACGGTAGGCGACGTAGCAGCGCAAGCAGGGCTAGAACTTAACTTTGCTCAAGAAGGGTTGTTGGCTTTGGCTAGCGAAGCTGGAGGGCATCTCCAGGTAGCAGATTCAGGAGATGTGGTTTATTTATTTCCCAAGAATTTTAGGTCGATTTTACGCAATAAATACTGGCAATTGCGTTGGCAACAAACTTGGGCAAAAATCTGGAAAGTCTTGTTTTACATTATTCGGATTTCTTTTGGTATTGTTTTAATAGCATCCATAGCATTGATGATGGTTGCTATTATTGCCATTGTCATTGCCATGAATTCTAGTAATGACGAAAGAGAAGGTGGCAGAGGGCGCAGCTATGGTGGGGGAGGTTTCTTTATGCCTCGCTTCTGGATTGGCGATATTTTCTGGTGGTTCGATCCTGGTTACAATCGCCGTCGTCTTCAACGCAGAAGAGAGACATCGGGTAACTACCAAATGAATTTTCTCGAATCAGTGTTTTCTTTTCTCTTTGGAGATGGCGATCCTAATGCAGATTTAGAAGAAAACCGTTATTCCGCTATTGGTTCGGTAATTCGCGCGCATAAAGGAGCAGTGGTAGGAGAGCAAATTGCCCCCTATGTAGACAAAGCAGATGAAGATGAAGACTACATGATTCCTGTGTTGAGTCGCTTTAATGGCTATCCTGAAGTATCTCCTCAAGGTCAAATAGTTTATTATTTCCCCGAACTTCAAGTGATGGCTAGCCAAAGAGGAACTCAGTCTATTTCTTCTATGGGTTATTTGCAAGAAAAACCCTGGCTTTTTAGTCAAGCCAACGGTAATCAAATTACTATGGCTGCGGGATTGGGAGTATTAAATATTATTGTCGCTTTTGTTTTGCAATCTTTATTACAAAATGGTGCGATCGCGGAGATTATGTCAGGACAAAGTGGCGAATCACTGGTAATGTTTACTGCATCAATTTTCTGGCTACTCTTGAGTTATGGAATTTTATATCTCTCAATTCCTTTAGTGCGCTATTTTTGGATTAAAGGGCGTAACCCCAAAATAGCAAATCGCAATGAGGCTAGAGAACAAAGAGCGATCGCTTTAAAAAAACCCAGTCAATCTCTACAACAAAAAATATCCTATGCCAGTCAGTTTGCTCGACAAAAAATAATTGGACAGAAAGATATTACCTACACTACCGAAGACGATTTATTGGATCAAAATCTGAGAGATCGAGATAAAATCGATCGCGAGTGGCAACAAAGATTAGAATCAGATTCATAAATTAGTAATTAATATAATTATGAGTGAAGTTAAAGCATTATCAGGAAAAGCGATCGCAGTTATGGGAGATGATATCGACACAGATCGCATTATTCCCGCCCGTTATTTACGCTGTGTAACTTTTGACGGTTTAGGAGAACACGCCTTTGCCGACGATCGCATTCAATCCAATGGAGAACACCCTTTTGATAATCCCGATCGCCAGGGTGCAAGTATTTTAGTTACTAATAACAATTTTGGCTGCGGTTCATCCCGAGAACACGCCCCTCAAGCACTATCTAAGTGGGGAATAAAGGCAGTTATCGGTCAAAGTTTTGCTGAGATCTTTTTTGGTAATTGCGTGGCTATTGGCGTTCCTTGTGTCATTGCTTCCCCCGAAGAAGTAAAACAATTACAAGCCTTAATTGACGAAAATCCCCAAACTGAAATTACCGTCGATTTATCCAACATGGAAGTAACCAGCGAAAACTTTTCTATTCCAGTTCAAATGAACGAAGGTTCGCGCCAAATGTTCCTCAACGGCACATGGGATAATTGCGGACAGCTTGTTAATAATGCCGAAAGTGTCAAAGTCACCGCTACCAAACTACCTTACGTAAACTGGCAAACTGCTTAATTTAACTTGCTCGATCGCAAATCGATCAGTTTAGCTTGTCATTAGTCATTGGTAAGAACGTCCCTACCGAATAATTAAAAAATCTTCATATTGTGACCTATTTATGATTCAACATCCGTAGGATAATAAAAGGTCATTGACTTTATACGTCTTTACTAAAACTTAGATCTTTATTTTAAAGATACTTTAACTTACACACTCACTTTAATTAAAGGAGAACATATTGGTTTCTACAACTTCCTTTAAAACAGCTAAATCAGAAGAAATTTTTAGTGCCGCTCAAAAATTAATGCCTGGTGGCGTTAGTTCGCCAGTAAGAGCTTTTAAATCGGTTGGCGGTCAACCTATTGTATTTGACCGTGTAAAAGGTGCTTATATTTGGGATGTCGATGGCAACCAATATATAGATTATGTCGGTACGTGGGGTCCTGCAATCTGCGGTCATGCCAACCCCGTGGTAATTGAGGCTTTACACGCAGCTTTAGAGAAAGGCACTAGCTTTGGCGCGCCCTGTGCTTTAGAGAACGTCTTAGCGGAAATGGTAATCGATGCCGTTCCCAGTATTGATGTAGTGCGCTTCGTCAACTCTGGTACAGAAGCTTGTATGTCGGTTTTGCGCTTGATGCGAGCATTTACTGGCAGAGATAAAATCCTCAAATTTGAAGGCTGCTATCACGGTCATGCAGATATGTTCCTCGTGAAAGCTGGTTCTGGTGTAGCAACCCTCGGTCTACCTGATTCTCCTGGAGTACCTAAATCTACTACTGCCAACACTTTAACAGCACCCTATAACGACCTAGAAACAGTTAAAAAGTTATTTGCTGAAAACTCCGACGAAATTGCAGGGGTTATTTTAGAACCAGTAGTCGGGAATTCTGGATTTGTTACCCCCGATGCGGGTTTCCTTGAAGGCTTGCGCGAGATTACGAAAGAACATGGCGCGTTGCTCATTTTTGATGAGGTTATGACTGGTTTCCGCATTGCTTACGGTGGCGCGCAAGAAAGATTTGGCGTAACTCCAGACTTGACTACTTTGGGTAAAGTCATCGGCGGTGGTTTGCCTGTAGGTGCTTATGGCGGGCGTGCAGATATTATGTCTATGGTTGCCCCAGCAGGACCTATGTATCAAGCTGGTACTTTGTCTGGAAATCCTTTAGCAATGACTGCGGGAATTAAAACCCTAGAATTGTTGAGTAAGCCTGGTACTTACGAGCAATTAGACCGCGTTACGAAAAAACTATCTCAAGGCTTGTTGAACGCAGCCAAAGAAGCGGGTCATGAAGTGACTGGTGGTAGTATTAGTGCCATGTTTGGTATGTTTTTCACTGGTCATGAAGTTCATAACTATGATGATGCTCAAACCTCAGATATGAAGAAATTTGCTCGTTTTCATCGCGGTATGTTGGAAAGAGGTGTTTATCTCGCTCCTTCTCAATTTGAGGCTGGCTTTACTTCTCTAGCTCATACTGACGAAGATATCGACCGCACTATCGCCGTAGCGAAAGAAGTTTTGGCTGAAATCTAGATTTGACAAGATCTTGAAGTAATTTGTCCATTATTTTTTTGGGAATCCCATATTCTGCACCTGTCTTGGGAATATGTCAATCTTACTTAAAATGCCCCTGTCATGAATGATGGGGGTTTTTCTCTTAAAAATTAATAGTTGCTTAATATCTTTATATGTATTTATTTCCCGATTTTATGAAGTACAAGGCATAATAGTAAGTAAAATTACGGGTAAGACTGAGGTTTATATAAACTAATTTGCGTTTATACGTATTTTCAAGGGATCTTGATGTTTCTTAAAATTACTTTATAAAAGTAGCTTAAAAACAGTTTGTCATCCTAGTCAAGCCGATCAACAGGTAAAACTAAAGTTTGACCATCTCGTCTGATAATTGTCGACTACTTTACGAATTAATTATCTTTGTGAGCTTAGCACTGTCAGTAGAGCGATCGAAGTTACAGGAAAAATACTCAATTTTTATTAAACTTTAATGATAATTAGATAAACGTATCGATCGATAGGAGAGCATTTTAAAGTTCTTGGCTCACTTTTTTAATTTATTTAATTTTATTTATATATGCCTAGAGTGATTTTATCAAAAAGAATATAGTAATCAGGAGTTAATAATTAATTATGAAACTTATACGTGAAATAGTAAAACAAGCTATAAATACAGGGTATTTGACCTTAGAAGCAGAAGAAAAACTGCGTCATATGTTAAAAGACAAATACGAACTAGAAGATTTAGAAGCGTTTATCGATTTGCAACAGGCAGCTATGGTGGGTATGGTCAAACAAGAATCAAGAGAATTATTAGCAGCTAGTAGAGAGATTTAATCGGTCTAACTTGTGACTTTAATCATAATCTTGCCACAAGTTCAAAATAGAATCATCAGCTTGCCGAGAATTCAAAACAGTAAATTAATCTAAAAAATCCAACAAAATTCCTTATCTCTTATTAGGGTTAGAATAACAAAAAATTCGCCAACATAAATGATAATCGATCGCTATGCGTTTATTAGAAGAACCCGATCTACCACCCACAATCAATATTTTGCCAATGATCGATGTGATCTTTGCAATTTTGGTGTTTTTTATTGTCTCCAGTCTTTATCTAACTCGTTCTGAAGGTTTACCCGTCAATTTGCCCCGCGCCAGCACTACAGAAGTACAAAAAACCAAACAAATAACCGTTAGTTTGGATAGTGAGGGTAAGTTAAGTATCGACAGTAAGGCAACTCAAATATCACAACTAAAGACGGAAATAGAGAAATTAATCCAAAGTGGCGATACAACCACTGTAGTTATTAATGCTGATAAAACCGTAGAACATGGTTTAGTAGTAGATGCGATCGATCGCATTAGACAAATACCCAAAATTCAACTTGCGATCGCCGCAAAAAAGCCAGATTGATCGATCGCAAGAAGTAAACAGTAAACTATGATGACTTTGGAATTAGGCAAGCTCTATTTAGTCGGTACGCCCATTGGTAATCTTGAAGATATTACCCTCAGAGCTATTCGCATTCTAACAGAAGTCGATCTGATTGCTGCCGAAGATACCCGTCACACGGGTAAATTGTTAAAGCATCTCCAAATTAGTACTCCCCAAATTAGCTATCACGAACATAGTCCCCATTCTCGCATTGAAGAGTTGACGAATAAATTGCAACAAGGACACAATATAGCTCTCGTGACAGATGCAGGAATGCCTAGTATTTCCGATCCTGGGGTTAAATTAGTTTCTGCTGCGATCGCTTTATCCATACCTGTTATTCCTATTCCTGGGGGTACAGCTGTTATCAGTGCCTTGGCTGCATCGGGCTTGCCAACGGATAAATTTATTTTTGAAGGGTTTCTACCTACAAAAGAACAAGAGCGTCAAGCAAGATTGGCATTGTTACGGAGTGAAACTCGAACCGTGGTTTTATACGAAGCACCCCATCGTCTAATTAAAACCTTAACAGATTTGGCTACCGCAGTAGGAGAAGAACGAGAAATTGTTTTAGCGCGGGAATTAACCAAAATGCACGAAGAGTTTTGGCGGGGAAATCTGCAACTTGCGATCGCTTTATATGCTCAACGCCAACCAAAAGGAGAATATACCTTAGTGCTTCAAGGTGCAAAAGAGAGTAATCTAATTATGTCAGAAGAAGAGCTTAAAGTAGAATTACAACAGTTGCTAGAGAGTGGCATGACGCGATCGCAAGCCAGTCGTCAATTAGCTAAATCCACCAACCTATCGCGACGAGAAATCTATCAATTGGATTTATGTTGACACTCGGGCGAGCGAAAATAAGGTGTGGGAGTTAAAAGATAAAATTATTTTCTTAAATTCTTGCTAATTTCTTGGTGACAGATCCACCAAAAATAAATAGTGAGATTGATTAAGCCGATTAATTTTGTCCCATCTTCTAACATGGCATGAATACCGCGACTGCTAATGGGAGTAATGTCGATCGCACTAGAGAAACCAAACAAACAAAAGGATACTAACAGAGGAATATAGGGAGTTTGGCGAATAGTATGGCGGAATAACCAGGCATAGAAAATGATTATTAAACCATAGAAGGAATATACGCCTAATTTGACTACTTTACAAGTACCAAAAAAAGCGCACAAGATCAAAGTCGAGCGAAAGCGATCATCAAAAAAAAGTAGCAACATCACCAAACTACTGCCAAATAAAAAGATCTTAAATTGACGGTTGGATGAAGGAAGTAAGATCCCAGAAAAAATACAAATAGCGATCGACGAACACCACATTATTTCCGAGATGCTGGTAAACCAGCCTAAATAGAAGATACCAATATAAAAAGGATCGCTAAACAGACTTTCAATCCCTGCCCCCTTGCTTCTAATTCGAGCATAAAGGCTCAATATGCTGAGGAATACAACAGTAATAGCATTTAACCAAATTAAAATTGGGATACGATTAAAATGCTGTTTTCCCTTATCAAGCCAGGATTTAAACATAGGCAAGGCTGTATATTTTTCTCTCATTAGTTTGGTAGCAATTTGTAGTTTTATAAATTTCAACAAGAAAATTGAGATTATCCTCCATACTACCTAAAAGTCAAAAGTAGCAATATATTAAGGCGATCGCTCTTTATGAATTTAAAACGGTTTATTTCTCTAGTTGTTAGCGTTGCAATCTTATTCTTTATTTATGCAAAAATCGATCTCGTCAATCTGATGGCAGTCTGGAGAAACTGTGATCTTGGGATCTTGGCGATCGCTTTATTGATGGTGATTCCCATCACAATAACTACTGCTTGGCGACTACAACAGCTAGTACCCAGGGATAGTTTGAGTTTATGGGAAGCAAATCGTTTAATTTTGGGTGCGAGTGTCTTGAATATGGTTTTACCCTCGAAAATGGGAGATCTTGCCAAGGCTTACTTTATGGCAGAGGGTTCTGATCTCAGTCTTAGTTTAGCGATCGCAATTTCTATTTTTGAAAAGGCTTGCGATTTGCTCTCTCTATTATTGTGGTGTGTTTTCGGTTTGATTTTATATCCAGCTAAAGATAGTTTATTTTGGATCATGACTGTTGGCATAGCTAGTGGATTGGTTTTAGGTATCTTATTATTAAGCTCTCAAAGATTTGCCAATCTATTTTTCAACTCCGCTACAAAATTTGCCCCTAAATCAATTAAAACCAAACTAGAAAAAATGCAATCTGCTTGGGCAGAAATGCACGGGTTATTTTGGCATAACAAACAAAATTTATTGCTAGTTACTATCACTTCAGTTTTTATTTGGTTTTTGCATCTATTACAAATTTGGCTCTTTATTTTAGCCCTAAAAGCTGTTGTCCCTTTAATTGTTAGCTTGGCTTTGTCTCCCCTATCCATCCTGGCAGGATTGTTACCCCTCACTTTTGCGGGAATTGGCACGCGGGATGCAGCCATTATTTATTTTTATCAAGACTACTTTAATGAAGCAACTGGTGCAGCTTTAGGTTTTTTATGCACTTCTCGTTACTTTATGCCTGCTGTAGTTGGGCTGCCTTTTTTGGGACAAATGATGGCGTTTAAACAAGGCACAAGGAAAGAGGATAAAAAGATTTACTAAATTTCGTCAGTTTTGTTGGGATAACGTCCGACAATAAAACTAGGTAACTTATGTCAACGAACTAAACATGATTGGTTTACGTAAATTCTTAGTAGCTTTTTTTTTAACCAGCTGCTTACTATTAACATCCTGCGCGCAACAAGCTCCTTCTCGTTTTGACGGAGCGCAACAAGAAAGCACTAGCAAAGGGGCAACTGCGGTAGTAGACAACTCCCAGTCTGGGGGGAGTTTTAATCGCTATTTTCCCGATAGTGGCAACGGTTACGATCGCATTTATTCTCAAGAGAAAAAAGGTTTTGCCCAGGCTAAATTAAAAAAAGATGGCCAAGAAATCGCTATATTATCTATTTCAGACGTATTGAATAATACTATTACTGTCGATAAATACCAAAGTAGTACCGATAAAATTAACGGCTTTCCCGCAGTAGCCCAAGGAAGTACTGCAACCGCGGTACTAGTAGGAGATCGCTATCAAGTTAAAATTCGCTCTAAAGATTCTAGCTTTTCCGAAAGCGATCGCGAGGAATGGCTTGGTAAATTCGATCTGCGAGGATTATCTAAACTGAAATAAAATCTTCAGTCAACTAAAAAATCATAAATTTAAAATTTAAGGAGCAAGCAGTGAGTGACTCTATTTTTGAATTGGTAGATAATCTGCCAGAAAAAAACCTCACCACGATGATGCTAAATTCCCTGGACAATATTGTCCCTGGTGAGTGGGAAAACACCGTCGGGTTTGTGAATACAATTCGGAAGGTGACAGGAGAGGATGACGAAGATTTGATCCAGCAGATCGGCGATCGAGCAGTATGGTTATATAACGATAAGTCTCAAGGATATCGTCGTGCAATGTGGCTCTATCAAACCGTAGATCGCACCGACAAGGCTTTAGGCACGGCTGCATTGGCAAATAAGGTAGGTAATAAGATTCCTTTAGTCGGAGGTTTGCTTACTAGGGTGACACCTAATCCCGATAAAGCTCAGGCTTTGGATCTTTCCATTAAACTAGTTGTAGAGCTAGTAGCATTTTGCCAAATTAACGGCATTCCTGGAGACAGTATTGGTGATTTCGTAGGCGCGTTAAGCGACTATAGTGGAGAATCTTTAATGCGGATGGCTGCACTAGTCTGTGTCGATGGTTTGATTCCTTTAGGTCCTGATTTTCTACTCAAGGCACAGTCAACCCTGAGTGGAATTGGCCCCAAAGACTTAGAATCGAACTCGACTTTTAAAGAGGTAGAGGAGTCAATACCAGGGGGCAATACCAAAGGTAAACTTGACTTTATCGGCGAAAGCTTTGATTCGGTTAAAGGCTGGATGTCGGACTTTGTAGCTAGTAAAAATTTAGATCCTCAAAAAGTCATGAATAATCTACAGGGCTTTTTAGAATTTTCTGATAATAAATTAGACTATGTTGCAGCGTTCATTGATATGTCTACTAATTACTACGAACATACAGGCACCCAAACCTTAGCCAGGCGATTGATCGAACGAGCCTTTGATGAAATTTAGATGCTGCTAGCGTATTTTTTACGCATCACCAAGCAGTTACGATGGTTGGGTAGGTTGAGGTATTGTAGTTCATCAGTTAGTTTCTTGATAAATTGCAATCCTCTACCACCCTCTTTATCCATAGAACCAGCTTCTTGTTCTCCTTTGAGGAGCTTCGCATCAAGGTCAAAAGATCGCCCTCGATCCCAAATTCTCATTTCTAAGAAATTTGGCAACAGTTCCACTTCAAGATCGATAGGAGTACTCTGGGGTAAATTACAATGAGCGTGACGGACTGCATTAGTAAATGCTTCCACTAGTGCAACCTCACATTGCCAGCCCATTTTCTGGGGAACAAGGGGGAAAACTAGACCTTCAAACCATTGCAATACTTCTTTGAGAGCTTCTAATTCTGTATTAACTTGTAGGTGATATTGCTTGAATTGGGAGTTGGTTTTCATTCAACACTGGTAGCTTTAAATCAATGGAATTAGGAAAAAATTTACCTACAAACTTCTCATAGAGATCGCCAAAATCTTTACTTGAGGTAGGTTACTTTACTCCAACTTTACTCAAACTTTACTTGAACTTGATACGATCAATGTTAGCTCACTTCACATAATTTATTAACAGATAAAGTATATTTTTTTACATTTCTCATTAATCAAAAAATGTTACGGGATGACTATAAAATAAAATATTCAGACAGGATTGCCCTATCTAATCATAATCAGGTAATCATTTTAAGGATCGTTAATTAAATGTTTGGCTTAATAAATTTGAATAAACCTGCGGGGTTTACATCCCACGATTGCATTGCCAAATTACGAAAATTATTAAATACCAGAAAAATTGGACACGGAGGTACTTTAGATCCTGCTGCTACAGGAGTATTGCCCATAGCAGTTGGCAAAGCAACAAGATTGCTACAATTTCTGCCCGAACCCAAAGCGTATCGTGCTTGTATTCGCTTAGGATTAACTACTACTACCGACGATCTAGAAGGAGAGGTAATTGAAAGTGTAGATCGAGTCGATTTGGACTCAACTCTAATTGTCAATAGCTTGGATAGGTTTGTTGGCACAATCGAGCAAATTCCACCAATCTATAGTGCTATTAAAAAAAATGGTAAAAAACTCTATCAATTGGCGAGAAAAGGGGAAGAAGTTGTTGTCGAACCCAGAACTATAACTATTACTAAAATTGAATTAATCAATATCGACTGTTCAGAATTTTATGAACTAGAAGTGGATATTGAATGTAGTCCTGGTACTTATATTAGAGCGATCGCTCGCGATCTGGGAAAAATGTTGGGAGTTGGTGGAACTTTGGCGAGTTTGATTCGTACCGAAAGTTGTGGAATGCATCTCAACAACAGCATCACTTTTGACGACATTGAACGCCAGTTAGCAGAAAAAAATTTTAGTTTGATTGAACCCAGTCATATTCTCCATCACCTAGGCAGTGCAACCTTGACTCAAGAATCAGTTAAACTTTGGTGTCAGGGTCAATTAGTAGATTTATCAGAAGCTATTGCTACAGATCGAATATCTACTTTAAATGAGGGAGATTATATTGTTGTTTACGGTGAAGATAGAACTTTTCTGGGTATTAGTATTTTGTTTGAACGCAATGATATTCTAAAAATCAAACCAAAAATTGTCTGCGCTAGTTAAATATTTTGTTTGAATTATTCTTTAGAAAATAATTTCTTTTGTCTGTATTCCCAAGCGACAAAACCGACGATAATAATTAGTAGAGCAACTATACCAAATCGAGTTACCCAGCCGACAATCTCTTCTAAAGTAACAACTTTACCTAAAAAATAAGCCAGACTAACGATAGTAGTAGACCACACCGCAGCACCGCCAAAATTATATAATAAAAATTGCTTATAGGGCATCTTTGTAATACCTGCTAAAGGTCCTGCAAAAATTCTTAAAATAGTTACAAAGCGTCCCCAAAATACAGCTTGAGCAGCATTCTGACTGTAGCGATCTTTTGCTTGTTCTAATTGTTGTTCTTGGATGCGAAAAATACTACCAACTTTAACTAAAAGTTGCCAACCGCCGACTCTACCAACCCAATAACCAAAATTATCCCCCAATACTGCGCCAGCGATCGCACTACCCAATACTAGCCAGTAGTTTAATTCACCACTACCCGCCAAAAAACCACCCACAATGACAATGGTTTCCCCAGGGAGAGGAATACCCATGTTTTCTAGAGCAATTCCGCCAAAAACAGTCCAATAACCATAAAGACGTGCAATTTCTTGCAGAGTATCTAAACTAAAAAATTCTAATGACATTCAACGTCTTAACAAAGATTAACTTTCCTTATTATCTTGACGTAAAGCAATCAGAACTGTCAATTGCTAGAAGTAAGCTGCAATACACCTACTTAATACTTAATCTGGATTTCTTTTTTATCTTCTATCCTTAATCACGTAGGTATAGCCATTCCTGGACGTAATTTAGCCCATTTTCCAGTTTCTTCAACAAAACTATTGCAGCCTACTACATCCCACTCCATTTCTATTGTTTCGCTCTCTGTGCGAATGTTGACGTTAATCGTAGGTTCGACTGGTTCAAAGGTAGGATCTTCCGTTAGGTGGGGTTGTTGGTGCTGAGTTTCTACTGCATTATAAGTTTGACAGCGATCGACATATTGGCAGTTAATACAAATACACATAATTTTTCAACTGTGGCTTCGTGCTTTAATTATTAATTTAACAAAGACTCCAAAGTATATGAGCGTCGAACAAATAAAGTTATATTTATCATCCCTTGATTTTCCTTGGGATATGAATCAATTACCTACCTCGGCTTATTTAGTTGGCGGATCGGTAAGGGATGCTTTATTACAACGCTATAAGACACCGTTAGATCTTGATTTTGTCTTGCCAGAAAATACAATTTCTACAGCGAAAGATATTGCGAATTTTTATGGTGTAGGGTTTGTTATTTTAGATAAAGAAAGAGAAATTGCGCGGGTGGTTTTTCCTCAAGGTACTTTGGATTTTGCTCGACAGGAAGGAGATAGTTTAGTAACCGATCTCAAGCGAAGAGATTTTACGATTAATGCGATCGCTTATAATGTTTCATCCCAACAGTTAATCGATCCTTTTGATGGTGTAGCAGATCTCGAACAAAGAGTTTTGAGGATGATTTCTCCTACTAATTTAGAAGACGATCCTTTAAGGTTATTAAGAGCGTATCGTCAGGCAGCACAACTAGATTTTAATATTGAATCAAATACCCGAAAAGCTATTTGCGATCGCGCGAATCTGTTATCAACTATTGCACCAGAAAGAGTGCAGGCAGAATTAAATTATATCTTTACTACTTCTCAAGGGAATAAATGGCTGGCAGCGGCACAAGAAGATGGTTTATTGCAGTTTTGGTTGCCTAATATAGATACTGATAAAATCAAACAATTAGATCGGGTAGAAAATGCGATCGAGGTTTGTTCTAATTTAGGTTTAAATCAGCCCGAATTATCGATTTTAAGTAAACTAGCTACCTTGGTATCTACAGACGAAGTTGCAGCAGAAGCAGAAGTCGCTCGACTAAAATATTCTCGTAGTGAAATCAAAGCCGTAGCTAAAACAGTTAAGCACTTGCCTTGCTTGCAAATAATGACTAACCAGATAAGTTTGCGGGAGCAATATTTCTGGTTTTTAGATGTTAAGGATATCTTTCCCATCTTGATGGTAAGAGCGATCGCAACAGGGGTATCTTTAGATTTACTAAATCCTTTGATTGAACGCTATCTCAACCCAGAAGATCTAGTGGCACATCCCCAATCTTTAGTAACAGGAAACGATTTAATCGGGAAACTAAATCTTAAGCCTTCTCCTATGATTGGCACTCTATTAACCGAAATTCAAATAGCACAAATAGAATCTAAAATATCCACTCCCCAGGAAGCGTTAGATTTTGCCTTATTCCTCTTACATATAAATACATAAAATATCTATTTGAGACATATTAAATAGTAGAGTTAATTCACCTATTATATATCGAGTAGATAAATCAATGAAAAATAGCAGACTGTGGCGATATCAGTTTATAATAAGTTCTGTTTTTTTAGCTGTTTTCTCAGCAATTACTTTCAATCCTCGTATCTCTTTAACAGAAGAAAATGAACCTCACTGGGGATATGGAGGTGCCGCTAATCCTACACAATGGGGAGAGCTTTCAGAGGAATTTCAATCCTGTGAATTGGGGCGAAATCAGTCTCCTGTTGATGTGAGTATTGTTGAAGAAGCCGAACCAATTGAGATTGAATTTGACTATCAGCCCAGTAAAGCTCAAGTCATAGATAATGGTCATACTATTGAAGCACTTTATGAGCCAGGCAACTTTCTTCGTGTTGATAAGGAAGTTTTTGAGTTAATACAGTTTCATTTTCATACTCCCAGCGAGCATGGAGTCGAAAATAGAACTTCAGCTATGGAACTTCATCTTGTTCATCGAAATGAAGCAGGAAAACTGGCTGTAGTGGGAGTATTGATGGATCCAGGAGAAGAGAATAGTGTAATTGCTAGTATTTGGGATGCCATACCCAAAAATACTGAAGCAACCCAAGGTAATAGTATTACTATTAATATTGCTGACTTGTTACCAGACGATAGAACATTTATTACTTATGATGGATCGTTAACGATTCCTCCCTGTACTGAAGAAGTAAGGTGGAAACTTTTCTTAGAGCCAATAGAATTATCCCTCGAACAAATAGAAAATTTTGAAAGTATCCATCCTTATAATGCTAGACCTCTTCAACCGTTAAATGGTCGTATAATTGAAATCCATGAAGGCAATTAGGGTGATCGATCTAGTTACTAGTACTTAATAATGGACAATTATCCATTATTAACTGTTATATGTCCCCAACATAATATTTGCTGGGATTGAATAATCAATTCTTCAATCTTGACATCGTTACCCAAATCAATTTCTAGCTTCTCTATTAGTTCGTTACCAACATCTGAGTCATTACTAATTCTTAAAGGAGATAAACAGAGAGTATGACTGTTAGCTAAACTTACTCCCGTAGCTAAGTTAAATTTATGCTCGTTACCCATGTTATCTTGATATACCCCTGAGAAATTGAGTTCTCGATCTGCGATCGCGATATTATTCCATTTAAGATTAGAATTAGTTAATCCCAAATTCTTCGAGGCTGGTTTATCTGCTGCTAAAACAATTTTCCACAAATCTGTTAAGCCACTTTGTAACAAACTAGAATCAATTGAAGCCGAAAGATCTCTAGCATCCAAAACCAATTCAACTCGAACAATTATTGCTTCCTGGAGTCTTAATGGTTTCTTTTTCAATACTTCTGGTAAATTGAAAGCAATATCAGTACCATGTAGTTTCACCTGTTGTAAATACAACCCTTGATAAACAACCTTCTGACAGCTTAAAAAAACTTCAGGAATGTAACCCTGGAGAATTTGGCGATTTTTGCCGCCGATCTTTACTTGTAAATCTTCTACATGACTAACTTGCGATCGCAAATAAAATTTAATGGCGGTAGATAATAATTTGGTAATCAATTCCAGTACTGGTTAAATTGATTGATACTTTATCACTCTTTTTGGGAAATATATTACTAGCTCACTGATTGTGGAAGGGATACTACATTGTAAAATTAAAAATTACATTGCCAATAGGAAAATCTCTCAATGTCTGAAAGAGTTCAAAAAGTTTTGTCTCAGTGGGGTATAGCCTCGCGACGCAAAGCAGAAAAAATGATTTTAGCGGGAAGGATTCAGATTAATGGTCAAACAGTTAGTTTGGGAGATAAAGTCGATCTAACGGTAGATATTCTCCATGTAGATGGCAAACCAATCAAACTATCAGATCGTCCTCAATTTATTTACTTATTGCTCAACAAACCCCCAGGAGTGGTATCTACTTGCTGGGATCCTCAAAATCGTTCTACTGTCATTGATTTGTTACCACAAGATCTCAAGCAAGGAACGGGAATTCATCCTGTCGGGAGACTAGATTTTGCTTCTAGTGGTGCTTTAATTTTAACTAACGATGGCAACCTAACTCTTGGCTTGACTCATCCTCGCTACCATTTACCTAAAACCTATCTTGTGGAGTTAGATCGTTTTATTTCTAAAAAAGATTTGACAGTGTGGCGACAAGGGATAATCTTAGAAGGGAGAAAAACCCTCCCCGCAAAAGTAAAACTAATTGAATCGAATAAGTCTGGAAAAACCATTGAGATAATCTTAACTGAGGGTAGAAATCGACAAATACGTCGTGTAGCCGAAAAACTTGGCTATCAAGTGAACAAACTACATCGTACTAAAATTGGTTCAATTTGCTTGAATTCTTTTAGTCTAGATCAACTTCCCCTGGGTAAATACAGACATCTTCAATCTACTGAAATTAATTTTCTGAAAAATTCTTTTAATACCAAACTTTAAAAGTTGCTGCTCAACCTGGGAGCGCAGTATATGACAAAAAATAACTTAACCCCCGAGCAACAAAAAAAACTCATCGAGATCGGTTCTGATTTACAACGTATTCGTTTGGCTAAATCAATTTCCTTAGATTCTATTGCAGCCAATACACTAATCTCCAAAAGGTTGTTAGAAGCAATTGAAACAGGAGATTTTGCAGAATTACCAGAGCCTTTTTATATTAAAGCTTTGGTAGGCAAGTTTGCCCAAGAAATAGATGCCAAACAAATTCAATTTGAAGTTAGTTCTATAGCTGATACGGAAGTAACGCCATCTCCGAGGGCAACTAGCATTCGTCGTAAATATTGGCTTAATTTCCAGTTGAGATCGCTCCATCTCTATTTGTTATATATTTTACTGGTGATTCTTTCTGTCAAAGGAATAACTCTTGTGGTCGAACGCCCCATCGCGATCGAGGAAATACCACTAGAAAAACCAGCTATCGACTCAAAAGTAGCTCAAACAGAAGTCTCACAAGCAAATACTACTCCTGAATCTGTCCCTCAGTTTGTTTCTCAATCGAGCAACTCAGAATCAGTTACCGTAGGCATAAATCTTCAGGAACGTTGTTGGCTTAAGGTTATGGTAGATGGTAACGTCGCTTTTGAAGGTATTTTACCTAAAGGTACACAAAGATCTTGGAGTGGAGACAAGCAAGTAACAATAAGGGCGGGAAATGCAGGAGGCGTTGTCATCAGCTTCAACAACGAACAGAAAAAAGTCTTGGGCGCACCAGGAGAAGTGGAAGAAATAACTTATACGGTTAATTAATGTTAGCTGGCAAACAACCTAGTATTTAGTTGAGAGTGAACCATTTGAGCTAGATCGATTGTAGGAGTACAAGACCACATTCGATCTAAATCAAGAGAAGATGATTTTTCTAAAACTGCTTCAATATCGTCTGCTAACTCCAAAGATATTTGTTGGGCTTGCAAATGTCCTAAGATCCCCAAGCGAATTGCTGCCCCTAGTAAACCCGTAATAAAACCATGTAAAAAAGCCAACGCCGTATCCATCAAACTCAGATCAGCAATATTTCCTACCACACCAAAAACAATCGGGTGCAAGCAATTAAAATTATCGTAAATTAGATCCCTTGAGAGGTTTTCTAATTGCTCATTGTGCCATGTCGATCGCGCAACCATCAATAAAGCTCGTCCGCTTTGACGTTGAGTTTGACGATTGATGGCGATCGCATTTTGAGCAAATAGTCGTGCATCTACTTGTCTTACTCTCGCTAAATCGTTAGCTGCACTGCCTTTGTAACTATGAATTAGAGCAATTAAATCGCAACTGCCAATTTTGTTGTGTAATAGTATCCGTAAAAAAGCAATCAAATCTTCGGGCTGCTGAATTCGATCTTGTTGCACTAAAGATTCTAAACCATGAGAGAGGGTATAAGATCCAGAAGGAAAAAAAGAATCTGATAATTGCATCAAAGTCAGCTTTTGTTTAATTGTCGATTTTAGATCGTTCGTTGCCATAGGTGCGTTTAATTCTGTTTCAATAATCAACTTATAATATGTGTCGTTAATTTAGCTGGAGTGCTAATGTCTCTTAATTTAGATTCAATCGAAATATCGGTAGTAGTTCCTTTATACAATGAATCGGAAAATATCGAAAATTTATTTACTAGATTAACTTCAGTTTTAGACCAACTCAAAATTACTTATGAAATAATCTGTATTAATGATGGTAGTAAAGACAATACTTTAGACCAATTAATTCAATTCAACCAACAAAATTCTACAATCAAAGTAATTAGTTTATCTCGTAATTTTGGTAAAGAAATTGCCCTGACAGCAGGGATAGATCATGCTAGCGGTGCAGCAATTATTCCGATTGATGCAGATTTACAAGATCCCCCAGAATTGATCGGGCAACTAATCGAAAAATGGCGAGAAGGTTATGATGTAGTTTATGCTACCAGGCGATCGCGTCGCGGTGAAACTTGGCTCAAACAAGCCACTGCAAAAGCCTTTTATCAAACTATTAGTAAGATGAGTCCTGTTGCGATTCCTGCTAATACTGGAGACTTCCGCTTGTTAGATCGCAAAGTAGTAGAAGCGATTAAAAAACTACCCGAACGTACTCGATTTATGAAGGGTCTATTTGCTTGGGTGGGATACAAACAAACTTCAGTATTATTCGATCGTGAACCTCGTTATTCTGGTAATAGTAATTGGAACTATTGGAAGCTCTGGAATTTTGCTTTAGATGGTATTATTTCTTTCAGTTTTTTACCTCTTAAAGTTTGGAGCTACGTTGGAGTGAGTATTTCCTTAGTTTCTTTATTTTACGCCTTATTTTTAGTGATTCGTACTCTAGCTTTTGGTGTTGATGTACCTGGATATGCTTCTTTAATGGTAGCAATTCTATTCTTAGGGGGGGTTCAATTAATTACTTTGGGAGTATTGGGTGAATATCTGGGTCGAGTATATGAAGAAGTAAAAGGTAGACCATTATATTTAATTAGAGAAAAATATGGTTTTGATTCCCTAAGCTCACTCTGACAAGACTATAATTGAGCCTCAGCTTAATCTTATAAAAAGATCTGCTGAAGCTGTTTGTAAAAAAATAATTAGAAAAATTAGAGATATTTTTCCAATGTATTTGCCAAAGTAGTTTTGGGAACTGCTCCTACAACCATATCTACTCGCTGCCCGTCCTTAAAAATCATTAAGGTAGGAATACTGCGAATACCATATTGACTAGCTACTTGGGGGTTTTCGTCTGTATTTAACTTGACTACTTTAATTTGTCCTTCGTACTGTTCGGCAATTTCGTCTACTACGGGAGCAACCATACGACAAGGACCACACCAAGGGGCCCAAAAATCTACTAGTACGGGGACAGAGCTTTCTAAAACTTCTGTTGGAAAACTCGCATCCGTTACTGGCGCGGCTGATGATGACATACTTATTAAGTCCTTATTTACCAGAAATCCTGTTCAATAATACAGAATTTTATCATAGTCAACGATTAACACCGCATTAAGCAAACAGACTTTACATCTTTATATATCTAAAGTGTGAGAAATAGTAAAAATAGAAAACCGCCCGATAAATTTTCGAGCGGAGTGTGGTGTGAGGAGTGAACGGAAACTTTTGTCTCCGCACATCTCCATTCTAAAATAGAACTTTAAAATTGCCAGAACTTTCTGGTTTTTACCTGCATAACCATAGATTTTGTTTAGATTCTTTTTAGATTTGATACAAAAGTTAGTCGAAATCAGTAAGATGTTCTGAATGCAAAATATTTTGTTTTTTTTCTGAGATATATTTAATTGCGTTTTGAGCAATTCTTAATCATGAAAATGCTATCTAAATTAAATACCGATCCAGAGAGAAAAATCTTAATTGTAGGAGCGATCGCTTTTTTTGTCTGCACCCTATCTTTAACTCTCCATCGTCATTTCTCATTTTATTCTTCTTACGATCAGGGAATTTTTAATCAAGTTTTTTGGAATGGTACCCACGGTAATTTTTTTCAGAGTACCCTATCTTCCCAACTATCGACCAACGTGGTTCATAGTAATGAAGTGGCTTATGTCGGCTACCATCGTCTGGGACAGCATTTTACCCCTGCTTTACTATTGTGGTTGCCCATTTATTATGTGTTTCCCTATCCCGCAACTTTAACTGTTTTGCAAGCAATTTTTGTTACCGCAGCAGGATTAGTACTGTATCAATTAGGGAAAATTTATTTAGAATCGGCGATCGCAATTTTAATTACTTTTAGTTTTTATGGTGCAAATGCGGTATTTGGCCCTACTCTGGCAAATTTTCATGATATTTCCCAAATACCTCTATTTGTCTTTAGTTTACTTTGGGCAATGGAAAAGCGACGCTGGTGGCTATTTGTAATTTTAGCGATTTGTGTTTTAGCGGTGCGAGAAGATAGCGGTATTACTTTGTTTGGTATTGGGATGTATATGATTCTTTCCCGCCGATTTCCTCGTATTGGTTTGGGGGTATGTAGCGTGAGTTTTCTCTACATGGTGGCATTAACTAATCTAATTATGCCGATGTTTTCTGATGATATTTCCAAACGATTTATGCTGGAGAGATTTGGACAATATGCCGATGGTGACGAGGCTTCTACCCTGGAGATTCTTAAAAATATGCTCACTAGCCCTGGGTTGTTGCTGGTTGAGTTATTTACGCCTTTTTTCGCTACCTTAAAATATTTATTGGGGCAATGGCTGCCTTTAGCGTTTATTCCTGTTGTTGCACCAGCATCGTGGGCGATCGCAACTTTTCCCCTATTAAAGCTACTATTAGGCAAGGGAGAAACTGTCTTAGTAATCTCGATTCGCTACGCCATGAGCGTCACTCCTGGTTTGTTTTATGGGGCAATTCTCTGGTGGGCGGGGCAAGGTTTCGGCAATATCAATAAATCTTTAGCTGAATGCCAACCACGAAAATTACGTCCTAAATTCCGCCGTTTCTGGATATTCTGTATCTGTCTGTCAATCTTTTTTACGATTACTTCTAATCCCAGTCGAACTTTATCTTTTATTATTCCCGATTCGATTAGCCCTAGAGTGTATATCTCTCCTTTGAAGCAATGGCAGCATGTACCTCATATTCGCGCTCTTTTAGCTCAAATTCCTCCCGATGCTAGCGTTTCTGCCTCTACTTATATAATTCCTCATCTTTCAGGTAGAAGAGAAATTATCCGCATACCAGGGTTGGAATTTAAAAATGATAACCAACAAGTTGTTCGAGCGGAATATATCATTGCCGATCTCTGGCAAATGGAACAATATCAGGTTGCTTTTGGCGAAGATCGTAACTGGTTGCAGACTGCTAATAATTTAATTACATCTGTTACGGATAAAAAAGAATATGGCATAGTCGATTTTTCTGATGGAGTAATCTTGTTACGCCAAGGTGTTGATTCTAATAGCAAAGCTTTATTAGATTGGAAAACCTATCAAGGGAAAATTCAACCTATCCTTGAATCTTCTTGATAGAAAAAACAGACTAATATATAGCACAATAAATTAGGAATTAATTAACATTTGAAATGACTGACATTTTAAAAGCGATCTCTAATATAATTACTAACCCAGTGCCAGATATCTTAAATCACTATCAAGCAATCAGTAATAATAGAATTAATGCAGTTGGGGATGCTTTAGAAGAATATATAAAAGATGCTTTTGCTGATACCATTAATGAAGATGATTTAAGGATCAGAGCGGATAAACACAGCCAAACTTTTTCTTGGCTTGGAAATCAAAATAATCCACCAGACATGATTCTCAAAAATGGGGATGCTATAGAAGTTAAGAAAATAACATCATTAAAATCTCAAATTGCATTAAATAGTTCTTATCCTAAAAACAAATTATTGTCTAGCGATCCAATGCTGGTGAGCGATTGTCGAAATTGTGAAGACTGGAAAGAAAAAGATATCATTTATATTATAGGAGTATTTAAAAAGCATAAATTAAACTTACTCTGGATGATTTATGGAAATTGCTATGCAGCAAACTCTGATTACTACACTAGAATTAAAAACAAAATTAAAGATGGAATCAAAGAAATACAAGAAGTTGAATTTTCTGAAACTAAAGAGTTAGGAAGAGTAAATAAAGTAGATCCTTTAGGAATAACTTATTTGAGAATTAGAGGAATGTGGGGCATAGATAATCCAATGAATGTTTATGACTACTTGAATCTCGACCTCGACCGTAAAAAAAATGATAGTTGTTTTCAATTAACATCAATTATTCCTGAAGACAAATACTTATCACTTATAAGCCAAAATTCCAACACACTCCAATCTATTAAAAGCGGTAACTTACAAGTAAGCAAGTCCAGTATAAAATCTCCTAATAATCCAGCACAGATGACAGATGTTAGGATAATAAGCCACGTGAAATAAATAAACAAGAAAAATCAGTAATTAAATGAATATTGTATCTCTATTTTCTGGCTGTGGAGGATTAGATTTAGGTTTCTATCAAGCTGGATTTAATGTTATTTTTGCTAATGAATACGATCGCTCTATATGGGAGACTTATGAACTCAATCATCCTCAAACAAAATTAGATAAACGAGATATCAGAAATATTTCATCGAATGATATTCCTGATTGTATTGGCATTATAGGTGGTCCTCCTTGTCAAAGTTGGAGTGAAGCAGGTGCAGGAAGAGGGATTGATGATAATAGGGGACAATTATTCTATGAATACATCAGAATTGTTCGAGATAAACAACCATTATTTTTTTTAGCTGAAAATGTTCGAGGTATTTTAGCTAATAGAAATATTCAAGCTTTTACAAATATACTCAATCAGTTTAGAGAAATTGGTTATAATGTTTCTTATCAATTACTAAATGCTAATAGTTTTGATGTTCCTCAAGATAGAAAAAGAGTGATAATTGTTGGCTATCAGGAGACAATAAATCGTTATTTTCAATTTCCTCAAGCTATTAATAGAAGATTGACTTTAAAAGATGCGATATACGATTTAAGTTCAATTGAACCAAATAAAGTCAAAGATAAACTAAATGATAAATATCATAAAATAGCAAACCATGAATATTTAGATGCTAGTTATTCTAGTATTTATATGTCAAGAAATCGCGTGAGAATGTGGAATGAGCCTTCTTTTACCATTCAAGCTGGAGGAAGACACGCACCAATTCATCCGCAAGCTAACAAAATGATTTTTGTTGAAAAAGATACAAGAATATTCGATCCTAATTCTCCTAAGCCTTATCGCAGATTATCGGTTAGGGAATGTGCAAGGATACAAACTTTTCCCGATCGCTTTATCTTAAAATATCAGTATATAAACCACGGTTATAAAATGATTGGGAATGCTGTACCTGTTAATTTAGCCAAGATCCTTGCAAAAGCAATAAAAACAGATATAAAGTCCCCCACTGGAGGACTTAAATCAAACAAATCAATTTCTTGAACGAGCTATCAAACAGAAAACAAATCAAAAACTGCTTGTTCTATATTCTCTTGCTTGACTAAAGATTCGCCAATTAAAACTGCTTTTGCTCCTGCTTGTCGAACAGTTTGCAAATCTTTTAAAGTATGCAAACCAGATTCACTTACGACTAAAATATTCCGTTGTTCTAGAATATCTTTTCTTGCAGCAAAGAGATCGGCGGTAGTTGTCAAACTAACCGAAAAATCTTCTAGATTGCGGTTATTAATTCCAATTAATTCCACACCATCAATTGCCAATACTCGATCCAATTCTTCTAAAGTATGTACTTCAATTAAAGGAGTCATACCCAAAGCTTTAACAATTTTAACGAAATAATTTAAGTCTTTATCTGATAAAATTGCAGCAATTAATAAGACTGCATCTGCGCCTTTGGCACGAGCGAGATACATTTGATAGGGATAAATAATAAATTCTTTGCACAGTAGGGGTAAATCTACTTGCTGTCTGACTAAACTCAGATTATCAAAACCTCCCTGAAAAAATTTTTCATCGGTTAAGACAGATAGACAACTAGCACCACCTTTTTCGTAAGCAAGCGAGATCGCCACAGGATCGAAATCAGCTTTAATTACTCCCTTTGAGGGAGAGGCTTTTTTAACTTCAGCAATTAATGCTGGATTGGTTTTACCTTGGCGTAATGCAGCCAAAAAATCTTTGGTAGGGGGTGCATCTTGTACCTGTTGGCGCAATTCCAATAGAGACAAGCGATCTCGCATTCTTGATACTTCTACTTCTTTATACCAAACAATTTCTTCCAAAATATTATTTGGCTCGCAATTAGGAATATCCGACTGATATTCTACTTCCCCTGAATTGATTTTAGGATTGGGATTTCTTCTTCTTATTTGCATTAGTAATTGATAATTAAACTGAAAATGTGGTCTTTTTTCCAGACTGTCTTAAGTTTGTCTAACTTTTCTCTCGGGCTTAGCACTTCTCAATTACTTTAATCTATTGTGTCCATCTACTTATTAGTTATTAGTTATTGTCCATTGAAAAAAAAATAGTCTACCCTGAGGGAGTTAACTATGTAATGCGTTGCTGCAATGATTAGATCGGTTTCTAGTTTTTGTTTGGGTTTGAGTATCGTCGCCGTCAGCTCTTTAGGACAAGTTGCTAATGCCCAGGTATTGCGACAAGTATCAACCGAAAGAATCAAATATGTTGGTCTAGATGATAAATTAGGCAATAGCCAGCCTGATTCTGATAAACGTGCTGTTTATCGCTGGAATACTAATCCTAGTTGTCCTGCTGCTAAACCCAAAGCCAAGGAAACGTCTACTTGGAATAAATCCCAACGCCAGGCTTTAGAGAAAGCGATCGACCATAGCCTTTATTATTTAAGCACCCCCAAAGCAGCCCGCACTTATCGCAAATATACCAAGACTAAATTTAACTTAGCCCATACTAGGCGATCGCTTTTACGCTTTAAAGAATTATTACTCACTACTGATTCTCCTCAAGCTTTAGAAAAGGCAGTCAAGGAAGAATTTGCGTTTTATCAGTCTGTAGGCAAGGATAAACGGGGAAAAGTAGAATTTACAGGCTATTTTGAACCAACTTATACCGCTAGCCGAGTTCGTACTGCCGAATATCCCTATCCTCTCTATCGTCAACCCCCCAATTTTAAACGTTGGTCCCGTCCCCATCCTACCCGCGCTCAGTTAGAAGGAAAAGACGGTTTAGCCCAGGGAAAAAGCCTTTTACGAGGTCACGAGCTAGTTTGGTTGAGCGATCGCCTAGAAGCCTTTCTCGTCCAGGTACAAGGATCGGCAAAACTGAAAATGACAGATGGTACTACTATGACAGTAGGCTATAACGGCACGACTAATTATCATTACGTTAGTGTTGGTGGAGAATTGGTTAAAGATGGGGTATTTGGCAAAGACGAATTAACTCTACCCAAGTTATTGGCATATTTTGCACAAAATCCGCAAAAGCTAGACGAATATATTCCCCGTAACAATCGTTTTATCTTCTTCCGCGAAACTAACGGCAAAGCCCCTACAGGTAATTTGGGCGTACCTGTTACGGGCGATCGCTCTATTGCCACCGATAAATCTTTAATGCCCCCTGGTGCGTTAGCCCTTATTGTTGCACCCATTCCCGATCTAGAGTCAACAGGAGAAATTGAAACTAGAGTAGTCAGTCGCTATGTCTTAGATCAAGATACGGGTAGTGCCATTAAAGGTGCGGGAAGAGTTGATATTTTCTTGGGTAGTGGAGAAACCGCAGGAGAAAGAGCAGGTAGACTAAACGGTAGTGGCAATTTATTTTATTTGCTGCTCAAGTAATTTATTAACCAATAAACTGTATAGACGAGGCGTACCTTGTCTCCAACATAATCAATGAATAAATGAAAATCCTCATTCTCTGCTCTACTTTTCCCTATCCCCCAACCAAAGGCAGAAAAGAACTTAGAACATTTCATCTGCTCGAATATCTCAATACTCACCATCAAGTTACTTTAATTACTCGTCGCGATCGCACGATTAGCGATGCAGAAGTTGAGGCACTTGAAGAACAAGTGGAAGAGTTAGTTATTTTTGATTTAGACTTGAATAGCGAACCTGGGGGATTGATCGATAAAGCAAAACGTTTGGGAACATTTGTTCGGCAAAAAACCCCACCAGATGTATTAGATAGCTATTGCCCTGAAATGGCAGAATGGATAGCACAAGCCGTTAAGGAGGGTAGATTTGACGTGCTTGCTTGTGAGGATAATTCCGACGAGATTTATATTGATCGCGTCTGGCACAAACAGCTAGGTGTAGTATTAAACTTACACTATTCTGAATACGCTAAATACAAGCAGCAGTTGGCAACAGGAAATTCGGAAAACGAACTAAAAGATCAGATTAATTTAGGATTGCGCAAACGATACGAACAAAATTACTTAGAGAAATTTGGCTCAATTATCACCGTCACTAGTAAGGATAAGAGTATCATCAAGGAATTAGAACCAGAAAGCGAAGTTACTGTCATTCCCAATGGGGTAGATCTAAGCAAGTTTTCTCGTCGTATTACCAACCAGGGGGGACAAAGAATCGTATTTGTCGGTAACATGGATCGAGCCATGAATATTGATGCTGCTCGATTTTTAGCCCTAGAAGTATTTCCCGCAATTTGCGATCGCTATCCCGAAGCAGTTTTAGAATTAGTCGGTGCCAAACCTACCCCAGAAATTTTAGAATTAGATGATTTACCAGGTATTGTAGTTACAGGAAAAGTAAAAAACGTCTTAGAATATCTCCATTGGGCAACAGTATGTGTAATTCCTATTCGTCAAGGATATGGCTTGAGAAATCGTACCTTAGAAGCCATGGCATCAGGCGTACCTGTCGTAGGAAGCGATCGCGCTTTAGCCGAGTTTAAAGTTGATGGTTCGACTGTTTCTCTTCGGGCGATGCGAGCCAATACTTTAGAGGAATATATTTATGCCATTGGACGTTTATTCTCTGAAGCCAAATTACGGGAAAAACTATCACAAAACGCGCGATCGCTTGTTGAAGCTGAATATACTTGGGACAAGATAGGACAGAAATACGAACGGGTATTATTGGATTCAGTAATTGCTTGATTACTATTGTGGCGGGCAAACTATACAGCAAACTATACAATTTTATTTAAAGTAAACCGATTGATTTTTTTGCCCACCTAGGATTAACTAACTGTCAATCATTAACTGAGATATTCTTGTAATGCCTTAACCTCCAAAGGCTCGGATTGCAAAGAACGAATTGCTGCTACAGTTGCTTTAGCCCCTGCAATGGTAGTAATAATAGGCAATTTATAATCTAATGCCATTCTTCTAATTAATTGAGCGTCAGTTTGAGATTCTTCTCCTGTGGGAGTATTAATAATCAGTTGAATTTGATTATTTTTAATCGAATCTTCGATATTAGGACGACCCTCGTGAAGTTTTAGAATTAAATCTACGTCTTTAACTCCATCTGCTTGCAGTGCCTTTTGCGTTCCTGTGGTAGCCACAATTTTAAAGCCTAGATTGATGAAGTCTTGAATAACAGGAACGATCGCTTTTTTATCTCGTTCGTTCATCGAGACAAATACCGTACCTGTTAAGGCTAAGTCTACTCCCGCACCTATTTCCGCTTTAGCAAAAGCTTTACCAAAGTCTGTGTCTATACCCATTACTTCCCCCGTTGAGCGCATTTCAGGGCCTAGTAAGGTATCCGTACTGGGGAATTTATTGAACGGTAGTACGGCTTCTTTGACAGCGATATGTTTGGGAATGATTTCTTTCTCTATTCCCAAAGATTCTAAACTTTTGCCCGACATTACCAAAGATGCGACTTTTGCTAACTGAACCCCTGTAGCCTTAGAAACAAAAGGAACGGTACGAGAAGCGCGGGGATTGGCTTCGATAATATATACCTGTTCTCCTTGCACTGCATATTGAATATTCATTAACCCGACTACTTTTAACGCCTTGGCTAATTTATCCGTCCAATCGCGAATAGTTGCGATCGCACTTTCAGGTAATGAGTTATAAGGAATCGAACAAGCTGAATCTCCTGAATGTATCCCTGCCTGTTCGATGTGTTCCATAATGCCTCCAATGACGACTTTACCAGTAGTGTCGCAAAGAGCATCTACATCCACCTCGATCGCATTTTCCAAGAACTTATCAATCAGAATAGGATGGTCTGGTTCGACTTGTACTGCATAGGTCATGTAGTGTTTCAAATCTGCATCGGAATAGACAATTTCCATCGCTCTCCCACCCAATACATAGGAAGGACGAACTACTACGGGATAGGAGATGCGGTTAGCAATTTTGAGAGATTCTTCATAACTACGAGCAAGACCATTAGGCGGTTGCTTAATATCTAATTCCCGTAATATTTGCTCGAATCTCTCCCGATCTTCTGCTGCATCAATGGAATCTGGAGATGTTCCCCAAATCTTAGTCTGTAAGGGAGAATGGCTGTTCGCTACTTCTAAATATTCCTGTAATGGGATGGCTAATTTCAGGGGAGTTTGTCCGCCAAACTGAACGATAATACCTGCGGGGTTTTCTGCCTCAATGATATTTAGAACATCTTCTTTAGTTAAAGGTTCAAAATAAAGGCGATCGCTGGTATCGTAGTCGGTAGATACGGTTTCGGGATTAGAATTCACCATAATGGTTTCATATCCCGCATCCGAAAGAGCAAAGGCTGCATGACAGCAACAGTAATCAAACTCAATTCCCTGTCCGATGCGGTTTGGGCCTCCTCCAAGAATCATTACTTTCGATTTATCCGAAGGAGTAATTTCTGACTCCCCTTCTTCATAGGTAGAGTAATAATAGGGCGTGAAAGCTTCAAATTCAGCAGCGCAGGTATCGACCAATTTATATACAGGTATTATCCCCAATTCTTTGCGATGGGTACGTACCTCATCTTCGGTGGTCTTAGTCGCAAAAGCAATTTGGCGATCGCTAAATCCTTGTTGTTTGACATAACGCATTTGTTGTGACGAAATTTTGCTCAAAGAAGTACGAATGAGAAACTTCTCTGTTGCCAACAATTCCTGCATCTTATCCAAAAACCAGAGATCGATTGCTGTCAATTGATGAATTTCTTCGGGAGTCATTCCCAGTCTCATCCCTTGATAAACACTAAAGATGCGATCGGGGTTGGGAGTCCGCAGACTAGAGCGTATTTGAGGAATGGAGGGCAGGGTTTCTCCGCGATCGCAACCAAAGCCATAACGACCAATTTCTAAAGATCTCAGAGCTTTTTGGAAGGATTCATTAAAAGTCCTACCGATCGCCATTGCTTCCCCCACCGACTTCATTTGAGTCGTTAAGATGGGTTTTGTTCCTGGGAATTTCTCAAAAGCAAAGCGAGGAATTTTAGTAACTACATAATCAATAGTAGGCTCAAAAGATGCGGGAGTTTTTTGGGTAATATCGTTCGATATTTCGTCTAAGGTATAGCCCACAGCCAATTTAGCAGCAAATTTGGCAATAGGAAAACCCGTCGCCTTAGAAGCTAATGCCGAAGACCTCGATACCCGGGGATTCATCTCAATCACAATTACTTCCCCGTTAAGGGGGTTAATCGCAAATTGAATATTAGATCCTCCTGTTTCTACCCCAATTTCACGAATAATCGCTAAAGAATAATCTCTCAAACGCTGATATTCTTTATCTGTCAGAGTTTGGGCGGGAGCTACAGTAATAGAATCTCCCGTATGTACCCCCATAGGGTCGATGTTTTCAATGGAACAGATAATCACTACATTATCTGCCAAATCTCGCATTACTTCTAGTTCGTATTCCTTCCAACCCAAAAGGGACTTATCGACTAAAATCTGATTTACAGGGGAGGCATCAATCCCCGATGCCGAAATTTGCTCGTATTCTTCTTGGTTGTAGGCAATACCGCCTCCAGTACCCCCTAGAGTAAAAGCAGGACGAATAATCAAGGGATAGCTACCAATTTCTTTGGCAATTTCTCTGGCTTCTTCTAAATTATTGGCAATACCATTCGGACACATCGGTACGCCAATTTTTTCCATGGCTTCTTTAAATAACAGGCGATCTTCCGCCTTTTCAATGGCTGGTAATTTTGCCCCAATTAGTTCTACGCCATATTTATCCAACACGCCACTCTTAGCCAGGGACACGGCAATATTCAATGCCGTTTGTCCTCCCATTGTAGGTAACAAAGCATCTGGCTTTTCTTTGGCAATCACTTTTTCCACTATCTCGGGGGTTAACGGTTCGATATAGGTACGATTTGCCATCTCAGGATCGGTCATAATCGAAGCAGGATTGGAATTAACCAGAACTACTTCATACCCTTCTTCCCGCAATGCTTTGCAAGCTTGTGTTCCCGAATAGTCAAATTCACAAGCTTGCCCAATTACGATGGGACCCGAACCAAGAAGTAAAATTTTGTGGAGATCGTTGCGACGGGGCATAATTACTCTGTCTTTTGCCTAACTTATACTGCTAGCGTTTTATTGTATAGTTTCTTGCGCCCCATAACCGTATCTCCTTTATCTACATTTAATTTAATTTCCTGGTTAAGACTGGGGAAGGGGTAAAAAAATTTATTAATATCAAGAAAAGCGATCGCGCCTTATAGTTAACTATGAGACATACAAAATATCTTGTTGATAGTGAATGGCTAGAACAAAATCTAGATAATCCCCAGGTAGTTATAGTAGACTGTCGCTTTCAGTTAGCCGATCCTAATTGGGGAAGATCGCAATATCGCGCTTCCCATATCCAAGGTGCGTATTATCTTAATTTAGATCGAGATTTATCCAGTGAAGTACAACTTCATGGCGGAAGACACCCCTTACCAAATATGGATGTGTTGACACACAAGTTTGCCAGTCTGGGGATTATTCAGCAGGAAACCCTGGTTGTGGCTTATGATGATTCTCGCTTTGCTTTTGCAGCTCGCTTGTGGTGGTTATTGCGCTATTTGGGACACGATCGCGTGGTTTTGTTGGATGGAGGTTGGCAGGATTGGCTAAAGCGTAATTACCCTGTTAATAATGCTATTCCTGAAGCTAAATCGGGGAATTTTTCTCCTCAACCCCATGGAGATTGGCTGGCGGATATAAATATGGTTAAAGCATCTCAGAGTAAAGAGAGGGTAACTATTATAGATTCCCGCGATCGCGATCGCTATTTGGGATTAACCGAACCCATAGATCCCATTGCAGGAAGTATTGCAGGGGCGGTTAATTCTCCCTGGAAGCAGGTAAGTAATGAATTGGGCTATCTCCAGCCTTTAGAAATTCAGCAGCAATTATGGCAAGATTATCGATCAGCAGAAGAGATTATTGTCTATTGTGGATCTGGGGTAACGGCTTGTGTTAATTTGTTTTCTCTCGCCTTGGCTGGAGTACAAAATACTAAATTGTATGCTGGGGGTTGGAGTGATTGGTGTTCCTATTTGAATTGAAATAATTGATGCTTTTACTCTTCTTTACTGTGAGGAAATAAGATTTTAAAAGTAGTACCTTCTCCTAAAGTGCTTTCTACAGAAATTTGCCCCTGGTGGCTTTCTACAATTGCTTTGACAATTGCCAATCCCAACCCCGCACCTGTAGGTGTATTGATTTCTCGTTGAGAAGTACGAGAGGGATCTCCGCGATAAAAGCGATCGAAGATATAGGGTAAAGCAGATTCGGGAATACCATCACCATTATCTTTGACTGTAACTTGCAGTTCGTATTGGGGGCTTGTTTCCCGCACGCGAATAGTTTTGGTGATAGATTTAATAATTTCTAATTCTATTTCTACCGAAGCATCCTCAGATTTTGTTGGGTTATCGGTATGTTCGATCGCATTAGCAATCAAGTTAGTAAATAAACGAGATAGCCGATCCCAATCTCCTTGAATGGTAAAAATATCCTCTTCCTTAAAATCTTTTCCCTCTAATTCGGGTTCGACAATATGTAAAGAGAGAAATAAATCCTTTTGAGTAGCAGCAATACGTTGTTCTTCAATTACATCAATTAATAAAGCATCTAACGGTACGGGTTGCCATTCTTGCTGTACAATACCACTATCAGCACGAGCGAGAAACAATAGATCGTTGACCAAACGTCCCAACTTCTGAGTTAAGCGTTCGATTATCTGTAATTGCCTTTTTTGCAATTGAGGTTCCGCTTCGGGATATGCCAAAGCCATCTGTACGTTAGTTTGAATTGTCGCAATGGGGTTACGCAACTCGTGGGAAGCATCGGCAGTAAATTGCTTCAAACTAGAATAAGAAACCTGGATCGGTTCGATCGCAATTCCCGAAAGAAACCAACCAATACCACCCACCGAAAGAATCATAAGACTGATACCAATAATTAGATCTCTGGTCAACTGTTCGATCGGTTTGGTAACTTCAAACCAAGGATGACTAACCCGTAGATAACCCAACACCCGATGTTCTAATTCCACCTTCTGCACTATCTGGCGAACAATGCGATCGCGACTCAGATAGACTGTTTCTCCACTACGATGGAAATGAAAGGGATAATCAATCGGTTGCTCGAAGGTAGACCATAATAATTCCTGTTGAGGGTTAAACCATTCTAAATCTATATGGTCGTCTTCTAAACCATTAACATTCTGATTAAAACTGGCATCCACATTAACCCCATATCGCCCTTTGGTTTCTGCTAGGGGTTGAATTACCAACGAGCGATCAACTACCTCCACCACGTGCTTTAAAGTATCGTCAATGCGATCGACTAAGGTGGTGCGGACATAACAATATACGCCGATGGCAAACAGTAATAACAATACCGCAGTTACCGAGGTATACCACAAAGCTAAACGGCGACGAGTAGATTGAAATAGTAAGTTCATTTACAAAGTGTTGAATGTCGATCGTCTGATGTTGAATAATAAATAAAGATTGAGATCCACATTTTAAAATTTTTAAAATTTTCTAGATAATGCAAGACTTTTTTCAAAACGTTTCCCGCTACCCTCGCTACATGATTAGTTTAATCGCTGGAATATTTTGGTTTTTCCTCGAACAACTCAAGCCATTCCTCAAAAATCCCGTAACGGCGATCGCTGTATTTGGATTATTAGGTGGTGGCTTCGTTATGCTATATCTAACCCTAGAAGCGATGCTAGGAATTAATTAGTTTATTTAGTTTATTTAGTTTATTCAGAATAACAACGAAGCATAAGCAACCATAACGATTAATGATTCCCATTAATGACGAAAATCCCACTCCTAGTACTCCGATTGTAGTTTATGCCCTAATTGCAATTAATGTGGTGGTTTTTCTCCATCAAATGACTTTGGGCGCGGGAATGGCAGGTTTTTTTCAGCTTTATGCTGTTATTCCCCGAGAATTAAGCGCGAGTTTTAATGGAGTTGCTATAAATCAGCCAGTACCAGAACTTTTGACCCTGATAACCTCCCAGTTTCTTCACGGTGGCTTGATGCACATCGGCGGAAATATGCTGTTTCTCTGGACTTTTGGCGATAATATCGAACACGACCTCGGACACGTCAAGTTTCTCTTCTTTTATTTATTTTGTGGCGTTTTAGCAGGACTTACTCACTGGTTCTTTGGTATGCAGTCTGGTGTTCCTACGGTGGGAGCTAGCGGAGCGATCGCAGGAGTAATGGGAGCTTATATAATTAAATATCCCAAAGCAAAAATTGTCACTCTCCTCCCTCTATTCATTATTTGGACGACAGTACGCATTCCTGCTGTCTATTTTTTGGGTTTTTGGTTCATACAGCAAGCAATTAGTAGCGTCGCTTCTCTAGGAATGCCTGAAGCTGGGGGAGTCGCCTATTGGGCTCACGCAGGAGGTTTTATCTTTGGGGCTGTTTTAGCACCGATATTGGGTTTGATGAATGACTAGTGCAATTCTTAATTTATCTCACGAAAAAGCGATCGCCAATCTCATGTAGATATAGCGATCACTTTTTAAATTTTAAAATATTTTTAAATATTTTAAAATTTTTGCTTTCTAGCTAGCTAGCAGAATAACCAGGAACAGAAGAAGTTAACTGTAATTTTTGGCAATCTATAGTTTCCGACAGAATAGAGCTAATTGCCGTACCAGTATGAATCTCTAATTTAGCTATAACTGGAGCTTCAAAAATCAAGCGTTGTCCTGGAAAAATAACTCTTTCAAAAGACCAATGGGGAATGTTGGTAATACGAGCAATTTCTACATGAGTAGAAGTATTAACATAACAACAGATAGCAAGCTTTTGAGTAGGATTTTTTAAAGTGGATAGCATTTTTTAGATTTTGGCTGTAAATATTGTGTAAGAGGAATGTGGGTAATATTTTGCGAGTTTTTGTAATTAGTCTGACAATTTACACTCACTTGTCAAAATGACTAAATATAGTTGGTATTTTCGGGTCTTTCTGGTCATTTTTATTCGTTTTAATTGGCTTTAACCTCGATCCCTAATGGTCTGCAAATCAATTAGGCTAAATCCTTGGTAGATTTTGCTTTTTTAAAAGATTTACTTACACTAAGCTTAGATAGAGCCTATAAGCTGTTTTTTTTAAATGAATCTTATTTCAAATATTGATTGAGAAAATCTAGTATAACTCTTATTATGTAAATTCACTCACTGAAAAACAACGGGGAATATACCGATCCCTAAGTGGATTTTTACACTATCTTCATGAAAATAAAAATATTGATTAAATAATCTCAAATATATTGAGTTATTGGTAGTTCCCGATGCTTTTTTCCTGAAAGCAATCTTTTTTCTTCGAGGAATATAAATTGATAATCTTAAGATTATTTTTATATTTTACAAACTCAAGAAGTTGAAAATTTATTAATCATAATTTGCCCTAGAATTCAACTAAATCCACTGATAAATATCGATTTTTCAGAATTAAATAAACGTTTAATGCCAAATTATTGGTCGAAAGGGATAAGCTTAGGTTATTCCAAATTCTTAGTGTGAGGCATTACATATGAGGGCTTTATTGATATACCCCCTATTTCCCAAAAGTTTCTGGTCATTTGAGAAAACCTTAGCTTTGGTAGACTGTAAGGCTCTAATGCCACCATTAGGTCTAATTACAGTAGCTGCTATCCTACCTCAAGAGTGGGAATTTCGACTCGTAGACCATAATATCGAAGAAATAACCGAATCAGACTGGGATTGGGCAGAATTAGTCATTCTTTCGGGAATGATCGTCCAGAAAAATGATATGTTAGCTCAGGTAAGAGAAGCCAAACGAAGAAACATCCCAGTAGCAGTAGGCGGTCCTTATGCAACTACTTCTCCCCATGAAGTATCGGATGCTGAAGTAGATTTTTTGATCCTCGATGAGGGAGAAATAACCTTACCCATGTTTGTTGAAGCGATTGAAAAAGGCGATCGCTCTGGTATCTTTAGATCTGCGGAAAAACCTGCGGTAACAGAAACACCTATACCCCGTTACGACTTATTAGACTTGACGGCATACGATAATATGTCGGTGCAATTTTCCCGTGGTTGTCCTTTCCAATGTGAATTTTGCGACATTATCGTGCTTTATGGACGCAAACCCCGCACAAAAGAACCCCAACAACTGCTAGCAGAATTAGAGTGTATTTACAACCTTGGCTGGCGCGGTGCAGTATTTATGGTGGATGATAATTTTATTGGTAATAAGCGTAACGTAAAACTATTACTTAAAGAATTAAAAGTTTGGATGGCAGAAAAGGAATATCCTTTTGGCTTAACTACAGAAGCTTCCGTCGATCTAGCTCAAGATGATGAGTTGATGAAGTTGATGGTGGAATGTAACTTTAAAAAAGTCTTCTTGGGTATTGAAACTCCCGACCAAGATAGTTTGGCTTTAACTAGCAAATTTCAAAATACTCGCGATCCTCTAACGGAATCTATTGATAAGATTACTAGGGCGGGAATGCAAGTAATGGCAGGGTTTATAATTGGCTTTGATGGGGAAAAACCCCGCGCAGGAGAACGTATTGTTCAATTCGTCAATCAAACTAATATTCCTCTGGCAATGTTTAGTATGCTACAAGCTTTGCCCAGCACGGCGTTGTGGGATAGATTGGAAAAAGAAGGTAGATTGCTCAACTCTAGTGCCAATATCAATCAGACAACTTTGATGAACTTTGTTCCCACTAGAGATATTGAAGAAATTGCCACGGAATACGTCAATGCTTTTTGGCAATTATACGATCCTGCTGCATATCTAGATCGTATTTTTAAATATTATATGAAGTTGGGATCTGTCAAAAACTCTAAATCCCTCAGACCAAGCTGGAAAACGATTCGCGCTCTTGGTTTGTTGTTATGGAAACAGGGTATCATCGCTCAAACTCGCTGGCTATTTTGGCGTAATTTGATTCGAGTTTTGATTGAGAAACCTCGTCAATTAGAAAGTTATATGACTCTATGTGCTTACTTAGAACATTTTACTGAATATCGTTTTATTGTCCGCGAACAAATTAACACTCAGTTGGCTAATTACATTGCTTCTAAACCCGAAGCCGAAAAAGTTGCTAGTTAGCAATAAAATTATTGAAATTACGCAAAAAGCGATCGCCTTAGATAAAGCGATCGCTTTTTTCTGATATTTTAGGCAGGATAAATCCTCAGACGGCGATTTGGCTCATCTCCAAAACTATCAGACTGCAAACGATAGTGTTCGATCAATTCGTGCTGCATTTTCCTGACTTTTGCCGATCTCGGTAATAATTCGACAGGTTGTCCTTGGGGAATTACTATTTGCTCTACAGCCAACCTAGCTTCTTCTAGTGCCTCAATTTCGTCATCGCTTCCCGCTTTACTAAACAGTCGCAGATCTGTTGGTTCGGGAATATTAGGGTCATCTAGATTTAATATCTGACGAAAAGTACGAGTAATTTGAGGGATAGTATTAGACTTAACCGTATAAATCGGGATCTGACGATCTTTAGCAATATTACGCAATTTAGAATGATGTTTAATTTGCGATCGCAACGCCACTACCGCATCTGCTTCATCTAAATCTTTGGTTAGCATAATAGGCAAATCCAGCACTTCTATGACCCGATCTAATTGCGACCGACCGATACCATAGGCATAGATATAAACGGGCCAATCTTCTCCATTGGGACCAGGAGTACGAATTTTTTTACTATTAGGCTCTTTAGTCTGCCAAGATCGATCCAGCAGGCGATCAAATTCTGTCCCGCCCCCTCTAGGTTTAGTTGCACCAAAAGATACTGGAGTCATCTTGCCCGATGCTCGCAAACCTTGGGGATGCAAAGGAGTAACTGTAGCAGTATTTCTCGAAGGTAGAGGTTTAAAAGGAGAAGAAGATTCTTCGTGAATAATCGTCACCTCCCCACTATCATCTACCGTCCTAACTTGGGCTGCTGGCTCGATACCCCGCAATAAAGTATCAATGGTAGCCGAAACATCGTCGTGAACCACCCAACGTTGCCGTTCTAGCATCTCTACTGCGATCGCGAATGTGGGAGGAGCTTTCCGTTCTAAAATGGTCTTCTGAGTCCTCCTGCGACGGGCTTCGTCGTCTCCCAAGGTAACGCTTTGGATACCACCCACTAAATCCGATAGAGTTGGGTTTTTAATCAGGTTTTCTACGGTATTACCGTGAGCCGTTCCCACAAGCTGTACGCCTCGCTCGGCAATGGTTCTAGCTGCTAATGCTTCTAATTCCGTCCCGATTTCATCGATGACAATAACTTCGGGAGTGTGATTTTCGACTGCTTCGATCATGACTTGATGCTGTAACTCAGGGCGAGCTACCTGCATCCGACGGGCGCGACCGATAGCAGGGTGAGGAATATCTCCATCTCCCGCAATTTCGTTAGAAGTATCGACGATCACCACTCGTTTTTTAAGATCGTCGGCTAAAACCCTAGCAATTTCCCGTAATGCGGTGGTTTTTCCCACCCCAGGGCGACCTAACAGCAAAATTGACTGCCCTGTTTCTATCAAATCGCGAATCATTACAATCGTACCGAAGATTGCTCGACCAATACGACAAGTTAAGCCAATAATATCTCCAGTGCGGTTACGGATAGCACTGATACGATGTAGCGTGCGTTCAATTCCCGCACGATTATCGCTGCTAAATATTCCAACACGCTCGATACAGTATTGAAGTTCTTCTTTGGTTACGGGTTCGTCTCGTAGATAGGTTACATTATCGCTAAAACGAGCTTCTGGCAGTCTGCCTAAGTCTAAGACTACTTCAATTAGTTTATCGCTATCGGTTTTAAGGTATTCATCTAACTTAAGACGAATTGAATCGGGAAAAATGGTAAGTAATTTATCTAAATTATCGGTGACTTGCATCCGATGAGAAGGTATTTCTGACTGCATTTAAAAAAGTTGACTGTAATATTTGATCGATCGCAAGAGAAAGCTAGCTGCTAATTGCTAGCTTGTTTGATTTGACTGACTAGTTTTTTAGCAGTGGAGACAGCTTGTTCTAGTAAGTCTTGGTCTTGTTCTAGCTTCAAATTAAGCTGATTCATGGGTTGGCTTTTGATTAAATTGGGTTGAATATTTTGCAGTTCAGTTGTTTCTAACTGGTTTAAGATTGGCGACAAAATAGTGCGGGCATAACTGCCATAAGCTACCCCCGAAACAAATCGCGCCTCCAAGAATCTATCTTGTGGTCGTAGCATTTGTAAATGCTTCAGTTTCTTTACTGTATGGTCGTTTGTTCCTCCTGCTAGTTGAATATATCCTGGTAAATCTGCCTGTAAAACTTTGTTGGCGAAAGAGATGGCAGCATGGGTAGTCCCCTTGCCAATATCTCCACTCATCGAACGCCCGTCAGTCTGCCAAATTAGGGGACAAGGTAAAGGTTCGATCGATTTGTAAAGCGATCGCAAATAATCGATAACATTTTCATCATCAGTGCAGCTAATTGCTAGGAGTTGTAATTGCCCGACTATCGGCTTGAGGTCTTGCCATAAAAGCTGAAAATTATCATAGTGTCCTATTTGTGTATGAATCTCGACCGCGTCTACTGCCATCGATTCGATTAGAGAGGCGATCGCTTTGGGACTCGATATATGAGAATGATTTGTAATTAGTCCTTGGGGACATATAGGCTCGCAACGACCACACCCATAACAGAGATTTGCCACCACTCCAAGAGTACTGAGGTCAATGGCATCGGCAGGACATACTTGCACGCAAGGCTGAGGACAATTTTTCGGACATCTGGTGACGTCAAATTTTGCTTTGCGAAAATGAGGGTCTTCTCCATCGTTGATACTGACCATCAACCAGGGTGGAGAATAGTTTAAATTTTGGGGTTGAGAGGAAAATGTTTGACAATCATAATTCTTAGAAGCTGTTAATAGCTCTGTGTGTTGTTGTAGTTTTCGTGCAACTCTGATTCCTTCTCTAGCAGCAGCAATTACGGCAGGATCGGCAGCAACGTCAATACAGTCAGCACCAGCCAAACTATATGCCAATGCCAAACTGCGAACCGCAGGAAGGTGTTGATAGCTAGCTCCACAAATCAACTTGAACCAGCTACCCTTCAAGAGTGAATGTAAGGGATCGGATTGAATCACTCTTACATCCTAATAGTTTGTCGGCTGTTAGTGCTAGGTTTGTGGATTATTGGATAGTTGATTTAACTATCCTTAAATATTGAATCACATTTACACTACAAAAAACAACTCAGACAATTAGTAATTATCCTGTGACAGCATTCAACAAAACTTCAACCAAAGTTAAGCCTTGCATATCGTCAATGGTGATCGTATCAACGATATCAAATTTAGCTCCAGCAGACTCTAACTGATCGTCTAAGGCTTTCAAAAATTGAGTAGCTTTGCGGTCGTTACCGACTTGAATTAAAGAAATACCTAATTCCTCATCGCGATCGATTTGACGGGAGGCTTCAATAATTACTCTCATGACTGCTTTATAGTCATCAGGTTCGCCATCGGTAACAACTACAATGGTTTCTCCGTTAACTTTAGCTTCTCCAACTGCTTTGCGGTCAAAATAATTATTAACGGCATCCGCTAAGACACTAGCGAGATCGGTACGTCCCATCGGATCGTTTTCCGCATAGATTTTTGCTACCTTATTAGCAGTAACATTGTCGTAACGACGAAAACGACCAGAGAACAAATAAACTGTGATGCCATCGGGGTCAATTTTTTCACACTCTTGGGCCAAAGCCAAGGTAGATTCTTGAGCGGATTCCCAGCGAGTTTTTCCCCCTGGGCGATCGTTGATTGACATACTGCCACTTTTGTCAATAATCAGTGTGTAATCGCGGTCTTCGACGATAGAGCGATCGGTCATGATGTCTCGATATTTTATGTTCGGGTTTTCTCCATTACAGCCTATTACAAGGTTGAAGTTAACTGTCAAAAATCAAAAATTTTCACAGATTTGTTTAATAAAAGACTTTGAGTATTAATACTTAGTTCGGTTGGGATAATTGTAAACAGATATTGCAACTAGTAGGGAAAATATTGCAATATTCTTTGGATCTGACACCGATTAGGGAAACCTCCGCGATAATTTAAGTTATCGCAACATTTTTAGACACTATTTTCTAGGAGATTTCTAATGGATAACGAGCTACATAAATATAAGATGATTTGTACTTTGAAATTTGGTGATATTTACGGTCAGATAATTATTTGGTTGATCGTAATTTTTATTAGTTTGGCAACTACTTTGGCATTATGGAGTAGTACCAGACAAATATATGCTTTAGCAACAGTCGGAATTGTTTTAGTATTATCTTTGCCTTTTTTATTATTTGCCTTTGTCACAACTCTTTTAAATAGAATTGAGTTTGTCCCAATGGAAGAAGAGTTGCTTAGTCGTAAGGTACGCAGAAGTTCGGGATCGACTGGATCTAGTTCGGAATCAGCAGTATCACCAAGCTAGAATTTAGCTCAATTTTTGATTATAAATTAAAGTAAGTAGAGGAGAAAGAAGAGATGAGGGAGATGGAGTAATAAGATAAAAACTCCGCTACACTCTAACTTCCCCCTCAACACTCCTCTTCTTTATAGATTTATAAAAGATGCTTTAAATCTGATCGCCCGTGGAGAAATTTAACTACACGTTTGATATCTTGGGTCTTACTTTTATCAACCACTAGAGTTACATTACCATCGCGAACAATGACTACATCTTTTAGACCAATAGTTACCACTACCTCGTCGCGATCGCTGCTATAGACTACTATATCTTTAGTGTTATGACTAATGTGAGTACCCAATTCTACGTTATCGAGATCGCCTTTTAATAGACGTTCGACACCATTCCAATCCCCCAGATCGTCCCAACCAAAATTAGCGCGAAGTACGCAAGCTAATTGGGTTTTCTCCATCAAGGCATAATCGATACTTTTTTTGGGTAATTCTGCATAGGCATCTTTTCCCTTTTCTGAAAGTAGATCTAATAAGTCAGGGGCATATTTTTTGAGTTCGCCTAAAACCACTCCTGCTTGGAAGATAAAGATCCCACTATTCCAGCTAAACTTACCCGTATCGATAAAAGATTGAGCCGTTTCTTTATTTGGTTTTTCAGTAAAGCGAGTTACCTTATAAATCGGCAAGTCAGGGCAATTACAATTCTCTTGAACTACCCCTTGTTCGATATATCCATAGCCTGTGGCTGGGCGATCGGGCGTAATACCCAAAGTTACAATTGATGGCTCGGTTGCAGCTTGTTTGGCAGCAACTTCTAGAGTTTTTTCGTAAGCTTGAGTATCTCCAATCCAATGATCGGCGGGAAAAAAACCGACAATTGCGTCTTTGCCATACTTTTTAGCTATTTCTAAAGTAGCCCAGGTAACTGCTGGTGCTGTATCTCTGCCTTGGGGTTCGATTAAGATGTTAGATTCGGGTAAATCAGGCAATTGCTCTTTGACTCCATCGGCAATCATTGCTGATGTAATTACCCAAAGATTAGACCAACTTCCTGCTAAATTCAAAAGACGATCGGCAGTGGCTTGTAGTAAACTTTTTCCGCTACCATCTAAACATAAAAATTGTTTTGGTCTTTTGAGGCGACTTACTGGCCAAAAACGTTCTCCTTTTCCGCCAGCCAAAATAATGGGAATTAGGTTCGCGATCATTGATTCTTCCTCTATAGTATAGTCATTATATTGATTGGCAGATTTCATTTATTCATTTATCCATTTATCCATTTATCCTTGTCTATGCCACGGAAAATAACATGGTATGGCAAACTGTCATTAGGAAAGTGGTGATTATGTAACTAAATAGTTCTTTTACTCTTTTTACTTTCCCTATTTTATTATTTGTGTAGTTTAAATATGTAACAATATAAAATCTGTATTGGTTTGTCCAAATAAAAGATTTTTCCTTTAATTAAATTGAATCTATATTAATCAAATTAATTAACATCAAACATAATATCAAATTATTCATCAAGCTATAATATTTCACATGAATCAGGAGCGATCGCATGGAAGAGAAAAAGCTTCAGCCAATTGGGAAAATGAGATTACGTTTTTCCACGAAGATACTCAAAAATTAGAATCCATTCCTATGGTAGATCGACATCCAGTTAAGCATCAGATTAACCTACTTGAAGAAGATTTTGAGAGGGACTCAAAACAGTCTTATTGGTTCTATTTTACTAGAGGTCTTTTTTGGGGGGTAATTGTTGGTTTTACGGCTATTTTATCTGCTAGTTGTGGTGTTGCTTTGACAAAAATAGATCGGGTAGAAAAAATTATTGTCAGAACGATTGATCGCAATTCTATATCTACCCAAGCTACTACTTCCAAGAGTCTAACTCGTCCAGTTAATATATTGGTACTAGAAGTTAAGCCCAGCTCTAGCCAAATAACTAAATTATCCCCAGAATTGGTCGGTGATAGTAAGACAATTTTGTTGTTACAATTTGAACCCCAATCTAATATCACCAGGATAATTAATATTCCTACTAATAGTCGAGTAAAGATACCTGATTTCGGTTGGGGAACTATAGCAGATGCAAATAGATATGGAGGTACAACTTTGGTGTCTCAAATGGTCGTACAGTTAATGGATGGATTAACCATAGATCGATACATCAGAGCAACCCCTGATATATTTCAAAAACTAATTGCTAGTGGCAAAATTACCCTCGATAATTGCAATGATAACCTAAGGAATTGTGCCGATCTTGACGAGCAAATTTTGCGCCAGGAAACAGCAGCAGAAACAATTCGTCAGCGGCTTAATATTCCTGGCTATTTAAGAAGTTTTAAAACTACTTTAAATCAAACCAAAGCTGGGCTAGATACTAATCTTTCTCTAGCAGAAGCTATGTCCATCGCTAATTTTGTTAAAGAATTAGAATCAGATGGGATTACTGTAAACTTAGTTTCGGGTTATGAAGCTGGTAAAACCATTAATATTAACGATCGCCTGGCAAAATCTCAATTAACAGGCGATCAAGCCAAATTAATTAAACCTCTTTCGACACAAGATAATAATTATTTATCAAACAATAAAAGCTCTTTACAACATCATCCCATAGCAATACAGAATACTACCGATAGTCCCGAATTAGGAATGCGTTTCGTCACTTATTTACGCCGTCAAAGTTTTCAAGATGTTTATTTAGTGGAGCATATACCGCTAAAATTAGATAAGACGAGAATTATTATCAATCAAAGCCAGTTATCTAGAGCCAAGCATCTCCAAAATATTATTGGTTTGGGTAGTTTAGAGCCAAAACCTGATGCCAAACAACAACCAATAACTATTCAGATCGGAGAGGATGCTCACTATTTACCTTTAGATAATCGTAATTATTAACTTTTTCTCAGACAACATAATTAAATTATTTTTAGTATTGTGATTTTATCTAAATTTAAACGGCGTTTATTCAATATCCTAGTTGTTATTACCCTCGCCTCGATCGCGGTTTTGCTCGATGCTCGTGTTGCGATCGCTCAAGAAAGTGCGGTTAACTATACTTATAGTGAAATTCGCGAACAAGACTTTTCTCATAAAAATTTAGTTGGTGGTGTCTTTGCTGCTGCAGATGCTAGAGGCTCTAATTTTGAAGGTTCAGATGTTAGTAATTCGATTTTAACTAAGGGAATTTTTATCAAAACCAATCTCAAAGATGCCAATTTTACTAGCTCGTTGATGGATCGAGTATCTTTTGAAAATTCCGATTTGACTAACGCAATTTTTCGCGATGCAGTAGCAACTAGCACGATTTTTGAAGGAGCAACCATTACAGGTGCAGACTTTACCGATGCTATTCTAGATCGCTATCAAATATATCAGATGTGCAAAAGAGCCGAAGGTACTAATCCCGTAACGGGAGTTGAGACTAGATATAGTTTGGGATGTCGAGATTAAAAATAATCAGTGACAAATGACAATCAACCAATATTCCTAATGTTATGTTGAATTTCCGACCATTGACGGGGAAATTTATCCTGGGTATAAACCAATAAAGCTTTATTCAAAAAAGCGATCGCCTGACGTTTATTAGCTGCTTTTTCTCCTTTGACTCGATGACGATAAGCACCACCTAAATTATTGTTGAGCATTGCCCAGTTATAAGGAAATTTTTCCAAAGTATGAATCGATAGAGCATTTTGATAGTGGGAGATAGAGCGTTCGATATTGCTGCTTTTATCGCCATTAATGCGAGATTGGAAAGCGTTGCCTAAATTATTCTGCAACATCGCCCAACGATGGGGGTTATTACTCAAGGTAAATACTTCTAAAGCCAATTCAAGACGATCGATCGCCGTTTCGATGTTTTCTGCTTTATCTCCTACCAAGCGGTTGGGATAAATATCTCCCAGGTTATTCTGACTTGCTGCCCAGTCATTAGGATAGTCTTCTAAAGTATGGACGGATAAAGCGCGATTGTAACAAATAATAGCTTGTTCGATATTTTTAGCGCGATCGCCCTCTATCCTGTAAGTATAAGCGATACCCAAATTGCGCTGAGTATTGCCCCACAAGTAGGGATATTTCTCTTGAGTAATTACTTCTAAAGCTAGATGGTAGGTAGCAATAGACGTTTGGATATTTTCTTGACGACTACCCAAAACGCGATCGCGATAGGCATTGCCCAAATTAGACTGAATCATCGCCCAATCTTTAGGAAAATTAATCGGCTTATAAGCTTGCAAAGCTGCTCCATAGCTGACAATGGCCATTTCAACGTTGTTAGATTTATCTCCTGCGGGATAACTAACAATCAGATTTCCAAAATTGACCAGATCGTTGGCGATCGCTCTTTGCTGTTGAGAATCTACGGATAAAATAGTTTCATTTGCCCAATATTTGAGAATATTAGTCAAATTTTGGTCTAATTTGTCTTGATTTTGCCGAATAAAGTCATAGATCTTGCTGGGTTCTACTTTATTAGATATTTGCTGCAACAAATTCATTAAAAACTCGAAATATTCTTTGCGTCGAGTATTAGAGGTATTAGTTTTTTGTAGCTGTAGTAGCTTTTCTGCCAAGTTAATCAAACGCTCCGCAGGAGCAAGTTCTCCCGATCTTCTTAACTTTTCCCCCACAGACATCAAGCAACTAATAAACTCTTGATTAACTAATTTTTTATTAGCGTTGAGAATATTGATTTCTTGCTCTCGGGGGTTGTTTAAGATAACGTCAATTAATTCAAGATAAGAATGTTCTAATTTACTCATGAGGAGATTTTAGAGACTACAAAAAATAAGCTTATGCCCACAACCGTATAATATATCGAACTCCGTTCCTAATATCTGTATATTGTGACTGCAAATAAAAAAACATCTCCATCGGTAGGTAGTATCGCCAAAATTGTCGCGATCGCAACATTAGTAAGTAAGCTGTTTGGTTTGATTCGTCAGCAAGTAATCGCCACCGCTTTTGGCATTAGTGCGGTAACAAATGCTTACACCTATGCCTATAATATTCTTCCTAGCTTTTTCTTAGTCATGTTAGGGGGAATAAATGGCCCTTTTCACAGTGCTTTGGTGAGCGTGTTAGCCAAAAAAGATCGAGCCGAAGCTGCACCCATTGTCGAAACAGTTACAACTCTAGTCAGCCTCGTTTTGTCCCTAGTTACCGTAACAATTATTATCTTTGCTCCAACAATTATCGATCTGTCGGGAGCGCAACTATCGATCGAGACAAAAGAATTAGCCGTATTGCAATTGCGAATCATGGCCCCTTTAGCCTTGCTAGCAGGTTTGATTGGAATAGGGTTTGGCACTTTAAGCGCGGTAGATAGTTATTTACTTCCCAGTATTAGTCCCCTATTATCTAGCGTCACTCTTACCTTTGGCGTAGTCTGTATTTTATGGAAATTTGGGGAGCAATTAGGCTCTCCTGAGTATTTTCAGATTGGGGCAATTGTTTTAGCGGGGGGTACTCTAGGAGGAGCAGTTTTACAGTGGTTGGCGCAATTAATTGTGCAGTGGAAAGCAGGAATGGGAACTCTACGCTTGCGCTTTGATTGGCGTATCCCAGGAGTGATGGATGTCTTTAGAATTATGACCCCTGCGGTAATTTCTTCGGGAATGTCTTATGTCAATCTGACTGTAGATTTATTATTTGTCTCTGGTATCGCGGGGGCTGCTTTTGCCATCACCACCGCTAATTTTATCATGTTGACTCCCGTAGGATTGATTTCCAACATAATTTTAGTCCCATTTTTACCTGTATTTTCTCGTTTGGCGGCCCCTGAAAACTGGCGAGAATTAAAAGTCAAAATTCGTCAGGGACTATTTTTGGGTGCGTTAAGTCTATTTCCTCTAACCGCAATTTTTATGTCTTTGGCTTTACCTATTGTTAAATTGGCATTCGAGCGGGGACAATTTACCATAGAAGATTCTCAATTCGTAGCTTCTCTGCTGGTAGTTTATGGATTTGGCATGATTTTCTATATTTCTAGAGATATCTTAGTTCGAGTATTTTATGCCTTGGGAGATGGCAAAACACCTTTCAAAGTCAGCATCGTTAATATTTTGTTGAATGCAGCTTTAGATTATGTCTTAATTGAAGTTTTCAATTTTGGCGCGCCAGGGTTACTAGCAGCAACTATCGGCGTGAATATTGTTTCTACATCAGTCTTTATTTGGATTTTGCACCGTCGTCTCAATGGTTTACCTTTGGTGCAGTGGAGCAAAGGTATTGGGGGTTTAGTTATCGCGACAATATTATCGGGATTAGCTAGTTATGGTGTCAGTCAAGGTCTAGAAAATACCATGGGAAATAGTAATTTACTATTGCTGTTAATTGAATTGAGTATATCTAGTGCCATAGCAATTATTATCTTTGGTTTAGTAGCCATGCAGCTAAAATTGCCAGAATTAGATATGCTAACGGGCAGAATTAAGCAAAAATTAGGTAGATAAAGAAAAAATCATGAATGAATCTACAAATATCTGGGATTATAAACCCTCCTGGTGTCAACCTTGGTCGATTATCTTAACAGGAGCGAGCATTACTTTTGCAAGCTGGCTGGTTTTGCATACAACCTGGATTACTATTGGTGTAGCTGGGGCTATTGCCTTGTGGTGGATTTACTTTTTGATTATTTACCCCAAAGCTTTTGCTGAATACTTAGAGGCTCAAAAAGACGAATTAAATACTCAACTTTGATACCAATTTCCTAGTTTTGGGAACTATAAACCTATAGATATAAGTTTTTAGAATTTGGTTTTTTGAATACTCAAGTGGAAAAATCCCAGGGAAATATTCTCATTGTTGATGATACTCCAGATAATCTGGATCTACTGGCTGCTATTCTCAAAAAAAGGGGGTATCAGACTCAGTGTGTTGACAATGGTGCAGAGGCAATTGAAGTTGCTCAATCGCAATGGGCTGAATTGATCTTGTTAGATATTCAGATGCCAGAAATGGATGGATATGAAGTTTGCCAACAACTAAAAGCGGACGCGCTGACCAAAGAAATTCCCGTTATTTTTATCAGTGCTTTAAATAACTTTACTGATAAGAAAAAAGCTTTTAAAGTTGGGGGCATCGACTATATCAACAAGCCTTTTGAAATCAAGGAAGTTGTAGTCCGAGTTGCCAATCAAATAGCGATCGCCAAAAGTAAACGTCAAATAGTCGAGCTGAATAATCAGCTAGAACAAAAGGTACAAGAGCGTACTGCTGACTTAGAAAAAAGCAATCAGCAATTGAAAGACGAGATTAACCGTCGTCAACAAGCTCAAGACAGACTGCTCAAAATGGCTCTCAACGATCCTATTACGGGATATGCTAACCGCAATTCGTTTATTAGTCGGCTTAAAAAGGCTTTAAGAGATACAGAGGTAATACCCAGTTACTTTTTTGCCGTAATTCTCTTAGAGTGCGATCGCTTTAGAAATATCAAACGAACCTTAAGCCATATTGATAGTAATCAACTTCTGATGGCAATTGCCCATACAATAGACTCTTGCTTGCCCGAAACTGCTTTACTCAGTCGCTTGGAAGGAGAAGAGTTTGGTATCTTTCTCGATTCTATTTCTGATGTTAAAGATGTTGTTGCTATGGTTAGAGCAATTCAAGAGAAGTTTAACCAGCCTTTAATAATTAAACAATGTAAAATTTTAGTCAATATCAATGCAGGAATTGTGATTGGCAATCAAGACTATCGAGATCCCGATCGTCTATTTAATGATGCCGATATTGCCATGCAACAAGCCAAAGAACAAGATGGCGATCGTATATTGGTATTTCAACCAGATATGTATATTCAACTCCAAGAAGATGTGGAGTCGTCAAAACACGAAATTGCTTTAAAACAAGCAATAAAGCGTCAGGAATTTGTCAATCATTATTTGCCGAGTATTTCTTTAAAAGACCATAGTGCAGTGGAGTTAGAGGCGTTAGTTCGTTGGCACAGTCCCAAAAAAGGTATAGTTTTACCTGTGGATTTTATCGATCGAGCCGAAGCAATGGGCTTAATGAATGCCATCGGTAATTTAGTTTTAAAACAAGCATGCCAGGATCTCCAAAAGTGGCATCAGAATCACCAAGATTGGAATGATTTGAGCATTTGTATTAATTTATCAGCTAAACAGCTTTTTCATCAGAGTTTGATTCCCAAAGTAGATATGATTCTACGGAAAATCAAAATTCAAGGACGACATATTAAATTTGATATTTCTGAAACAGTTGCCCTAGAAAACCCTAAAATGACTCTACAGGTTTTACAACAGCTTAAAAAACGCCAAATTAGACTGTGTTTGGATAATTTTGGTTCTGGTTATTCTTCCCTAACTTGTTTGCACCAGTTTCCTTTTGATGAAATCAAAATAGATCGTTCGGTTATTGCCAATATTGCTCAAGCCAACCTCAATCTGGAAAATGAAAAATATGCCACCCTCTTACTAGAGCAGATAATTAATATTGCTCATCAGATGAATATGTTGGTCTCTGCTACGGGTATAGAAAATAGCTATCAGCTCAATTTACTCAAAAATTTAGGATGCGATCGTGGACAAGGTTATTTTATTTCTAAATTGTTAAAACCAGAATCAGTCGAAAAGTTTTTACTTTGGTCCACTGACAATATTCACGATCTCAAAACAATTTAATCTTGCTTATTTCCAGAAACTGTATTGACTACGAATTCTGGCACTAAGTTAGGGGCGATATTCGATTCAACCAATCCCCCCGCACTATGTATGGGTGCTTCACCAGGGGCAAAGTTATTGGTGTTTGCTGCACCAGGATCTCCTGATGGTAGCCAACTTAAAAACGGTAGAGGTAACAGGGTAGAAAGATTGGTAATAGTTACCAACAGCCACAACTGATCAAAATTACTCTCCGTTACCCCCAGCCAAGAAGTGAGCAATGCCCCTAATTCATGGGATAACAACCCCGATAGATTCCAAATAGACATCAATAGGGCAAATAATGTTGCTTCGACCCCTTTAGGACATAGACGAGCGGATAAGACTAGTACGGGCATCCAGGTAATTTGTCCGACAACAGTTAAGATTAAACTATCGCCCAAGCTAAACCAGCGATCGTCAATACCCAAAGCACGGTTAGCATGAGTAACTAATAGTAGAGTTGTCATTCCTAAGACTGCTGCAATCACCGTACTCCAACCCAGAATTTTACGAAAAGGAACGGTTTTAAGATAGCGTTGGAATAAAAAGATACCAATCAAAGAAGCAAAACTGGTTACTAAACGAACTCTGCCGAGAAATTCTGGTTCGAATCCTAATTCATTGGTGCTAAAGAAAAAGAATGCTGAATCAGCCGTAGGAGTAGCTTGCCAGACGAATAAAAAGGCAATAGGCAACCAAACCTGTTTTTGTTTTAGCGCACCCCATAATTGTTTTATTTGTCCTTTCACGGGAGAAATTTTTGATTTGGAATTGCTCGAATCAATTTTTTCCTCGGCAATCAACCAAGCAACCGCCGAAACAATTAGAGGAAAAGTAGCGGTAATTTCAAATACTTGACTGCTGCTTAAATGTTGTAATAATAAACCACTAAAATAAGCTGTAATCAATCCTCCTAAAGCAGAACATCCCCAAGATAATGACTGTAGCGAGCCTGACTGAGAGAGAGATTCTTCTCTAGCTCTTTCCACGATTAAAGAATCAACAATTACATCGCTAACCGCAACAGAAAGAGAAGTTAGGAGAATTACCAATGTTGCAGTCCAAGCACTGTTGACTAAAGTCGCTAGAGCCAACCAGGATATAGTTCCGAGAAATCCTGATAGGATGAGATATGGTCGACGGCGATAGCCAAAAATAGGCAAACCATCGGATATAAAGCCAAATAATGGTTTAATAATCCAGGGTAAGGAAGAAATACCCGTTAGTGCTGCAACTTCAGCAGGGGTTAAACCTAAATCATCTTTAAGGAAAAAACTGACTGCCAAACGAGCAAGTCCTAGTATTCCTTGAACAAAATATACTGTGAGGATGCCAAACAACTCAGGAGTCGGTTCGTTACCAAATAGAATTTTTTCTTGAATAAATTTTTTAAAGCCTTTGAATTCAAAGGAATTAGCAATCATGTATTTTATTAAAGTTTTATAACTATAGTTAATGATACGCAATCTTTCTCACAAAAAGCCTCTACTTTCAGACTGAATTTCAAAATAAAGATGAAAGTCAAGCAAAAATATCTAGTGGGTATTGCTATTTGAATTCTGGCGATTGCTTTTTTGTTAACGAACTTTACTTGTACTTCTATTGCTATTCCACCAGAAAACTCCAAGCCCTAATCAGTAATTAATTTTGTTTACAACTACAATCTTCTCTCTAGTATTGATCTCCCTGCTGGCTATGTATGTCGCCTGGAATTTGGGGGCAAACGATGTCGCCAATTCTATGGGTACATCTGTCGGATCGAAAGCAATTACCCTAACTCAAGCAATTGTAATTGCAGGGATATTAGAATTTACTGGTGCAGTAATTTTTGGTCATCAAGTGTCTGCTACCCTGGCGACAAAAATCGCGAACCCAAGTTTGTTTGTTGATCGCCCTGAAACTTTTATGGTGGGCATGATTGCCGTATTGCTTTCCTGTGGCATCTGGTTGCAGATAGCTACCAGCAAAGGCTTACCCGTGGCTTCGTCTCATGCGGTGGTAGGTGCGATCGCGGGTTTCAGTTGGGTAGCTATTGGTAAAGAAGCGATCGCCTGGAAGAATATTGGTTTTATTTGTTTGGGTTGGGTGGTAACTCCTTTGGTTAGTGCGATCGTAGCAGGGAGTTTGTATAGTTTGTTGCGCTATTGGTTATTTGAGCGAGAAGATAATCTAGAGCAATTAAAGGAATGGATACCCTGGTTGAGTTCGGCTTTAATCAGCATCTTTGGCATTATTGTTTTGCCGACTATCGTGCAGTTACCCTTGTTTAATTATTTGTTATTACCAGAACAAACTATTAGTTTGGGTATTGGTTTAACTGCCGTAATTGGCATTACTTTATACGGCTGGAATCGTTTAGAAGCTTATCAACGACAAAAAATCCAGACTTCTATTTTAGAAAAGATTATGGGCAAATTTCAGGTGATGAGTGCCTGTTTTGTCGCTTTTGCCCACGGATCGAACGATGTAGGAAATGCGATCGCTCCCCTTGCTGCGATCGTTTATATTATCAATACCAATGCCGTACCGATAAACGAACTCGATATTTCTACTTGGATTTTAGTCTTAGGAGGTATGGGTATAGTTGCAGGGTTGGCAGTACAAGGAAAAAATGTCATTGCTACTGTAGGCGAAAATATTATTACCATCGTACCCAGTACGGGTTTTTGTGCCGAAATTGCTACCGCCACGACTATTTTGTTAGCCTCTCGCATTGGTTTGCCCGTCTCTACTTCCCATGCCTTAGTGGGTAGTGTAATTGGTATTGGGTTGATGTCTGCCAATCAAAAAGTACGTTGGTCGACAATTAAATCAGTAATATTAGCTTGGGTAGTAACCCTTCCTGTGGCAGCTATTTTGGGCGCGGTTATTTTTTCTTTGCTCTCCCTCTTGCCTTGGTTTGGTTAAAAAAAAAGATCTTTAGCTTGTGCATTAGCTAAAAAAGATAATATGGGGTTTTTTGCTCCTCCTGATGTGGTTCAACCGATGTCTTTAATTATGAATAAAACATATAAAACACCAGGATTTGCTCGCCATTTAAAAGATTTTTGTGAAGATAAAAAAGGTAGTGTTTTATGCAAAAAAGGTAGTGAAAGAAGTTATAGATTTAGATTTATCAACCCAATGATGCAACCTTATGCAATTATGCATGGTCTAGCAAATAATCTTATTGATCAAGAGGATTTGAAGAAGTTTATCGAAAAAATTCAGTAAAACTGTAAGGAATTGCGATCGCCCTACCTCCTGACTACCTTTAAACCCTCAACGATTTAACGCTAAAATACTCTTTGCAGAATTATAAATAAATCATAAATTAAGGGCAGAAATGCGCGTCTCTCTAAACTGGCTAAAAGAATTTGTCGATATACATATGTCTCCCGAAGAATTGGGGAGAGTGCTGACTATTGCAGGATTTGAACTAGAAGAATTAATCGATCTGCGGAAAAATGCAGATGGGGTAGTAGTAGGAAAAGTAGTAGAGCGATCGCAACATCCTAATGCTGATAAGCTAAGTGTGTGTAAAGTTGATATCGGTGCAAACGAACCTTTAAATATAGTTTGTGGTGCGTCTAACGTGCGGGCGGATATTTTTGTTCCTGTAGCTACGGTGGGGACATATTTACCAGCAATAGATTTGAAACTCAAGCCTACCAAACTGCGGGGCGAACCTTCGGCGGGGATGATTTGTTCTTTGACGGAGTTGGGTTTGGAAAAAGATTCTGACGGGATACATATCTTCGAGGAAAATAATATCAAGCCTGGGGATGACGTGCGCCCTCTTTTGGGTTTAGATGATGTAATTCTAGATTTGGCTACTACTGCTAACCGCGCCGATGCTTTAAGCATGGTGGGTATTGCGCGGGAAGTTGCAGCTTTAACTGGCGCAAAGGTGAGATTACCCGAAGTTAAGTCACAGGATATTGCGGCAGATAGTTCTTTAAATGTAGACGTTAAGGAAACCGATGCTTGTATGGCATATATCGGTACGGTAATTGAGGGAGTAAAAGTTGAACCTTCTCCCGACTGGTTAAAGTGGCGACTGGAAGCAGCAGGTACTCGCCCGATTAATAATGTGGTAGATATTACTAATTATGTTTTGCTCGAATGGGGACAACCACTACACGCTTTTGATCGCGAGAAACTTCAAGAGGTTGCAGGAAATAACAATTTAACTTTAGGGGTTCGCTTTGCTAAAGAGGGAGAGAAGTTAAAGACTCTCGACGAACAGGAAAGAGAATTAACCACCCAGAACTTATTGATTACCGCTAACGATAAACCCGTGGCATTAGGGGGAGTTATGGGAGGCGAAGAGACGGAAGTTGACGATAATACTAACAATATTGTTTTAGAAGCAGCCTTGTTCGATCCTGTAGCAATACGTCGCTCATCCCGCGCTCAAGGTATGCGTAGCGAAGCTTCTACTCGTTACGAACGGGGAGTAAACCAAGTAGAATTAGAATCTGCTGGCAAAAGAGCGATCGCATTATTACAAAAACTTGCTGGTGGTACTCCCAAAGCTCAATCTATTGCCGATAGTCGTATAGATTTCTCTAGTTTACCCGCGATCGAGTTGCGTTTGAGTAGAATTAATCATCTTTTGGGTGCGGTAAATAAAGCAAACGGTATCGGTTACATTGAAGCGGGAGATGTGGAATCAATTTTAGGTGCTTTAGGTTGTAATTTAGAGCTAGTAGCAGGAAAGGATAACACTTGGTTGGTTAAAGTCCCTCCTTACCGCTATCGCGACTTAGAGCGAGAAATTGACCTCATAGAAGAAGTTGCTCGTCTTTATGGTTACGATCGCTTTTGCGATACTCTCCCTGCTAAAACCGAATCTGGGCAATTGTCTCCGGAATATGCGATCAAGAATAAACTCCGTGCTGTATTAAGAGGGGTGGGTTTAACAGAAGTAGTGCAGTATTCTCTAGTAAAACCTACAGGTATTGAGGTAACTCTCGATAATCCTTTGTTTGCCGAATATTCGGCATTGCGAGGCGAACTGTTTTCTGGTTTGTTAGATTCCTTTGCTTATAATTTGGCACAGGGTAACGGCGCGTTAAATGCGTTTGAAATCGAACGGGTATTTTGGCAGGAAGGGGAAGAATTAAAAGAAAAAGATTCCCTTGCAGGAATTATGGGGGGAAATATTACCTCCGAAGGCTTGTGGGTTAATGGTGGCAAGGGTACGCCCATGAGTTGGTACGATGCTAAAGGAGTATTAGAAAATATTTTTAGCAATCTAGGTATCAGCGTCGAATATCGCCCAGAAAACATTCAAGATAGACTTCACCCAGGGCGTACTGCTGCACTGTGGCTGCAAGGCAGAAATTTGGGTTTATTCGGGCAAATTCATCCCCAATTAGCCCAAGAGAGAGATTTACCTAACGAAGTATATCTTTTTGAATTAGATTTCAGCTTGTTACTCACTGTCTTAAATCGAGATTCCATCACCACTCCTAAGTTTAAAACCTATTCTACCTATCCAGGTTCGGCTAGAGACTTGGCTTTCTTTGCACCTTTAGATATATCAGTTACTGCTATTGAAAAGGTAATGAATAAAACAGGTGGTAAGTTACTCCAAAAAGTCGAAGTGTTTGATGAATACAAAGGCAAAAACGTTCCTGAAGGGCAACGGAGTTTAGCTTTCAATTTAGTTTATCAGGCAAGCGATCGCACTTTAACTGACAAAGATGTCGATCCCGTTCATCAAAAAGTTCGCGATACTTTAGTCAAGAAGTTTTATGTGACTTTAAGAAGTTAATTTTTTAAAGCTTCTAGCTATTGACTATTAGCCTTTACAAGAGGGGTTTATTCCTCTCTTGTATAAAATTTTTAGAGTAATAACAAGTTACATGTAAAATTTTTGAAATAAATAAATAATGTTTTTAATTATCGTTAAATCGATAAACCTTAAACTTGTACATTTCAATTAATCCTCGGTTGGAAACTTTTAGAAGATCTGATATCTGTTCTTCCCAAATAATTTCACCACGATAAAAGAACTTAATTCTGTTTGAGTTTCTGGGAATATCGACGGAGATCGTTCTAAAGAAATTAATCTCTGCTAATTTATCTCTCATCGCAATATCAAAAGGAAACAACCCAGCTTCCATTAACCTTTCTTTTTGAAAAGCAGTAGGATACCATCCTTTTTCTAGAGCTTGTATAAAAGTTTCGTTGGCATCTGGAAGAATTAGTTTTTTATTTTCCATCGAAGCACGATATTCTAGACTAAGAAACCATCCAATAAAAGCTTGAATTCTACTTTCTAAATTATTACTACAGTTCTCAATTAAATCGCAAATTTCCTGGTCAAAATAGACTCCATATCTTTTGAGAGTTGGAAAATATTTACGAATAATTTCTTCTTTTGCAAAAGATAATTCCATTCCATAAAGCATATTGTTTAGACTTTTTCCTAATCTTTATATTCCTAAATAAAAACTAGCTAATCTTACATATTAGAGATCAGAGATCGTCTTTATTTTATCAAGTAGGCGATCGCACTTTAACCAATAAGGATCTCGATCCCTTACATCAAGAAGTTTGATGTGACTATAATACAACGCTTAACTGAACTTCGGTTAGGCTTTTTTTGTGTTGAAATAAATGACTATATTAGATTTATTGTGATATGAAAGAAATAACAAATATCTCTCTCAACAACAATTTCAAAATGAAAATCGAAACTCAAAGCTTCCTGAATGATCTTAGTAAAGTTGCCCGCGCTAGAATTGATATCGCTAATTCAATGGCAGTAATTGCCCACTCTATTGAAGATGCCGAAAAAATAAATCAAACCAAATCAGGAAAATTAGAGTTAGAAAGAGATATCGACGATCTGAAAAAAGCAGGTACTAACTTACGAGAAGGTGTGTTTCGCTTGTTAGTATTAGGTGATATGAAGCGGGGCAAAAGTACGTTTCTTAATGCTCTAATTGGAGAGAATATATTACCCAGTGATGTTAATCCTTGTACTGCGATTTTAACGGTATTGCGTTATGGAGAACATAAGAAGGTTACAGTTTATTTTAATGATAAAACCGAACCAGAAGAAGTAGACTTTAAAATATTTAAACATCGCTATACTATCGATCCCGCCGAAGCCAAACGTTTAGAACAAGAAAAGAAATTAGCTTTTCCGACGGTAAGTCATGCGATCGTTGAATATCCTTTAGCTTTGTTAGAAAAAGGAGTAGAAATTGTCGATAGCCCTGGGTTGAATGATACAGAAGCCCGCAATGAATTATCTTTGGGATATATTAATAACTGTCATGCAATTTTATTTGTTTTAAGAGCAACTCAACCTTGTACTTTAGGAGAACGTAGATATTTAGAAAACTATCTTAAAGATCGAGGTTTAACAGTCTTTTTCTTGATCAATGCTTGGGATCAAGTTAAAGAAAGTTTAATCGATCCTGACGATCCAGAAGAATTAGAAGAAGCCGAATTTAAGCTGAAACGAGTATTTAAAGCAAATTTAGCAGAATATTGTTATCGAGATGAAGAAGATCTATACGAAGAAAGAGTATTTACCCTTTGCTCTTTGATGGCATTACGAAAAAGAATTAAAGATACCAATGCAGATTTATCGGGTACGGGTTTTCCTAATTTTTTAGGTTCGCTAAATAAATTTTTAACCCAAGAAAGAGCGATCGCGGAATTACGCCAAACTAGAATATTAACTAAACAAACTTATACCCACGTTAAAGAAGCAGTCAATCGAAGAATTCCCTTATTAGAATCAGATATAAATGAATTAAAAGAAAAGATTGCTTCTGTTGCCCCAGAGTTTCAATTATTAAATGAAATTTGTGAAGACTTCAAACAAGAAATCAGAAAAATAGGCGATGAAAAATCTACAGCGATCGCCCAATCTTTTGCTAATTTTATAATTGATTTAGGTAATACTTTTGAGACAGACTTTATTCGCTACCAACCCAGTTTAAACTTTTTAGACTTCCTATCTTCAGGTAAAAGAGAAACATTTGAAAGAGAACTAACTAATGCCTTTGAACGCTATGTTAATGACAAGCTAGCCGAATGGAGTCGCGGTGCAGAAAAAGATATGGAATCAGCATTCGCTCAACTATCTTCGATCGCGACTAGCTATGGCGTAAATTACACCGAAGTTACCAACAAAATTACCGAAAAACTTACAGGGCAAAAAATACCCCGTGTGGGAAAAGTCAACCCAGAAGATAATTCTCCTAGTTGGGCAAAATGGGCAGCAGGTATCTTCTCTTTAGCCAGGGGGAATTTAGCTGGTGTAGCAATGGCTGGAGCAGGATTTGATTGGAAAAATATCATGCTCAATTTTATTACCGTATACGGTGTCGGTACTATCATTACTGCCATTACAGGAGTCGTATTAGGGCCGATTGGCTTTGCTTTATTAGGTTTGGGCATAGGGGTATTTCAAGCCGATCAGGCTCGCAAAGAGTTGGTAAAAGCAGCCCGTAAAGAGCTAGTTAAATACTTGCCCAAAGTAGCTCAAGAACAATCACCCAAAGTAGCAGAAGCAATTACAGAATGCTTTACAGCTTACGAACGAGAAATCAGCGATCGCATGAACGAAGATATTACCTCGCGCAAAGCAGAATTAGATAACTTAGTCGAACAAAAACAAAGGGTCGAAATTAACCAAGGAGCAGAAATAGCAAGATTGCAAAAGCTAGAAGAAAATGTGGCAAAAGAAACCAACAAAATTGAAGATTTATATCAACAATTTGCTAATATATAGTGTTTCTTAACATGTAGCTTTCCTTTTAGATCAATGATGCGATCGCTTTAAACATCTGCTTGATATAATTTTTTAGGGCATCGTCAAAAACTTGTCACTTTGAACTAGAGTTATTATGCCCATTCCCAATTAATTGTTAGTTGAGAGTAGATATCACTTCATGAAAAAGTGCCATCACTTCCTTCTCTTTCTTCTTCTTTAGATACTCTCAGGGCTTTGCGAGCAAAGTGGAGATATCGATAAAAATGATTTTGATTTAACTCTCTATCCCCTAGAGAATAAGACCTATTTGTAGAAGATTTAAAAGTATTGTTGATAGATTCCAGTAGGTAAATTATCAACCCAATTAATAACCAAAAAATTAAACTAAAAATTATCGTAGCCAGATTAATAGCTATAATTCCGATCGCTTGAGCAAATATCTGTTCTATCCTAATCACAGGATAATTAATATAAGGGGGGAGTTGATTAGCAAACAAACCCGCAGCAAGTGTTCCCCAAATACCGCATCCCAAATGAACGGGAATCGCTCCTACAGGATCGTCAATTTTTAACTGCTCTAATAATTTCTCCAACAGAATAATCCAAATACTACTAACCGCACCAATAATAATTGCAGCTGCCAAACTTACATAGACAGAAGAGGCAGTAATACTAACCAATCCTCCCAAAATTCCGTTAATTACTAGAGACAAAGCAGGTTTGTGACTCCGCAATCCCCGCAGCAATAAAACAAACACTCCCCCAGATGCCCCAGCCAACATCGTAGTAGCAATGATATGGGGAATATGAGCGATCGATCGAGCCGATCCTCCATTAAACCCCAACCAACCCAACCATAGAATCAGACAACCTAAAGTAGCAAAAGAAAGATTGTTATAGCCAAAATTTTGAGGAGAATCGTTAAACCTATGACCCTTTGTTGCATCGGGATTATAGCCCTGCCAGCCCCTGCGAGGACCGATCAAAATCGTACCTACCAATCCAGCCATTCCCCCAACAGAATGTACTACTGTCGAACCAGCAAAATCTAAAAAATTAAAATTAGTCGTCAGCCAACCATTAGGATGCCATACCCAACGACCAGTTATGGGATAAGCGATCGCAACCAAACAAAAACTAAAGCTAAAAAAAGCCCAAAATTTTACCCTCTCCGCCATTGCACCAGAAACAATCGTGGCGGTAGTACCTGCAAAAACCAACTGAAAGAAAAATACCACCATCCAAGGTTGATTGGGATAAAGTATCTGCAAACTATCAAAACCACCGCCAAATCCATTTTGCAATGGTGGATCGAAAGCCTGAAAGAATAACCCCGTATTTCCCAGCCAACCATTACCATTACCGAACATCAAACCAAAACCCAAAATCCAAAAAGCCAAGATAGAAACACAGAAGACAATCAGATTTTTGGCTAAGACGTTGGTAGAATTGCGGACTTGACACAAACCAGTCTCCAGCATGGCAAAACCCGCATTCATAAAGAAGATCAAACTTCCCGCCACCACTAGCCACAAGGTTTTTAATTGTTCGGACTCAGTAATAACAGCTACTTGAGCCATGGCTGGTTTGATCGCGATTATTAAAAAAATGCCGCCTAAGAATAAACCAAAATATCGATAACTAGACTTATTTGCGATCGCCACTTTAAATAAATTTCTGTAATATGATTGTCCCTAATTCTAGGCTAATTGGGCAACACGACACAAATTAGTAATTTCTTATAACTTACTCCCAACATTACCTAGTTACTAGTTTGCGATCGAGATCCTAAATATGCAACGTTTCATATCACTACTACCTATTATCAAGAAAAGATAAAGTTAATTTGTTGGTAAACAAAGAACTGATAAAGAAATAAGTACAAGTAAAGCTTAGTTGAAAAATCAGATTGAATATTGAATTTCTTATAAAGACAAAATTTTCCATGAATAAAATGCTAGTTAATCAAAAAACTTTTAATCTTAAATCGACAATTACTGATGATTGGGGTAACCGTCATAGAGTAGCTATCGACCTAGAAGCTAAATCGACAGCCGAAAACTGGAAAATGGAATTTTCTCTACCCAATGATTATGAAATCAAAGAGATTTATGGTGCTGAATTAATTGAAGAAGGAGGCAAAACTTATCTTTCAGGAGCAAATTGGAATAAATCTCTAGATTCAGGAGATAAGACCGAGATTGTTTTAATTGTTGATGAAGGTAATAGTCGTAATCAAAATCCGATCAAACCTACATTTGTTTTTGCCGATTCGACAAATTCTGATTCTATGAATTATAAGTTAGATACTAGTAGTTTGATTGCGGAAGATTGGGATGGTGGATACAAAATAGAACTAGATATTACCGCCCAATCAAAAGCCCAAGCATGGACGTTAGATTTTGAACTGCCCTACGAAATCAGCGAATCTTATGGCGTAGATTTAATCAATAATGGCGACGGTAGCTACACTATCAACGGTCAAAACGATCAGGTAGACCTGAATAAAGGACAATCTATCAAGCCGATCTTTATCGTTCAAGACAACGGAAAACAAGCTATAGTTCCTAGCTTTGACGATTCTGTATCAGTATCAGAAGGAAAAATTCCACCAACCGTCAATAATACAAACAATAATTACGCACCAGTAAATATCCCTGAAGGTAATGGACAATCAGTAGGACAACAAGGTAAG
>NZ_JADWDC010000058.1 GCF_020640915.1 Waterburya agarophytonicola KI4 | reverse complement strand
TAGATTAAGCCTTCCAGATAAATTCACTCAGTAGAGAAAACCCGCAACCAGTTCAAATACAGTTCAACTAGAGCAGTGGAATTATGGAATCTACTCAAGCAAACTAAAGATGAATCGGATCTCGAAATCTTAACCGCTTCATTTCTACAGCATAAATCTGACCAGGAAGTTGCTATTGATGCGGTGGCAGATGTTGCCGAACAGATTGAAGCCGAAATTGCCGCGATCGCTGCCAGGAAACAACATCTAGTCGAACTTCATAACCGAGCAATCGAACGCCTTAAAAGTAAAAAGGAAACTATCGACAGAACCATCATCAAGCTCCATGAATCAGGAGCGATCGCTAATAAGACAGAGGGTTTATCTAGAACTATCAAAATTCAAAATAATCCTCCAAGTTGCCAGGTACTAATTCAGACTGAGGATTTACCAGAAGAATATCGGTATGAAAAGGTTGAGATCAAACCAGATAAGAAAGCCATTACTCAAGCTTGGAAACAAGGCATTGAAGTAGAAGGTACGGAAGTATTTCAAAAACAACGAGTAGTTTACGGATTAAGCAAGGATATTACCTAAGATGACAGACTCTTCAACAACTAAAACCCCACAACCAGAACCTTACAATTTAGATAAATGCACAGTCAAAATTGTCATACTATTGCATCCAGGAGATTCTACTAACGATGATGCTAAATGTACTATTGCTGTCAGCACCCATGAAGATATTCCTCTAACTCAAATAGTCAAGCGATCGCAGGTTAATCTACCCGAACCAATTACAGATTTGCTTGAAGAATTAAAAGCTGACTTGCCCCAACGAGAGTTTCATGCTCGCGTCAAGCAAAGCAAAACCAGTAAGCAAAAATCTACTAAATCTAATAAAACCAGTTCTCAGACCAAAGTAGAACCAACCGAATCAAATACCTCAACTATCAAACAAGTTCAATTATTTTAGTACAAGCTATGAGTGATAAAGTTCCCGTAGTTTTTGAAGGCAAAGAATATCCTATTGATGCAGCAATTGCAGCAGATGATGACAAACTGCGACAAGTCTTATCCCCCTTCATTCCCGCAGCTGCCAACGCCAAGATTCAGAGGGAATCAGGTCAACCAATTCAAATAATTAAACAGGCAGGAACAAAAGGATAATGAATCAATCTCCTCTAGAATACCTGTGCAGTAGTCCAGAAACTATTAATCCCGCTATTGTTACCGCTCGTAAAATTCAACATCTCGAACTGTCAGGACAAGTGACTCCAGAGATGATGGCAGAATTAGCTAAAGAAGCCAAAAGTGCGATCGCCGAGGGCAAACAGGCTATTACTAATTACGGCTATAGTCTAGAGCAACTAAAGCTCGCCAATTCCCAACCCAACAAGATTCCCTGGGGATTTTAATAAATAGTATTGTCTCGAAAAAGCTAAATGATAATAAACTCATCCTCGCTCTGGCTAGTCTGAGCCAGTATTATCGAGAGCAGTTCCATATTCAAGTTCTAAAAGTACCAACAGCTTTTCTTCTAAGATTGTTAGATAGGGAGTTTTAAGCTTTGCCAAACCATTTAAAATCCAAAGTGCGGCTTCATCCAAGTTCCCCGTTTGATGAAGCTCACTCATACGAACGCCCAGATTCTCCATTTGCTTACATTCATCCTGGGAATATTCTAAAGATTGAAGATGCTCTGGTCGCAGTATGTATTCATTATCCCAAGTAGCAACCGAGCAGCTAAATTTATAGACTTCGCTCACAATACACCAGCAGCCACTTTTACCCCGTAATTCGGGATTGTCCTTAGCTATAAGAAAGCAAACTTCTCCTACTCGAAGAGTTATTGGCGGTCGCTTTTTATCCTTGATACGCTGTACCACATCTTTGACAATCTTTCCCGTCGGTACTTTACCTCCAGCCTCTTCTACAGCAGTCTCCCAAGCTAATACCTGTTCTTCGGCATTTAGCTGACTCATCGGTCTTACCTGTCCTTCCCTAGTTGGCAAAATGTGTACAATTTGTTCACATTTTTCGCTCAAGTTGTTGTATATTTTAGCAGCATCAATTAGTTGATATGAACGACGGCGAACATAATCAAAGCGATCGCGACAGTAATCTTCAAAAGTAGCGTGAGTAGAGCGGTAAAGCCTACGGTCGCGTAACTGCATTAATGCCATGCCAGCTTCGTAAAATGCCCGTTCGACTTTTCTTTCCAAGTGTAAGCGATCGCCTTCTTCTTCTGTAGTAAGAGGTGCGATGGGTAATACTGCTAGTTCGCTAGTTTTACTCGAAGATTTTCTTCTCTTTCGCCATTGCTTTTTGGAGCGCGCCATCTATTGCTTCTCCGATGATGCTTAAATTATTTTACCTTCTCAGCACCGTTAAAGAGATGTCGAGGGACACTCAATGCATGAAAATATAGTATCAATCGCCAAAATAGCTCTTGTAAACATCGATTCTCAAGAGCTATTTCCCTCCCCTAGAATGTGAACCCCTATTCAGGGGCAAAGGTAATTTGTCGGTATTTATTCAAAACTAGCAAAGTAGATCGATCGCAAACGAACTCAAAATGGGAGAATGATTAAGAAAGTGTAAAAAGTCTATTGTGAGTTATCTGCTCTATTCTCAAGCAGAACAATTAAAGCTACATGAACCCGTTCCCGTTACTCTTCATCCCGCAGCCGTTTACCTTAGTTCGCTTTCAGAAGGGTCGCGTCGCACGATGCTGTCTTCGCTCAATGCGATCGCCCATCTATTAACCGAAGGAGAATGCGATGCTTTTGCTTTAGATTGGTCGAAGTTACGCTACCATCACACCGCAGCCGTGAGAACTGCCCTCAAACAGAGACTTGCTCCAACTACCACTAATAAAATGCTGGTTGCTCTGCGTCAGGTACTAACGGTCGCATATCGCTTGGATTTGATTGAGGCATCTGATTATCACAAAGCAGTAGACATATCTAATGTTAAGGGAACTGGTCAGTTAAGGGGTCGGGCTTTAACTACAGATGAAATAAAAAGTTTGATCGATTGTTGTTACGAAAAGGGAAACGAAATTGCCCTAAGAGATGCTGCGGTAATTGCCATTCTCCGTTGTGGTGGTATTCGACGACAGGAAATGGTTAGATTAGAGTTAGATGACCTCGATATCATTACTGGAGAATTAGCTATCCGTCGGGGTAAGGGTGGTAAATTTCGGCTAGTTTATTTAACAAGAGATGCGATCGCCACGATTGAGGATTGGCTAGAAGTAAGGGGCGATGCTCCAGGAGCTTTAATTTGTCCCGTTAACAAAGGTGGCAAAGTGACACTGCGTCACTTTGCTGAAGATGGAGATGGGATATATAAGTTAGTCAAAGCTAGGGCTATAAGTGCGGGAGTCAAACATTTTTCGCCCCATGATTTTCGGCGGACTTTTTGTTCCGATCTTTTAGAATTTGGGGAAGATGTATTTACGGTACAGGAATTAGCGGGTCATGCTTCTCCTGCTACTACTGCTAAATACGACCGTCGTGGTGAAGGCAGAAAACGCCGAGCTGTCAAGCGATTGAAGTTCAGATAATCTCTAAACTTATTCTATTCCCTTCAATAACTTAGCTATTTGTTCTGGTGCGGGAAGTTGCTCTTTTAATTCTTGAGGTAGGGTTGAAACAATTCGATAGGTGGCAACTCCTATTCATCCGCCAAAGATTTGCAGCCGAAAAGCCTTTAATACCTGGGAATTCAATCTGTAAGTCTTGAGATAGGTTTTTAACTACCGACTTGCCCCAAGTTTCTCCTTGTTGCCGATTTACAATCGATTTGCCAATCTCCCAATAAAGAGCGATTAATTTTTGGTTAACTGCTTTGAGAGCTTCATACTGAGCAGAACGAATATGTTGCTTTATCTCTCCCAGTAGTTGTCCATAATTGTCCGCATCTAATTCGCTCATGTTTTTTCTGTTTCCAAACAATTCGATTGTTTATTATCACTTTTAGCAAGGTTTTAATTCTTGGCAGTTTACCAACACTTCCTTGCCATAAGTATCTTTGATTTTGGCAACTATACCAGTAGTAGCTTGTACGATCCATGTTCCTTTTTCTTTCAACCATTCAACTATTGTTCCTGGTTGGATAGAATGTTCTGTTTCTCTTGTTCTGTCCACCAGGGGAGATAAATTATTATCTTTCCCTATAGTGGACACGGAATAAATATCTGTAGTAGATTCTACTTGAGTGAAGGCACTGTCTCTTTGCAGCCAACTCGCAAAAATCTCTTCTCGACCATCACTCGGAGATTCAAACACATAAACTCTTTCTCGTTGCTCTCTCGAACCTAAACGACCAATATAAGTTAGTTTTAATCCCAACAGACTCAATAATTTTTGAGCTATTTTAATCGGTGTGTCTGATTCTACTATGGTCAACCCTAGAAAGATTTTGAGTTCTCGTTTATTGGCATGAGCTAACTCAGCAATCAACTGAAGATTGGGATCGCTACCTCTATATTCAACTCCAGGTTTAAGTAAATCAATAATCAACGTTTCTAACAGTCGCAATGATGTAGATAGTAAACTGCGATTAAAATCTGGCAGCCATAAACGATTTTTGGTATGACAAGCAATCGCCCTTAACTGTTTTAAATCTCGCCCGATTAGATGTTGTCTACCGACGGTAAGGTAATAGTGAGAGAGTATTTTACCGTACCAACCTTCATCATCTTTTGCTACGAGTTCGGGGGTAATGGGCACATCGCTGCCATAACGCCTGACCAAGTTGCCCTTACGTTCGACCCATCTTTCTGATTTAGTCTTGGCTCGTTTGTCTTTTAATTTCTGATATTGAGCGTCTGTAGGTATGGGTGCATCTGCTACATGAGCGCAATCAGCTTGATATTTAGTTTTGGCTACATGTTTTAATTGTGTTTCTACTTCGGTAACACAATTGAGAACTTCTGTTTTAAGTTCGGGGGGAGCGGTTACTTCATGTCCCTCCGCAATTAATCCCTCAACAATTGAACTGCGATAGTTCTGCATGGTGAGGTTTATATAACAACCTCGTTTTGCCCAAGTGTTTAAGGATTCTGGTTGGAAGTTAGTATCGAGATCCAGGTCTGACAAAGAGGTATCGGCAAGCTGTAAATATCGAATATTCTTGCTGGCTTTATTTTTGGTGCTGGCAATCAAAGCTTTTTTAACGGTAGCTCCATTACCCACCATACATTTATTAAAACCTCGTTTAGCTGCCCAAAGATATCGAGGAACCGAAGCGCGGATACGGGCTAATGCTTGACGAATGGAATCAACAGTTTGCACTCCCTGAGCGATCGCCCAAACTGAATCAAAATGAGGAACGCTTTTGATTTTGCCTAAGTTGGTTTTGATTCCTTGTAGCAATAACTGAAATGTCAGAGGAACTTCTGAATGACATCGATCCGTCCTTTCGCATTCAATACTAACTCCTGTTTCAATCGAAGGAGAAGCGATCGCCAGATCGTAGTTCGGTAATATTTCATTTAGATGGGCAATACAGCCATAGGCTGGATGAGACGGGTCTGCTACTGTTTCTGAATCGATGCGGAGGATTTTACGATCGGGGAATTCTTGCTGAAGATAGGATTCTAGGTTTTGTGTACCCCACTTGGACTTAAGTTTCTGAGCCGAACAGCTAATAAACGGTTTCCCTCCAGCTTCGATATGACTGAGCAGATCTCTGACTAAACGGGCGGAATTTTTATCTTCATAGTTATGTATTGTCCAACGTTGTTGTTTAGGTGGTTGCCAATCGTTTACTACGACAAAAGGATCGACATGAAAACCTGCCAGAGAACGAATATAGTCGATAGCAACATCGGATAAGTCAGCATCGGCTAGATATACTTGACCGTCGCCTGAAAGATTATTTTGAATTAAGGTTTTGAATTGAGCTAAAATTTCAACTCTCTCGTTTGCACAGGTTGCTGAGTTGAGCATATGCCAAATTACCTGTTCGGCTTCATCAATAATTACTATTCCGTCATCCCAGTTGTCAGCATTAAACTTTGCTCCTGAGTTTGGATGTAGGGAGTCAATACATAATCCGTATCCTAAAGTAGTTCCATATTCAACAGTTTTGATTTCGGTTAGGTAAGGAAGTCCTACTCTCTGGCAAAGAGCTTCACCTAATTGGATGCGGTGGGTTAATAGCAGTACCCATTTTCCTTCTTTGATGGCTCGTTCTACTATTTGTTCGAGTAAATAAGTTTTTCCGCTGCCTTTAGGAGATTTTAAGCCAATTAGTTTAGCTGTATTGGGAATGTGGAGGGGACTTGGGGACATAGGGACTTGGGGACTTGGAGAAGTTTTTGCCGTCTCCCAGTCTTCTCGTGACGCGCCAGCTAATCCTTTAGGACTCCCAGTCTCCTCGTCTCCCAGTCTCACTTCTGCCTCAACTAAAGACCCCAAATATCTTCTATTAACCTGAATATTAGCTTTGTAAGTCAACCTAACCGAGGAGCGGACTAACCAAGTTTCTAAAGACAATGCCTTATCGTAAGCTTGATGAAATGCCTCTGCACCATGTTCGACAATTAGATCGTCAATCCCTTTGGCTGACTCTTGCCAATTAATTACTTTGACATCAACATCAGCTTTGGCAAACAGTTTACCAGTTTTGGCGATCGCCTTATTGACGTTGGCGATGGTACTGGCTTTGGTATCCTTGTCAAAGGCAAAATAGACTTTACGTCCAGGTGTAGCAAAGACTTGAAGTTGGGGAATGAGTTTAGCTGGTCCTGTTTTTCGCCCAAATTCATCTTTAGGTTGGCGGTAGCCGTTGAAAATACCAGGTAAGGCGATCGCTGCATAACCCAGACTAAGTAAAGCTGCTGCTTTTTTTGCTCCCTCGGTAATGATTAAGGGAACTTCAGGATTATTTATTACCCATGACCAGAATGAGATTGGGGTGGTGCGGTCTCTAAGACGGAGAGCTAAAGGAGAGAGAAATAGCTTAATTCTGTTTAGGCGAGCTACGCTATGCCAAAGAAGTGGAGAAACTTTTAAGGCAATTATCCCTGTTGGGTGTTTAGGAGGTCCCTCGTATTTAATTGTTTTCCCTTTATCTGCCGATAATCTGGGTTGGAGGGGTTTAAACTGACCGTATAGATCGTCAGAATAATTATTTAGGACATCTACCCCTGATACCCACCAACCTCCTGCTTCAATATGACGATATCGTTTCAGGATGCTGTAGCTTATCGCACCTGTGTTAATTCTTTTAAGTTTATCGGAAATGAACAGGCGATCTAATGCTGTATTTCCTTCCAAGTGAAAAAAGTTCAGCTCGATTAAATCGGGATGAATTCCACTATCTCGATAAAGTTCTTGGTATTCGGCAGATGTAAGTTGATTTGGTAATTGTTTTTGACAAAACGTACTCTTTACAGCAAGTTGTTGTGGCAATGTTTGCGTCATTAATCGAGACTCCATATTTTATGAGGAGCCTTGAACCCATGTCATAGCCAACTTTTTTCACAGCTAACGTAATTTTTAGACGACCGTATTTATTCAATATTTAATATATGCATACAAGAATATGCTTGAAAAAGTTTTAGAAGTAATATCTGCATTGAAAAAAACTCTACAGAAGATTACCTTTAAAACGGTCGAGTTTACAAAAATTTGGCGATCGCTGTACAACTCTGAATAATTCGAGATACAATATTCAATAGGATATTAAATATCGTTTCTCAACTCAGAGAAACAAAAAGGAGCTTAGACACTTGCTTGCCGGCATTAATGGGTCTTGGCTTTTTTTTGTTTAGCTAAATAAATTGAAAGAAATTAACTGTCTAAATAAAGTCATATTTGCTTCAAGAAATAAATGAGACAGTTATCATTTTGCCAGATGCTTAAACTACCTATGTTTGGGAGTTCCTAAACACTTGCTAAACAAATGCGTAATTGCTAAAAGCCCTACTTTAAAAGGCTTTTTCTAAAAATTGCGATTCCGAATAACCCCAAAACGATTCCGAATAACCCCAAAACGATTCCGAATAACCCCAAAACGATTCCGAATAACCCCAAAGCGTTTAGGAGCTAAAAGTATCACCATATATAGTTCTTAGCATTTGTTAATTTTAATTACTGTTTAGGAGTTCCTAAACATTCCTAAACAGTAATTACACTGAATGTAAAAACCACAAACCCTTACAGCAAGAAGTTTATAGCTGCTAGCAGTATGTGTAAAATTATTTGCGTAAGCTATGGTTAGCTATCAATCTAAACCCAGATAAGCTAAAAGCCTGTTTTTCAAAGTTGAGCTGACTGGATGAGGATAGCAACCATTCTCTATTTGAGACAAACGAGAACTTGAAATATTGACTTGTTTAGCCATAGTTCTCAAGCTTTCTCCATTGGCTTTACGAGCTTTTCTAATTTGTTTGCCAAAGGAAAGTGGTTGTTCACTCTTTACTGTTTTTTTGTCTAGTTTAGGAGTCGTTTCTTCTTGAGAAGAGACGGATATAGATTCTATTACTTGTTCTGAGGTTATTTCTGGTTGTTGTAGAGTGCCACTACACGCTAGCCAATTATCGAACCAGTGATTAGGCTTTTTAATTTTACTATCTGGAAGAACCCATCGAGGAACATCTGAGTCATATATAAAACTATAGGGATGCTCAAAACCTCTCAAGGTTCTGAGTCCTCGGTCGAAGCTACGCTTTAAGTTCAAGGCAATGTTCCGCTCTACTTTGGCTGCCGCTATTTCATTTTCGTAACCAATATGTTTAAGAAGAGTCTCTATTTGATAACAGCGTCCATAGTCGTTGGACTGTATGGCAAAAAGAGCAAAATAAGCTAGCCTCAAAGCCATTCTCTCTTGATAGGGATCTAGCTTTAATGCTTCCTGGGTTAAATACCCGAATTCACGTAGATATTCATGACCCGCAAATTTTTCAAACCATAAGCCAGGGCGAAAGGTAATCTCAATATCAATTAGAGGAGATTTTCCACGAGCGTTGTCCTTAACAATATCGGTGATGCTGTAAATTTCCCATAGGTTCGATCTTTCAATAGCAAATACTCCTTTGCTGCGTATCCGCCATTCTCGTACCCAAACCTCTAACCGCTTTAATAGATATACATGATGGGCGATTTGCCTTAGTCTTTCTTCTTTGGATAAATAGCGAGTAGAAGACTTCTTGTTGGTTTTTCGTTCTGATTTGGGTATGTAGCGTCTCTTCTTTTTATCTTCACCAAAGTCAGCCAGTAGCTTAGATACTGACACTTTAATTTCCTCTTTCCAAGCTTCAGGTTTACGAAAAGCGATCGCAGCTAAGGCATAATGTAATTTCAGGGTTTGTTCGCCAAACTGATGAGCAATTACTTCTTTGGTTTGATAAGCTACCTCGGCAAAGTCAGTCAGGTCGAATCGGTCCCGAATTTGCAGTTCGACTCGACCAGAAGAAAAGTCTTTTCCTCCGTTTAAACTATCGTGTCTTAATGCCCAAAATTCCATGCCTGCAACTCCTGCTGTATAAACAGTATCAGTTATTGCGCTACTAGGACATTCTTCATAAAATCTGTTTTGACACAGTTGTGCTTCTGTAGGAGATTTTGTTTCTTTTCGAGATGAAACATCGGATTTACTCTTGATACTAGATTTATGAGATCGTTTTTTTGTACTATTTGTTTTATTTTTAGCGTCAGAATGTCTCATTATTACGCTAGGTATACGAGGATTGAAGTTTCGCTAGGCAAAAAAAAGCATTTTTTTATATAAACGTTGTCTGAATAAAATTGTAAAAAACGCGATCGCCTAATAACTTAGCGCAAAAATCTGATTTTATTCAGTTTCTTCGGCTTTATTGCAGATTAATTTGAATCTTTAAGTCGATCGAGACTAATGGTCTTTAAATATTCATCGATTGAATAGTAAGTTTCGGCAGTACGTATGTAACGCTTGATATAAAGCATGGAAAAGCTCAATACCCAATCGCAATAAGATTCAAAACGCTTTTTAGTGCAGATAACTCGATCTTCTATGCAGTAAACTTTTCTTAGGGATTTTATCGTTTTGGTTTGGTTAAAGGGGAAAGGTCAAGGGGAAAAGGGATGGCAATTCGACGATTAAGTAAAGATAATAGATTGGAGCGTAGCGATCGCCACTCTCTTGCTACGGTTTCTACTTTACCCACTGTCAAAGCAATGGTGGACTGTTTTGAGAAGTATCTTAACCTAACTATCGCTGATGGTCATGCTAGCGTTGATACGGTTAAAACTTATCGCAGTCGGGTTCATCAATTTCTTAGTTGGTGTAAGGAGCGAGAGCTATATCCTGCCCTGATTACACAGGATAATATCAAAGAATACCGCAAACATTTAGTCGATAGCGAGAAAACGTCTCCGACGATTCGTTTGTCTTTACTGGCTATCAAGCATTTTTATACGGCTTGTCTGGCGGATAAGTTGGTTAAGGACAATCCTGTTGTTGGGGTAAAAGCACCACGGGAGAAGCGGGAAATTGGTAGCACGATTAATTATTTAAGCTTGGAAGAATTGCAGCAGATATTTAATAGCGTCGCTCCTACCTATAAAATTCGGGGAGATAAGACTAGACAGGTACAGGTATTGCGCGATCGCGTACTCCTTGGGTGTATGGCACTTCAGGGCTGCCGTAGTATAGAAATGTATCGAGCTAATCTAGGAGATGTTAGCGAGTCCTACGGTCAACATTTTCTCCAGCTTGATGGTAAAAACAGCATCCGAACAGTTGTTTTACGACCCGATTTAGCTGAAGAAATAGCTCAGTATCGACAAGCACGTAGATCTAACAAAGAAAAGCTTACTTTCCAATCTCCTTTATTCATCTCCTTATCTAATCGTCGTTACGCTCAACGCCTATCTAGAAGAGGAATTGGTCATGTTGTCGATGGCTATCTAGAAAAATGCGGCTTGAAACATACCGATCTAGAAAGAAGTATTTCCCCACATAGTTTACGTCACACCGCAGGTACTTTAAGTTTGCAAAACGGTTCTTCTCTACGAGAGGTTCAGGATTTTTTAGGACATGCCGATCCTAAAACTACTGCTGTTTATACACACGTTCTTAGTTCACAGGAGAATAATCCTGCTGCAAAAATTGAAGTTAATTTCTAAGATTGGAAATCAAATAAGCACAGTGTTTAGTTTGTCTATAAAATGTACACAAAATTAAATCTGGTTAATTCTTCTAGTTATTGATATGTGTCACGTTTAAGCCTTTTCACTTTCATCGCTTAATAATATCTGAGCTTGTTTTGTAAGTCCAAACACTTGATTTGCGCGATTTAAAATTTCCCATGCTCGAAGACTCGTTGAGCCAATTCCTGCGATCGCCAAAGGCACTGCAACAGTTCCCAAAAGAATTGCAATGGGTAGAAAAATTAAACTAATTGAGACTAGCAACCCTGTCACTACCGCCCCAGCAATTCCTGCTTCTAAAGTTTGCTTTTTAATTCTAAAGTTACTAGACAAAAAAAAGTACCTTAAACAAGCGATAATTCTCCCCTATCTCTCTCCAAGTCTACGATATTTTCTTTTTAATCCGATACTATTTGCTACTACAAAAGCTAATGCGCGATCGCTTGGCACAAAGATGTTATCTATTTTATACGATCGCTAGTTCTGCATTTAATTTGAAGTTTGAGCTTTCAGAAAATGTATAGATAAATTACAAACTAAAAAGTTTTTCGATCTTTTGTTGCCTAGAATTCTAATTATTAACAATGTCATTCGATATTAGAAGTTTTAAGCCTCAAATTATTAAACAAATCTAAAAGAAATCTCTGGCAATTGTCTTTAGAAGTATTGTTGAAATAATGTAATTCGGTCTGTATTACAAGCTATCCAATCGATTTGAGCAATCTTTCTCATGTCAAAAGTTAATATTTCTTCATCTTTTTCTAATGTTAATGATGCCGTTTCTGCTGAAGTATTGGAAAATTCTCAAGACCTAGCTAATAATTTAATCGCTCAATTTGCAGATCGCTCTGATTTCAGCGATCGCATAAAATTGGTTTTTAATAACGGTACGGACATTAATCGCTTCAGATCGGATTGGAGAACGGGAAATTTTGTTTTACCAGAAATTGAAGTTGTTTCTTCGCAACAAATTAACGGGGCAAATGGTGCGTTTTCGTCCCAGACGGGCAAGATTTATTTAGCGGAAGAGTTTTTATTGGCGAATCAGTCGGATACAGAAGCCGTTGCCAAAGTAATTATTGAAGAATACGGACACTATATCGATAGCCAAATTAATTCTAGCGATACACCTGGAGATGAAGGGGCGATTTTTGCTGCTTTGGTGTTGGGAGAAGATTTGAGTAGCGATCGCTTGCAGGAGTTGAGAGGGGAAGATGACAGTGCGGTAGTAGTTATTGATGGGGAATCAATTGCGATCGAGCAAGCTCTTGTGCTGAGAGAGAAAGGGTCAACAACTAATTCTATTTATATTGACGGGTTACTTTTAGGCGAAACTGCGCCATTCTTGGGTACAGACAATACCTCAGTTAATGGTGAAACAACCTTTACTTATTCTTTTTTAGGTGAAGCTTTTGCTGGCTTAGATGACTTTGGGGATAGATTGGGCGGTTTCGCTAGGGAGACTATAAATTGGAATGACGCTGAGATAGACGCAGTTACAAAAATATTTCCATTAATAGAAAATATTGCCAATATTAAGTTTGAGCCTGCATCAGAATCTAATAGAGATATTGCAGATTTGAAGTTTTTTAAGACCACTCCCGATCAAAGTGACATAGGTAAATTTTTTGGTCGAGCATGGACACCAGAATTCGAGCAGAGAGGAATCATATATTTCAACTCAAAAAGCTCACATTGGAATGACATAGACCAACAAGGTAGTTCTGGATTCTCTATTTTGTTTCATGAACTAATGCACAGTTTAGGACTCGATCACCCTTTTGAAGGAGAAAGATATCCTGGTGTAAACAATGAAGACGATTTTGGTGAAAATAATTTGAATAGCGGTTTGTGGACAGCTATGTCTTATAACCACTTTAATATCTTAGGCGTAGATGAAGACCAGATAGTTGTAGAAAGAATCCCTGGAACTCCTATGGGGTTCGATATTGCAGCTTTGCAATATTTGTACGGCGCAAATACAAGCTATGAGAATGGTGATAGTGAATATAGACTAGATGATATTGAGGGAAAAGGATTTCAGGCAATTTGGGATACGGGGGGAAATAATGATGTTATAACGGCTGCGGGACTGGACAGAGGTGTAAGAATCGCTCTTCGTAATATGCCTCTGAATGGTAACGAATTCACTTTTCGTTTATCTGTTTCTCATATTGGCAGTTTTGATAATGCTACAAGTGGTTTCACTATTGCTCCTTTTCCATTAAATGTAAGTGAAGAAGAAAAAACAAAATATATAATCGAAAATGCTATAGGTTCAGATGAGAATGACACTATCTTCGGTAACGACAGTAACAACATTTTGAGAGGAGAAGCCGAAAATAGTCAATTATTCGATCTGGGTGGAAATGACTTTATCAAAGGATATGGCGGTAACGACGTAATCTATGGTGAGATTGGAAATGATTCGCTCTTTGGAGATGGTGGTAGTGACTCAATAGTAGGTGGAAGTGGCAACGATCTAATTTCTGGAAGAATAGGTAGCGATACTCTATTGGGCGGTGCTGATAGTGACACAATTTCTGGAGGAAGGGGTAACGATACTATATTTGGTGGTGACGGTAACGATTTAATTCATGGCGGGTCATCTGACAGCAATGAAATAGATGTTTTAGTAGGTGGTTCTGGAAACGATATATTTTATTTAGGAAATGAAATAAAACTTTCTTATGGCTTGGGTAACGGAAAAGGTTTTGCCCTAATCAGAGATTATCAAAATGGCGATGGGATTGCTGTCAGTCCAGGCATAGGGGCAAGCGAACTATTTACAGAAGAGAAAATATACAATAATATTCCAGGGCTAGGCATCTACTATAATAATGATGCGATCGCATTTCTAGAAAATGTAACGGAAAGACCGCGTTTTCTGACGATAAGAAATCCCAACAATAGTGTTTCTTCAGCAAGCGTTCAACAAAGCTCTACATCATCTACTACTTTTAATCTTACAAGCACGGATGAGTCTAATTTTAGCGAACCATCTGATGCTGCTGTTTCTATAGGTAGTTTTGATGAAGTCATAAATGTTGAGGATTCTGGCTTCTTCGTTTTTGACGGCGAAGATATAGGCAATATTCAAGATGGATTATCGGGTTTACTGACAGATATCGGGCAAGATGTCATTGAAGAAATTACTGGTGATAATCTCTTTCTAAATTTAATTGCCGATAGCCTAAGCGATGCTAATTTTGGCTTCTTTGATAACATTGCTGGAGCGATTTCTAGCGAATTGGATTTAACAGATGTATTCACTCCACAGGCATTTGTTAGCAGTATCAATCAGAAGTTTGCTGATAATGATTTAGAAAATGTATCGGTTAGTCTAATTGAAGATAATGACTATGAAGTTATCTTTGGGTTGAATTTTACAGAATCTCCCGATACTGGAAATATCACTTTCAATGCGAGAAGTTTAGCTGACTTAGGTTTACCTCTGTCTTTTACAGGTGGAGTAGATTTTGATTTTGATGCTTCCGCAGCTATCAACTTTGGAGTAAGCGTCGATACTAACGAGTTTTTTGTCGATACGGGGTTGCAGCGCGAAGTAGATGTTAACCTCAACATTCAAAATACAGATACACTAAAAACTGAATTAGGAAATTTTGCAATAACCGCATCCGACCGCAGTATCGATCCTGAAGAGGAGTTGTTTGAAGAGAATCCTGGCAAAGCGTTTCAGGCTTCACTAAATTTCGGCTTAGATCTGCAAGACACTTCTGATGATGGGGATGGAAGGTTAACCACAGATGAGATAGTTGATTCTAGTTTAGAGCCTTCTTTAATTGGCGAACTCAATATCAATCCGCTTCTAGAGATTAGTACTGGTATCTCAGAAGTACCTGATTTAGATATAACTCTCGATTACAACGCTCAATATAATTTTATCGAGGGTCAATTTGTTGCACCTGAAGAAGTAATAACTCCCGATAATGTTACTCCTCCTGCACTGTTTTTGGACGGTGAAGAAGTTAATTCTGGCAATTTTGCAGAAATAGTTGGTAATAGAGTATCAGATATAATTGTTGATAATTTAGGTCTGAGTAGGATTGTTCAAGAGTTTGATCGCTTTTTAGCTCAGATAGAAGATACTTTGGGTTCTGATATTTTTGAGTTAGATATTCCTTTTATCGGTGATGCTTTAAGTGGGAATTTAGATGCTACTGGTTTTATAAGCGATATTAGAAATAGTTTATCGAATGGGTTTCAGAATTTTGCTGCTAGTGGGGTAGAAGCTTTAGTAAAAGAGATAGGTAGTCTTGAATATATCACTGCTAATTCGACAGAAGATGAAAATGAAATTGTTATAAATATTGGCTTAGATAGTGAAGATGGACAGCCGATAGGGTTCGAGACCAATCTTGCTCCAGATTTAGGAGTTCTAGATAGTTTAGGTTTAGATATTAGTGCAGAAGCGGATATTAATTTAGATTTTCAAGCTGAAAATGCACTACAGGTGACTATTAATAAAACTGATGGTGCTATTGATTTTAATCTTGGTGGAGATTCTTCAGGAAATGACCCTTCAGATATACCTGACGATCTCACAATCGATTTATCTCTCAATCTACCTCAAAATACGGTATTTAATGGCAGTTTAGGATTTTTGGATGTTGAATTAGAATCAGCATTAGGTAATAACGATTTAAGTTTTGGAGTAGGCATAGATTTAGATACTTTTGATTATGAATTTGATTATTCAGATCTAAGCGTCATTGACTTATATAAATTAGAAGTATCTGCTCCCGATCTGGGAGATATTGGTGGTTTGCCAACAGTTACTTTGCCATCATTTAGTACCCTTCTAAGTTTTGATTTTAGTCAAATAAATACCGATTCAGATGGTGAGGTTGAGCTACCGTTTATATTTAAAGATGTTTCAATTAACGCTGAGAGTCTTTCGGAAGGATTTTTGGGTTCTTTTGTTAATACACTAGACCCTATTATTGGTGAAAACAGTGAGATTGGAACTTTTGTTCGACAGATATCGGCAGATATAGAGCCTTTATCTAATGTAAATGCTATTAGGGAATTCTTTGATAATCCAAATTCAGAATTTAGTAGTGGGAATGGAGACGGTGAAGTTAGTTTAATTGAAGTGGCAACCAATCCTTTTGTCGGTCAATTTGTCGGAGATGAAGCACCAGAATATGAAGAATTTCTTGAATCTGTTAGAGACATAGCCGAATTTACTAACGATTTAGATACTTTCTCAAACACATTATCATTATTAGCAGACGGCGATGGAAACATAAACTTAGGAGATATTACCTTAAACAATCTAAGTTCGGGTAATCTAACTCCAACTTTTAATAATGATGATGAAGGCTTCAAAGAGGCACAACCAGAAGCAAAAGAAGAAGTAGGAGAAACAGAAGAAGGAGAATTTGTATTACCTCAAGGGTTGAAAATACCTTTGTTTGACGATCCTTTGGGTACTGCTTTTAATGTTCTGACTGGTGCTAATAATGTTTCGTTAATTGAATACACCATTCCAGAGTTATCTTTTAGTACCGAATTAAGTAAGTTTTTCCCTGTCGTTGGTCCTTTGGGAGTCAGGTTGGGTGGTTCGCTATCTGCTAATGCTAATTTGGGCTTTGGTTTCGATACCTATGGTTTGCAAACGGGAAATCAAGTCCAAGGTTTTTATTTTCTGGATAGACATGAAGAAAAAGACAATGAAGGCAATCTTGTATTGGATAGTCAAGGTAATCCTGTATTAACCGATTTACCCGAATTTAACCTTAATGCCAGAGTCACCGCCGAAGGAGGCGCAGAATTAGGAGTTGGTAGGGGTTTTGTCGGCGGAAATCTAACAGGTGATGTCGATTTCGATCTGGTAGACCCCGACAATGATGGCAGGATTCGTCCTAATGAAATTAGTGGCGATCTTAGCGATTTATTTGATGTTAGTGCGGAATTAACGGCTGGATTACAAGCCTGGTTTGAAGTGGGTTATGGCAGGTTGTCTGTTAGAGAAGACTTCGATTTCGGCAGTATCACACTACTAGAAATAGAACCAAACGAACCGCCATTTAATCCTGCTTTGGGTTATGTAGTTGATGGTACTTTAATTCTCAATCAAGGAAGCGATCGCGCTGTAGCTAAAGATATCACTAACGAACTATTCCAAATCGCTCAAACTCCCGATGGCGCAATTCAAATAGTTGCTTTTAACAATACCCAAAGCTTTAGCGGAGTCAACCTAATCTCTGGCAACGGTAAAGATGACAACGACACTTTAGAAGCTTTCGTTGAAGTAACTGTTGCAGCAGAATTTGATGGGGGAAGTGGGAACGATAGCTTAATTGGTGGAAGTGGAGACGATACCTTACTAGGAGGTAATGGAAACGATACTTTAGAAGGGAAAGCAGGAAACGACAGCTTAATTGGTGGAAGTGGAGACGATCGCCTGTTTGGAGGAACAGGTAACGATGAACTAAAAGGCGATCGCGGTAATGATAATTTAGTTGGTGATGCAGGAAATGATATTCTAGAGGGCGATCGCGGTAGAGATACTCTAGCAGGAGGAGCAGGAAATGATAATCTTTCTGGAGGCAGCGATCGCGACACTCTCTACGGTGATGTCGGAAATGATATTTTAGATGGTGGTAGCGATGCCGATTATCTCGAAGGTGAAGAAGGAAATGATTCCCTCAGAGGAGAATTTGGTGAAGATACCCTCTACGGTGGAGAAGGTGAAGATACTCTAGAGGGGGGAGACAGCGATGACTATCTTGACGGCGGAGCAAACAATGACACACTTTTAGGAGAATCGGGAGAAGATACTCTCTACGGACGCACTGGTAACGATAGCTTAGATGGTGGATTTGGAGAGGATGTTCTTTACGGAGAAGCAGGTAACGATATCCTCTTTGGCAATCTGGGAGCAGATACTCTTTATGGTGCTGCTGGTGCGGATAGTTTAATCGGTGGGGTTGATAACGATCTTTTAGAAGGAGCGATCGGTAACGATACCCTAGAAGGCAGCGACGGAGCAGATACCTTACTCGGAGAAGAAGGAAACGATAGTCTGCTTGGCGGTCAAGGTGAAGATAGCTTAGTTGGCTCTGTGGGCAATGATGAATTAGATGGTGAAGCGGGCGAAGATGAGCTTTACGGTGATTCGGGAAGAGATATTCTTCGTGGAGGTAGTGATGATGATGAACTTTACGGTGGCATAGACGACGACAATTTGGCAGGTGGTTCGGAAAATGACGAACTTTACGGTGGTGAAGGAAATGACGAACTCTCTGGAGACGCGGGAGAAGATACTTTAGAGGGTGAATCGGGAGATGATACTCTTCGCGGAGGAAGCGATACGGACGTTCTCATCGGTGGAGGAGGAGAAGACCTTTTAGATGGTGAAACAGGAACGGATAGTCTGTTTGGTGGCTTTGGCGAAGATATTTTGCGAGGAGGCGCACAAGATGATGTTCTCTACGGCGAGGGAGGAAAAGATACTTTAGAAGGGGGTACTGATAATGACACTCTCTTTGGTGGTGCGGATGACGACTCTTTAGAAGGCGGTAGCGGAAATGATTCTCTTCTCGGAGAAGCAGGTTTTGATATCTTAGACGGTCAAGCAGGTGATGACATTCTAGATGGGGGAGAATCAGCAGATACCCTCAATGGTGGTGATGGTAACGACATTGTTAGGGGTGGTGAAGACAACGATCTCTTACAAGGAGATGATGAAAATAGTTTTGAAGAGAATAGCGAAGAATTTAACGATACTTTAGAGGGAGAAGCAGGAGACGACGAATTATTTGGTGCATCGGGTAACGATGTTCTAATTGGTGGTGATGGAGATGATACTCTCGCTGGTGGTTTCGGCGACGATACATTAATTGGGGACGATCCAGAAGAAAGCAATCCCGAAGAAGAGAATACAGAAGAAAGTAATACCGAAGAAAACAATACAGAAAACGAAAGTAAAGGCAAAAATGTCTTCGTACTCGCACCAAACCAGGGTACGGACATTATCAAAGACTTTACTTTATTGCCCGAAAACTTCGATCCAGAAACCCAAGAAATAGATGATGCGGATATTATTCTGTTGTCTGACGGCTTAAGCTTTAACTTTATCGAGATAGTAGAAGGTGAAGTTGTAGATTCTGAAGGTAACATAATCCAGGGTGCAGCAATTATCGATAAAGATACCAACGAAACCCTAGCCATATTAGAAGGTATCGAACCAGAACGACTCAGCCGTGCTTATTTCGACGAAGAAAATGTCGCTCCAGATCGCTTGGAGTTTGAAAGTAAAAAACCAGTTTACGCTCAAGACGAAACTGTAACCCTTGTCAATACTCTTGTCAGAGATGCTAACGGCATTCAAGATGTAGAATTAATCGATTTCTGGCTCAGAGGATACGAAGGAGCAGATGTTTGGACGGATTTAAACAACTTCCTCACTGACCTTAATGGCAATATTGGCTTTAGCGACCTTAATAATCTCAATCCTCAAACACCTATCGGCGAACAAATTACAATTAATAATGCTCACTGGTTAGATTATGATGGTGACAGCGATTTAGACATCTTTACCGTTCGTCAGGGTTATCAACAACTAAATACCTTCCAGAGCATTTATCAAAATCAGGGAGAAGACGAATTTAACCAGACCAATATCTTATTACCTGGCTACAGCGTTACAGGGAATGCTTGGGCAGATTACGACAATGACGGCGATCTAGATTTAGTTGGGGAATCTGCTGAAGGTGCAATACAAAAAACAGGCATTTGGCAAAACAACGACAATAATTTTACCTTTGTCGAACTTACTGCTACCACATCAATTAAGAACGGTGTTGCAAGCTGGGGTGATTACGACAGCGATGGTGACTCAGATTTAATTCTAACTGGCGTTGATGCAGAAGATGAATCTCAGGCGCGTACTCAGTTATTTAATAACGACGGTGATGGCAATCTTACCGAAGTAGATGCAAATCTGACTGGTAATGTCGGTACTGTTGATTGGGGAGATGCTGACAATGACGGAGATTTAGATTTAATTATTTCAGGTACTGCCGATCCGCAAACTGATAGCTTTACTACTACTGTTTATCTTAATAACGACGGGACATTTGACGGAGTTTTCACCGTTGAAGATGTCAAACAGGGAACGGTTAAATGGGGCGACTTCAATGGCGATAATAATCTCGATTTTGCGGTAGTGGGAGGAGTAGAAACCGAAATTATCGTTGATGATAACGGAGAGGAACAAGTTGCGATTGTCGATCGCGGTTTTGCTCGTATCTATCAAGGTGACGGTGCTGGCGGATTTGACCTATTACAAGAAGTAGAAGGAGTTCAAGATAGTAGCGTTGACTGGGGCGACTACGATAACGATGGTGACTTAGATTTACTGATAACTGGATTGAGCAACCAATTCCGTCTTACTGCTGATGGTGAATTCGTCCGCATTCCCGCTACTTTTATCTATCGCTACGACGAGGAAACCAATTCATTCAGTCAAATTATTCCCAATCTACCCGAAGTAGGTGGCGGTAACTCTAGTTGGGGAGATTACGACAGCGACGGCGACTTAGATATTCTAGTTTCTGGTTTCGACTTCTTTAACAATCCCATTACTAAAGTTTATCGCAACGATGGTTACGGCACTTATGCCAATGAATGGCAACAAAGCGATTTTGGCAACCACATCTTATTTGGTGCTGGGGTCAGAAGAGATGTATTTGTTATCGATACTGAAAGCGAGATCGAAACTATCTACAGCTTCAAACCAGGACAGGATTTACTATATCTCAGCAACGGTCTAACCTTTGATGACCTAGAGCTGCAAGATCTAGAAAGTGGCGACACGGCAATAGTTCTTAAGTCCGATAACCGCACTTTAGCAATTCTGCAAGACGTAACTGCTGCTGAAATTAGCGAGTCCGATCTGGTAATTACTCTGAATAAAGATAGTAGAAACGTTGTCCTCGATAACTTTAACCCAGAACGCGATTTAATCTATTTAACTGAAGGATTAAACGAAGATGTTATTGAGTTTGTAGCTGCCGAAAACAATACTCAAATTATTCTCTCTGGAACAGAAGAAGTTATTGCAACTATTAATAATGCTTCGATAGAAGATATTGAAAGCAACCTCCTCACCGAACAAATCAACTTTATCGATCCTGTCTTTACGGCATTTAATAATGATTCTCGCTTGGCAAGTTTCGACTATGAATTAAACGGTTTAGCACCAGGAGATTACACCCTCAGAGGTACGGCTTACGACCACGAAACCGCTAACGAAATAATTTCTCAAGGTGTTACCTTAATTAATCCTTTACTTGAAATACCAAATTCCGATAGAGAATTTGTCCTCGAAGATCGAGCTTACGACAGCGACACTGCCAATGAAATTATTTCCCAAAATATCAATCCGTCAACGGAGGTATCGGAGCAAGATACAGAAATTATCGAGCTAGAAGGAACTCAGGTAATAGATTGGATTTATCAAGTCGGTTCTACAATTCCTGATAATGCTGATGAGGGTATCTACAATACAGTCGACCGCTCAAATGGTATTGCGGTAGATTCTACTGGTCGAGTTCATTTTGTTGGAACAACTGGAGGGATATTACCAGGTTATGTACCTTCAGAATCCGAACAGCAAGAAGAAAATAGGGATTTTTGGTATGGAAGCATAGCTTCTCAGGGAACATCACCCGCAATCAATCAAGTTTTAACTACATCGGGCAGGATAATTTTTGAGGGAGGAGAACTATTTGAAGCTGGGGGCAACGTAATTAGAGTCGCGGGAATAGTTGCCTATGAAAATAGCCTCTACACTATACGTAATTTTACAGACGATAATACTGATGAGGATGGCAATATAAATGGGAATTTATTCTTTACCAGAATAGAGCAAATCGATCCTGCTACAAGAGAAATAGTTAGATCTATTGACGCTGAAATAGCTGATTCAAACAGACAAGATTTGGATTTAGCTGTAGATAGTTTAGGCAATCTTTATTCAGTTGGTTTTACTAATGCTTCGAGACTAGGAAATGCTTTCCTTTCTAAATACGATCGCGAAACCCTCTTTAATTCTGAATCTCTCACAATCGGTACGGATGATGGTTCAACTGGAGCTAGTGCGATCGCTATTTCTTCAGATGATAGTATTTATCTTACTGGTGATACTACTGGTAAATTAGTTCCAGGTATATCTAAAGACGAATTCGACCAAAGAGATATTTGGGTTGCTAAATATCAAAACACGGAATCTGGCTTAGAACAAGTTTGGCTACAGCAATTTAGCCTCGGAGAAGTAGAATTTGCCCAAGATATTGCTGTAGATTCCGAAAACAATGTTTACGTTACCGGCGAAATTACGGGTATTGAAGGTGGAGATATTGTTGGCAAAGATCGTATTTGGTTGACTAAATTCCAAGCTGACGGCGATCGCGAATGGACGAGAATTCTAGATTTTGATTCTTCTTTAGCCGATCTTCCCAAAGGCATCACGATAGATGAGTCCGATAATATTTATATTACTGGTGAAAATCGAACAGGAGAATCTTCAAATAGTCAAACAGACGTATTTCTCGCCAAATATGACACCGAGAGCAATCTAATCTGGACTCAGAATTTCGGAACGAGTGCTAATGATGATGTTGAGAATCTAACAGTTGACGGCGCAGGAAATCTCTATCTGACTGGTTCTACTCTATCTGGACTCAACGGTCAAAATCAGGGTAGTGGAGATGCTTGGGTAGCTAAGTTCAATGACATAGAAAACAGCGATCGCATTGAGAAAGAAAGATTTATTCTCGGCGACTCTACAGGCAATTTCTATGGTTCGGGTAACATTGCTCGAATTACAGGATTTGATGCTGCGATCGGTGATACTATCCAGCTTCACGGTTCGTCCGAGGATTACGTTTTAGATGCATATTTTGTACAAAGACAAGTTGATGGTGTTTTTCGTGTAGTAGAAACAGGCGTTAACATTTCATACAAACCCAACGATGATGCATTTCCTGAAGAAATAGCTCGAATTGTTGATGGTAGTATTTCTACATCCGATCGCCAACTAGGTTTGAGAATAACCACTGAATTTGAGGCAGGTAACATTGATTTTGTCTCGGCTAGAGAAGATAATGTCGAATCAACTGATTTCACGATTAACAATAACGGAACTTCAGAGGATGATGAATTAATCGGTACGGCAGATGCTTCCGATGTGCTTACTGGCGGAGATGGTAATGATAAGTTAGTTGGTAACTTGGGAAGAGATTATCTAGACGGCGGAACGGGTAATGATACTCTTTATTCGGGAACAGAATCAGAACCATCTGAAGCAGAAATTGAAAACTCAGACGAATCTACTACCTATTCCTTCCTTTATGGTTGGGAAGGCAACGACGAACTCTATGGTTCTGGTTTCGCAGACGAACTTTATGGCGGAACTGGAAACGACGTAATTATTGCTGGTGCTGGTAACGATACCCTAGATGGCGGACAGGGTGATGATGTTTTAGATGGTGGTGCTGGTACAGATGTAATTAGCTTCCGAGATGAATTAGCCAGTGTGGTAGTAAATCTAGAAACTGGTACGGTCAGAGATAGTCAAAATGGAACGGATACTTTCTCGAATATTGAAGGGGCGATCGCTTCTGAATATGCCGATACTATTTTAGGAGACGCAAACGACAACGTTCTTACTGGTTTGGCAGGGGATGATGTAATTACTGCTGGTGCTGGTAACGACACCATTGAAGCTGGTCAGGGTAGCGACATAGTTGATGCGGGTGCGGGTAACGATACAATTATCAACGACGACGGCAACGATACCTTGCTTGGTGGCGAGGGTGATGATATCTACGATCTCAAGCAACAAGCAGAACTAACGGTAGAAGAAGCCTTTACTGCATTAGGTGGAGGAAACCGCCAACAGGGATACATTTACAACGCCGATAACTTCCCTATTAGCTTCGATACTTTCCGTCGTTTTGTTTTCGATGGACTAACTCCCGAACTGGCTGAATTTGGTTTAGAAATAGTAGAAATAGTTACTGAGGAAGGAAGTGAAGACACAGAACCAGTCTTGGGTGATGATGGTTTCTCTCTACTACGTCAGGTAGATTACCCCCTTCAAATCTTAGATGAAGGAGGAGAAGACGATACACTAATTTTAGATGGTGTAGATATTCAAGAAGTAAATATTGAAAATAATGAATATCCTAGTACCAGAGGCGATCGCATTGGCGTAGCTCAAAGAGGTTCATCTCTAGTAATTGACTACAACCAAGATGTTTATCCTAGCCTCGAAAACGATATTGTCATCAACAATTTCTTCGACTTTGATAATCCTGGGGAAGCTGGCACTGGATTTATCGAAACCCTCGATGGCATTGATAGCACCGAGATATTGGCACTAGCCCAGCCCTTTACACCGATAGACTTTGAAGTTCCCGAAGTAGAAACAGGATTCTGGACAAATAGCGGTTCTTGGGGTGATTACGATAACGACGGGGATTTAGATTTTGCGATCGCTTCTGGAGATGATGCAGGAAACGGCTTTACCAGAATTTATCGCAACGACGAGGGTGAATTTGTCTTCGCTGCTTCTTTGGAAGGATACTCAGAGGTAACTTCTTTAGATTGGGGAGATTACGACGGAGACGGAGACTTAGATGTTGTAATTGCAGGGAAGGACGGTCAACCAACACAAAACGATGATGGCACTTTCGATTCTAACTCTACATACAGTGCTGCTGTTTTCCGCAATGAAGGAGGCGATCGCTTTAGTAACGTCGAGTCAATTGATTTAGAGGATGAAGATGGTTCGTCAGTCAAAGACGGAAATGGCGAACCTATTTTTAAAGAAGAAGTTGGCAATGGCGATCTAGTTCTTGACAATGATGAGCCAATTTATGCAAGTTGGGGGAACTACATTACTGTAGATGGCAATTTCTTAAGACCTGAAGATGAAGACCCTCTAGAGCTTACTCTATATTACGAAGATAAGTTAGATATTCTCTTTAGACAATCATCGCAAACTACCGATCCTGAATGGGGTTATCTTGGCGTAGCTCAAAATATCAGAGATAGTTTTGATGAAGTAGAAAAATGGGCTTTCGATACAAGAAATGGGATTGGGTCTGGCAGCAGTGCTACCAATGCTTGGGGAGATTATGACAACGACGGCGATTTAGATGTATTAGTAGTAGAATCTTCTCAAATTACTCTTTACACCAATGATGAAAATGGGGATTTTGAAGAAACAGATACCTTTAGCTTGAATAATTTGGCTGAAAACAGTGATGGTGAGCCTATATCTCTGAAAAGCTCTGCTTCTTTTGGTGATTACGACAATGATGGTTTCCTAGATATTCTAACAACTCGTTATTCTGCCGATGGTTATGCTCAGGTTTCAATTTTTCAAGGAAATGGGACTGAAGAATTTACTGAAATTCCTACTCTAATCCCCAATACTTATAACGGTGAAGCAAGCTGGGGAGATTACGACAACGATGGTGATTTAGATATCCTCTTGATTGGCACGGCTGGAGAAGATAATGAAGAAGGTCTACCTTTTGCTCAAATTTACCGCAACAACATTGCCACCCCTGATACCTCTAATACCGCACCTAAAGCACCAAAAGAATTAAACATAACTACAGGTTCTTTTGATGACTTTGAATTCATTCCAGATAATGGGGGTGTTGGAGAAGATATAAGATTTGAGTGGAGTCCAGCAACAGATGAGGAAACTGCTGATGTTAGTCTTACTTACAATCTTCGCATTGGCACGACTCCTGGTGGTTCGGAATTTTTAGCTGCGGGTATAAGCAACAACGGAACATTACTTTCGCCTGAAATTGGTAATGTAGGCACTAATCTTGAATATGTTCTCAATAATACTAGCGGACTAAAAAGAGGAGTAACCTATTACTGGAGCGTTCAAGCAGTTGACGGTGGTTATCTCGGTTCGGAATTTGCAGCAGAATCTAGTTTTACTTATTTACCATACGACGAAACTCCAACTGAGATCGAGGCTGTCAATGGTAATTCCGCTTGGGGTGATTATGACGGTGACGGCGATCTGGATTTAGTCAAAGGTACGGATCTGTTCGATAATAACCTGGGCGAATCTGAAACAACTTTCAATCTAGCTGAAACAACCTTCAACCCAGATCTTTCTCTAGCTGAAAGCGCAGAAGATGACAGAGTTGATAATGCTTGGGGCGATTATGACGGCGATGGCGATCTAGATTTAGCTGTTACGGGAAATACCACAGCTATCTATCGAAATGATGCCAATGGTAGCGGTGATAACGAGGATGAATCTGTTAATTTGGATTTATCTCTACCTCAAGTAAACAATGGTGCAATAGCTTGGGGAGATTACGACAATGACGGCGATTTAGATCTATTCTCAATGGGAAGGGGAGAAAATGGTTTAATTGCTGAAATACACAGCAACGAAGGTGAATTGGGATTTGCACTAGATGAAAATCAAAGCGAACTCGTGGGTTTAAGTAATGGTGATGCTGCCTGGGCGGATTACGATAATGATGGTGACTTAGATTTAGCGGTAATTGGTAAGAATAATACAAATGTTACCATTGCTGGAATTTACCAAAACAACCTTGGCATTTTAGGTAATTTTATTGCTCTCAATCCAGAAGGTTCTGAATATATTAGTGAAGACAATCCCAACTCTATCGCTTGGGGCGATTATGACAGCGATGGTTATCTCGACCTTCTGGTAACTGCTGCTACAAATACCGATTCCTATCATCAAATCTATCAAAATAACCAGGATGGTAGTTTTAGCAACATTGAGGCAGAACAATTGGGAGAAACGTCCCCCAATGGTAAATCTACCTGGGCTGATTTTAATAACGACGGTCAGTTAGATGTGATTTTATCGGGCGAACAACACGCAGCTTTTGAAAATCAAAACGGTCAATTCCAAAGAACTTATTTCCGAGATGTTGATGTTTTAAATTTTGATAATGCTCTAGCTGTTGCTGACTACGATCGCGACGGAGATTTAGATTTTCTGGCAAATCCAACTGGAAACAATAATCGTCTGGGAACAATTATTGAGAGTTCCGCACCAGCAATCTATGAAAATCTACTGCAAGATCGAGCTAATAACTTACCCACTGCACCCACAGAATTAACCGCAGCAACCAATAAAAATAGCGTCACTCTGGAATGGAATTTAGGATCGGATGAAGAAACTCCCGTCGAAGGCTTAACTTACAACCTGCGCGTCGGTACTACTCCAGGGGGTAATGATATTGTCGCGTCGATGTCAGATGGTGAAGGATTGCGATCGCTTCCTGCTTTGGGCAATGTAAATTACAACACCCAATGGAATTTATCTGATTTACCCAACGGCACGTATTATTGGAGTGTCCAAACTATCGACAGCACCTTTGCTGGTTCTGCTTTCTCCGATGAAGGTGAATTTACTATCTCTAATCCTCAAGTAGAAATTCAAAATATAGAAATTCAAGAGGGAGATTCGGGAGAAGTTGAAGCAGAATTTACCGTTACTCTTAACGTAGAAACTATCGACGAACCCGTTACCGTAGATTATGCAACCGTTGATGGTACGGCTACAGCAGGAGAAGATTACGAAGCAACTAGCGGTACTCTTACTTTTAATCCTGCAACAGAAGATAACCCTGTAGAGTTAACTAAAACCGTTAGAGTCAAAGTCTTTGGCGATCGCGAAGATGAAGAGAACGAGACTTTCTCGATTCAATTAAGCAATGTTAGCGACAACGCAGAAATACTAGCTTCCGCAGATATAGCTACAGCTACTATTGATGAGAGCGAAGAAACCGACGGCGATGCTTTACTCCCCGACTATAGCTTCACCGAACTAAAAGTTAACGGCACAGAAACCAATATCTCTTTAGAAAGAGGTAGCTTAGTTAATATTGAGGGTGCGATCGCTAATCTAACAGAATTTACGCCAGAAAATCCTCCTTCTTACCGCTTCTATATTTCAGAAGATGAAACTATAGATCCTGTATTAAACGCAGAAGAAAATGATTCTTTAGTTGTTGATGATGAAACTGGATTAATAACCAATGTACCTACAGGAGTAGAATTAAGTGAAGATATTGCTTTAGTTCCTGAAGTAGTTGCTGATGAAAATTCTCAAGATGAAAATTCTCAACCCGTATTAGAAGATGGAAACTACATCTTTGATGAAGAAAATATTTTAATCCCAACAACCTTAGAAGACGGAGATTATTTCTTAATAGCTGAAGTAAATCAAAGAGAAATTCAACCAGAAGCAGAATTAAATAACAATCTTTTAGCTATTCCGATCTCTATAACTGCTCCAACAGAAGCAACTCCTGAGCAAGATAGTGTCTCGGAAAACATCTTGGAAAACAATAGACAAGAGGCGTTAGAAACAAATCCTAATCTATTGGTAGATTTAGCAGTAAGTAATGTTAATATTTCTAATTTAGTTCAACCTGGAGGAAGCCTTGATGTTTCCTTTACAGTGACGAATGCAGAAAACAATAGTGCATTAGTCGAATCTGGCACATGGATAACTCAAATTTATCTCTCAGACGATAATGTACCCGATGCTTCCGATTCACTACTCAAAGAAACAATTATAGAGGAAGCCTTACCAGTAAATAGCAATCAGATAATTACGGATACGGTTGAGTTTCCCAACAGTCTGTCAGGAGGAGAACACCTGTTCGTGATTGCTTCTCCCATCGAACAACTAGATTTGGAATCAGAGAACAACATCAGTATTGTCCCTCTCGATATTTAACAGCCAATACATAAGGGCAGTCACAGCAAAGCTTCGATTGGGAGAAGTTTGAACCTTATGATTCGTCCTTCAGATTAAATATAGAAATGCAATCTGCTGTATGTCAAAAATAAATACACATCCTTGTCCAATATGTTTCAAACCTACACCACACCAGGAACTGGTTGCGGGTTTTCTCTACTGAGTGAATTTATCTGGAAGGCTTAATCT
>NZ_JADWDC010000147.1 GCF_020640915.1 Waterburya agarophytonicola KI4 | reverse complement strand
TTTTGATGTTCAATATTTCCTCTCAACGAAACTGAAAACCCGCAACCAGTTGTACGCTTGGGGGAAATGGCTCGCTGTGGCGAAATTCCCCATACTCCTTACTACGGTACGGTAGATGCCACTCCTTTGTGGCTAATTCTCTATGGAGAATATTATGCTTGGACTGGCGATCGCCATACCATAGATCGATTGTGGGAAGCAGCTCTCGCTGCTATGGATTGGATCGATCGCAACTTAAAGAAAACAGGATATCTAGCTTACAACCGTAATTCCCCTAGTGGTTTGCTCAATCAGGGTTGGAAAGATTCGGGAGACTGTATCGTTAACCACCAAGGTCAATTGGCAAGTGGAGCAATTACCCTCTGCGAGGTTCAAGGCTATGTCTATAAAGCGAAAATGAGTCTTAGAGCGATCGCCAAGATGATGAAAAGAACCGATCTCGCTGATAGATGGTACCAAGAGGCTTTAGAACTCAAAAATCGCTTTAATCGAGACTTTTGGCTGCCCGATCTCCATTATTGTGCTTTAGCCTTAGACGGAGACGGAAAACCAGTAGATAGCATTAGTAGTAATCCAGGTCATTGTTTAGCAATGGGAATTTTCCAGCCTGACAAAGCGATGAGCGTCGCTGAAAGGTTGCGCGCGCCCGATTTATTTAGCGGTTGGGGTATTCGTACCTTGAGCAGCTTATCTCCTGCTTATAATCCGATGGGCTATCATACTGGTTCAGTATGGCCCCATGATAATAGTATTATTGCCTTGGGTTTACGAAATACCGCTCGGGAAATTACGAAAAATTCATTTAGTTTAGTCGAGCAATCTCTGGAAGTTACCACAGGAATAATTGACATGACTCTCCAGCAAACCTATCTACAACCCCCTGAACTTTTTTGCGGTTACCAACGATATACCGAAAACACTCCTGTACGTTATCCCGTAGCTTGTTCTCCTCAAGCTTGGGCGACAGGTGCTCTATTTCAACTTTTACAAGTAGCACTAAATTTAATTCCCGATGCAACTAACAACTGCGTCCGTGTCATCGAGCCAGTTTTACCCGAATCACTTAATCGTCTTTCATTGCATAATCTCAAGATAGGTTCAACCATACTCGATCTGGAATTTGAACGTATGGGAAACACTACTGCTTGTCGGGTAGCCAAAAAACGGGGCAATCTGAAAGTGGTTTTTGAAGCTTAATTTGAAGAGTGGAAAAAGTGTAGGGGGAGACCGCTTAAAGTGACTTTTATTTCCGACTAAGCAGCGACCTCTCCAATTCTTTTATTTCGGAAACAGATGTCGCCTTTGTCCAATACCTGGATTAAAAATGCCTGCTATCTCCTCATCAGACAATTGACTGAGTTGAGTTTCTAAATCTTTGACTGTGAAGGCATAGCCTCTGGCTTTAGCTAGAAGAATGAAAGCTTCTGGATCTTTCTTGGCTTTCTGTCTTTCTTGTTGAGCGTGGGCTTGCTCTACCTTTTTATAAATTCGAGCAGCATTTTGCGCAGTCATAATTGTACCTCCTTTTGCAAGGATGAATTTTATTTTGATGTTTTTCTAACTTTTTATACTTTCAGTTTTTATAAGCATAAATTATTTAAACATACCTAATTATAACTCAAAATTATCTTCAAGCAGACACCATCTCAAAGTTACTTGCCCCGTTTCACGATTGTAAACATGAGTTGGCAGACCAGAATCGAAATAATTCCATTCCTACTTTTTCTAGCTCTAGATCGATAATATTCTGAGCTTTGGCGATCGCTTTAGCTTCCATCACTTCAAAATGATCGGTAGCATAAAAAATGCCACAGTCGTCTCCCAGCTTGTGATTGTAACTGTCGCCATCATGCAAAGAACAGTCCCATAAATACAAATACTTAAACTTTTTGTGAATTTCTTTACCGCGATCGCCAATACCTTAGAGATCGCGGTAAAGAAATAGCAGCCCACGAACGACGAATGAATTTTCTGTCTGCTGTCTTCCAAATGCCGATTTTCAAACCTTTATAATTATAGGCTTGATCAACTGGTTGCGGGTTTTCAGTTTCGTTGAGAGGAAATATTGAACATCAAAACC
>NZ_JADWDC010000057.1 GCF_020640915.1 Waterburya agarophytonicola KI4 | reverse complement strand
ATCGCTCTTTTTTTTCCCTGATTATAACCTAAACTAGGTGCGTCTAAGCTTATCACACTTATGATATAAAAAAGATTCATTTTGACTATAAGCAAAGCTGGATAAAATGCGAATGCTTTGCTTATAGCCTCATATAAGTTGAACTAAAAACTACTAATCAACTTACAGATACAAAATGGCTTTAGATAAAATCAGAAACAATAGTTAACCCTTGAAGATTATCGAAACTAGAATCATCGATTTCTCCCAGGTTAATTGCTTCTCCAGTGCCAAGATTAATTGTATACAAACTAGAATTAGATGCAGCAAAAGCTACATTGTCTCCATCAACAGAAGAAAGTATATCAAAACCACCCAAAGTATCAAAATCAATACCCAAGTCACCTATAGTCTCCAAAGTTCCATCATTGGGAGGATTTTGTAAGACCAGGTCATTTAATAGCGTATCAATATCGTATAGCTGAGTCGTTTCTGTACCGTCAAAAGAATTGGTATAAGCAGCAGCAGTTACATTAGGGTTAACATCTTGGTTAATATCCCCCTCTGCAAAAGCTAAAGTTCCATCAACGGTTACTTCTCCTGTATCAACATTAATACGGAAATCTTGGTCGTTATCTCCCACTAAACGCAAGCGATCCGCAGCAGGGTTGAAGTCAAAGCCAGATATAGTTCCACCTTCAAAAGGCGTATCCAAAGTGCTGACATAAGTTGCTTCACCATTACTAGGATCGATAGTGTAAATGTTGTTAGCAGTAGAAATGCTATAAATTAAACCATCAGCAGGACGAGTATCAATACCCAATAAAAACCCATCTATTCCTGTAACTTCAATCGAATTAACTTCAGAAGGATTGCTTTGATCAAAGGACACTAATGTATTGTTGTCAGTTAAAGCAACAATCTCTGAGTTGTCTAAAAGTTCGTTGATTGTAGGTGTATTTTCTTCTGGTATTGCTGTCAATCCTTGCAAATTGAGAGGATTAATCGAACCAACTTCCCCAAGACTTTTAGCTGTGCCAGTTTCTAGGTCTATAGAGTACAAAGTTGTGTTAGAGACAGCAAAAGCAGTATTGTCGCCTTCTACAGCAGAAACAATTTCAAAGCCACCTAAAGTATCGAAATCAATTCCCAAATCACCGATAGTCTCCAAAGTTCCGTCGTTAGGAGGATTTTGTAATACTAAATTATTGAGCAAAGTATCAATATCATATAGCTCAGTTGAAACAGTGCCATCAAAAGAGTTGGTATATGCAGCAGCCGTCACATTAGGATTTATACCATCGTTAGCATCACCATCGGCAAAAGCCAAAGTTCCATCAACAGTGACTTCTCCTGTATCAACATTGATACGGAAATCTTGGTCATTATCTCCTACCAAACGTAAGCGATCTGCCACTGGGTTAAAGTCAAAACCTGAAATAGTCCCCCCTTCAAAAGGTGTATCTAGGGTACTAATATAAGTTGCTTCACCACTACTGGGATCGATGGTATAAATATTGTTAGCAGTAGAAATACCATAAATAGAACCATCAGCAGGACGAGTATCGATACCTAACAATACTCCTTCAACTCCCGTAATGTCAGTAAACTGACTGACACCAGGATTATTAGAGTCAAAAGATACTAATGTATTGTCATCATTTAAAGCCACAAGTTGAGAAACATCTGTTGATGCACTTACTTCAATTGTTCCTGCTGCTACGGGTGCGGTAATGCGGAAAGCTTCCCCATCACCCAAATCAATCCCTGCTGGTGCTGTTCCCATTGCAGTTTCATCGATCGCTTCAGAAATCTCAACAGGAATAGTTAAACCGTGTATAACTACTTCTCTTTCATTTAGGGGAGTTAAATTGTTATATTGACGCAGTTGGTCGGGATCGGTTAAATCAAAAGTATAGGTAGTATCTAAATTAAATTCTGTCCCGCTGGGAAATAGCTCGGCAGGATTAATTTCTCCTGCACCAGCAAGCTGTAAAAAGTAGCTTAAAGGTGGTGTTCCTTCTGGTGCTGATTCAATCTGCTCTGAAGTTAAATTAAGTATTACTGGGCCATAATTAGGACGACCTTCTAGAAAATTGACAAACCCATCTCCATCAATATCACTATTCTCGATAGTGGGTAGAATTGAGTTTACTGATTCTCCCCCTGTACCATCAAAAAAGCTACCATCACCTTGTTCTAGAAGAGGATTTGCAGCATTACCTAGAAACTGACCGTGAATATGAGCAACATGAATTCCTCCAAAGCCACTAACATCTTCCAAACCTTCAGCATCAATTTGAACTCTTAGAGTGCGAATATCTTCACTAGGAGCATCGAGAGTTAAAGTTACTTCTCCACTAGCATCTGAGCCAAATGGTTCGTTACTGTTTAGTGCGGACAAATCTACTGTAAATTCCATTATTGTTTGATTTTTTGCTAAATTTTTCGTAGCGAAAGTTGCCCCATCAAATATTGATAGGACAAATACTCGCTGTCTTTTTGGCTTAAAGCCTACATACAGTCGGGGGACAAATCGCAGTTTATTGATCAAAGATATAAGCAAGAACTCATGTTTGACTTTTGAGTTAATTACTTATTTGAGCTTTGCAACTTCAAAAAATTGCTACTGCTAATAAATACATTTTTTGTATATATAGCTAGTACGTTCAAATGGTTGAATTGGATTCAAAAAAAATAAACTAATGAAAACCAGCAGACCAAACTGCTATATAAATGCGATCTTGATCGTTGCGTTGAATAATTCCTTCTAAATTCCCTGTTACAAATTCATAGGTGTTTTTTTCTCGCTTATATACTGCCTGTAATCCCTGCTCTATAGCAACAGTAGAAGATTCTGTCGCTAAAAAAGAATTCATCGCAGATTGAACCGTACTTATTTTTGTTGTAGGAGGAACAGCTATTTCTGCTTGGCGCAAAATATTGGTTTGGCGATCAAATATATATCCAATATCAATTTTTTCTGACACAATATTTTCATAAGACCAGGCAATACTATTCGTCCAAAAACCTGGCTTACGCCATAAAGGTTCTCCCAAAGCCTGCAAGATAGTAAGGTGCTTAGTCCCAGGTGCAAAAATCGCTTTTTGCAAGGCATTATTCTTAAGCTCTAAAGCAGTAGGTTGGAAATTGTTATTATCTGGCAGCGAGTTCGGTGGGGAAGGCTGTAGAGGTTTTGGTTTAAATGAACTAACATATGATTTGTCATTCAACTGTAATATTAAATATTTTTGACTAAATCCCATAATCAGTATGAGCATAATAGTAAACAGGATTGAAAAACTTAATTTAGTGCGATCGCCTGTTTGAGTAAAAAGCTTTACCTTCTTTGAAGGGAAAAACATAGCAAGCATTTCCGTTGCAGAGGTAAATTTTAAATTATCTTGGCTAGAGATGGAGCGGTCAATTATCTCTACGAATTTGGGATCAAAGGCGGTTTTTTCTTGCTCCCAAAAGTTATTTTTGTTTGAATTGAAATCAACTGATAAGGGAGATTTTCCCGTTAGTAATTCGATCGCTGTTACACCCAAGCTGTATAAATCGTTATTAAAGCTAACTTTTCCCATTGCTTGCTCTAGGGACATATAGCCCGGAGTACCAACTATACTGTGTTTGTAGATGCAATCAATTTTTCTGGCAATGCCAAAGTCAATCAGGACAGGTAACTGGTCTTGCAGCCGTAGAATTAAATTACCAGGCTTGATGTCATTATGAACAATTCCCTGGCGGTGAACATATTCTATAGTTAGTAATGTATTGAGTATAATATCTCTAACTTTTGATTCTGAGAATTTGAAGTTATGGCGTAATTTTTCTTCTAAGGAATCCCCTTCAACCCATTCCTGAACTAAATATTGCTTGCCAGAGTCAACAAAGTAATTGTAGTACTGACCAATTTGAGGATGTCTTAGGGATAATCTTTTTAAGATCTCTACTTCGTTTAAGAATGCAGACTCAATCTTAGAACGTGCTTCCACAGGAAAATAGCTGGGATACATTTGCTTTACGGCACATTTGCGATCGCCAATAGCTAGATCGGTAGCCAAAAATATTTTACTGTGGTCGCTTTGGGCTATCAAGCAATGCAAATAATAGCGATCGCCTAATATTTTATTTTTTACATCTAAATTGAGACGCATTATTCATTCTAGACTCTTTTGAAAGAGTCCATCGTCCTTGTTCTATATGTTTCGATTGAAACTTTCTCTAATAAGTACGTGTAAAAATGCAAATCGGATTCAAAATCATATTTTTTATATTTTAATTTTTACTGTTCTTCATCTAAATGTTCCGCTACTGATTGATATAGCTCTAATACGTGACGATCCAATAAACTATAAAAAACTTTTCTACCTTGTTTTTGATAACTTACTAGTCGAAGCGATCGCAACGTTCGTAATTGATGAGAAACGGCTGATTCGCTCATCTCCAGCAAAGTGGCTAAATCGCATACGCACAAGTCTTCCTTGGCTAAAAGGGACAAAATTCGCAAGCGATTAGGATCTCCTAGCAAGCGGAAAAACTCTGCCATCCGCTGCGCTTTATTTAATGTAAGTGCTTCGGGATTAATACTACCTGTTTTAATATCGACTGAATGGCTTGTTGAACAGGTAGGAAGCTTCTGAGATTTGGCTGCGGACATAGAAAACACACAATATTATTGAACTAAAAAATAGAGATACGCAAGCATTTCACGTATCTCAAATTTCTGTTGAAAATTTGCAGATTTAACCGCAATTACAGTTAGACATCTTACAGCTTTGGTCGTTTACATGACCATCAGCACAGGCTTTACAACAGTAGTATTTATCGTTCTTTTTGATTGCATTTTCTAAAGAAAGCTCACAAGAACAGCGATCGCAAGCACATTTAACTAAACTAGCATTCGTCATTGAATTTATCCTCAATTTATTTATTTACATTATACATGAACATATATTCATATGTAAGAAAAATATCCCAATATTCAATCTATCTTTATCCGCCTGAAACCTTCATATCAGAACCTCAATGTAATTATGCAAGAGGTCTATTTATATATAAAAGGAAGGGGTGAAATAACAGTTGTTTTAGACCATAGTTTGGGCGGTGTTGAAGGATATTTTTTAATCGATGAAATAGCCAAACTAACGCGAGTATGTATTTGCGATCGCCCTGGTTATGGTTGGAGTGAACCTAGTGGTAAATCTCGCTGTAGCGAAGCGATCATTGCAGAATGGGATTTGCTATTAACTGAGGCTAACATCGAATAAAGATGATCAATAAACTTAGAAACAAAATACATTATTACTTAAGTTTATTATCAAGTAATTATACAGAAATATCTGCCAGTAATAGCAGCCACTTTGTTTGGATCGACGAACCAGAAATTGTAGTTAAGGCAATCGCGAAAATGTTAGAGTTTTTGCAAAAGTAATCTAAGTATCAAAAATTAATAATTATTAGAATTATTAGTTAACTAATAACCAATAACCATCAACCACTAACAACCAACTCCTCAACTACCTCATTCAAACCAACAGAATTAGAAGCCTTACAAAGAATACGATCGCCCGATCGCATTATTTGTTTTAATTTAGTAGTTAGAGTAGCGCGATCGCTAAAACATTCCGTTGCAATATTTCCCGCACCCTTAGCTATTTCTTGAGTAGCTTTTTCATCGGCTAAAACCAACAACATATCCAACCCTAATTCTTGCCCTTTTTCTCCTACCTGACGGTGTAATTGGGGTGAATATTCCCCCAACTCTTTCATCGTACCTAAAACGGCAATATGGCGTTTACCTGGGGTTTCCTTGAGCATTTGTACCGCAGCTAGCATCGACTCCAAACCCGCATTATAGGTTTCATCCAAGACTACAATATCATTAGCCAAATCGTAGCGACGCGATCGCCCTTTGGGTAATTCGACATTAATTCCCGAAACTAAAACAGCCAGATCTATATTTAATAATTGCGCTACTGCAACGGCTGCTAAATAATTACTGGCGTTATGTTCTCCTGTTAATGGTAAGGGTAAACTATATCCCAAGGCGTTAATTTTATCTCCGTCTATTGCCCCTTGGATACCCCCCCCTTTCATACCATAGGTAATAGTTTCACCTTGCCAAACTTTTTTTGCCGTATCGATTAATAAACGGTTGTCGTAGTTTAAAATGGCAGTACTAGATTGGGGCATCTGTGCCAAAAGTTCGCATTTAGCACGAGCGATCGCTTCTCTCGAACCCAAACGACCAATATGAGCCGTACCAACGTTAGTTATAATCCCGATAGTCGGACATACTATATCCGTTAATAAAGCAATTTCTCCTTCTCCTCGCATCGCCATTTCAATTACCGCATAGTCGTGTTCTGGGGTAATTTGTAATAAAGTTTTGGGTACGCCAATTTCATTGTTAAAATTAGCCTCAGTTTTGAGTACCTTTCCTTGAGTACTTAATACCGCAGCAACCAATTCTTTGGTGCTAGTTTTACCTACAGATCCCGTTATGCCAATAACGGGAATATTTAGCTGACTGCGCCACCATCGAGCAATCCTTTGATAAGCCTCTAGAGTATCTGCAACTATAAACTGAGGTACGCTTTTATTCTCTAATGGGCGATCGACAATCAAAGCGATCGCACCTTTGGCAATAGCAGCATCGACAAAATTGTGTCCGTCAAAGCGATCGCCAGTTAATGCTACAAAAATTTCTCCTTTTTTGACAGCACGAGTATCTGTAGCAATACCTAATACAGAAGTAGTCAATTTTCTAGAATTGTCTTTCCATAGAGGTTGAATACTGAGAATGTCACTGAGGTTCGATAGAGAAAAATAGATTGTCATAGTGTTGATTACAGAAAAAAATACCTAAACGCACTTTTATCCAAAGTTGAGACTAAATAGTTTGAGTGTATATACTAACAGTTATTATTTAAAATCTTGACAATAAATTTACAGCATTAATTAAACTAAGGATTTATTATTTAGGAATAGATAATTATTTAAAAACTAAATATATTAATACTTTTATTAACTGAGGCTATGGGGAAAATAAATAATTATGGTCAGAAAATCATATAACACAACCCCTCATTCGACAAAAGAAGAGCAAGAGCAAATTTACGACCACTTATTATATTGCGTTAAGACAGAGTCTCCAGTTCAAGTACTAGAAAGATTTAATCACTTATTTATTAAAGCGACAGGATATCAGGACAATCGTATCCGAATTGCATTAGAAAATATTGTTGACAGTAATTCTGCTGAATTAGATTTTCCTTTATTTTTCAATCGTTGCTGTCATATTATAGTCAATCGTTGGCAAATTCAGGTTCATCATAAACCTGAAATTATAGAATTAGTTTTACTATTAGAAAGATCCTTACCTCCAGGAAGTGTAGTGTCTCGCAACGCGCGAAAACTACGACAACTAATTAAAGATTTTATTACTACAGAATATTTCATCAGACTTCAGCGTTTAGCTCGTTTAATTGATGGCAGTTTAGAACCAGAAGCTCGTCGCTCTCATCGGATTGAAATTGTGAGCAATTCTGTTGGAGATCTCATTCAACGTTATCCCTACCTCCATCAACATTGTTTGTTAACCGAAGGTAGTACAGAAGAATTTCAACAAACAGTAGAAACTATCCAAGCTGGTATTCAATCAAACTACGAACTAAATCTATCTCAATATATTACTCATCGAGTGCGATTAGCCCGATTGGTTAAAAAATATAAAGCAGCTAACAAAACCAAAATTCCGAAAAGGCTGATTCAAAAAGTAGACAATCCAACCTTATTAAGCGATCTCGACTTAGACCGAGCTTTGCGTCATTATATGGGCAAAGTAGAGAAAAATCATAGTTATTACGATCTATCACAAAAATTTTTAACCCACACTACCCAAACTCGCTCCTATAGAGAATTCAAGGGAGACTTGTACGAATATATTGTTTCGGGAGTAGATTCTCGTTTTGGGGAACGCCGATTTAATAATAAGTTATATGACTGCCTACAAAATACGATGACAGAGTTTGAAGATCGTGAATTAGACGAATTTTTAACTATGCGCACTTACTGCCAGCTATTTAAATTTTTAGTTGTGGATGGCAAAGGAAGTGCCAATCACGAACGTTTTCTTGACTTGATTACCTATTTAGGAGAGGTAAGAACGATTGGTTTGTTGTTAAAACTAGTATTACTTTGTGAGAAAGTCAAACCCTATTTAGAACAAAGATTTTCGATTCTTTTCTCTCATTATGAAGCAGTATCTGAAGATCGAGCGAGTTGGTTAGTAAAATCTCTAGAGAACTTACAAGTAGCGTTTAGCGTCCATTTTGGGGAAGCGGATTTTTCGCTGATTCAAATTATTTAATTAATAATTATTCGGGATCTATTATTGAACTCAGGTTAACATATGGCATAAGTCCTAATATTTATTTTTGCCAGTGATTAGAGATTTAAGTGGTTTGCAAAAGTCAATCGTTCTAGAACAACAGATAGTCTATGATTATTTGCTTGATTGTGTCACAACTCAACAACCTCAAGCTGTAATTAGAAAGTTCAAGACTTTATTTGTTCAGGGTAAAAATGAACAGATAAAGTTATCGAAAGCACTAGAAAAAACAATTTTTTCTCCGATCGCTCAACAACAATTCGCCCAATTTTTTAATCACTGTTTTTACATTGTCTTGAATTACTGGGTGGCTAATCCAGAATCATTGCGTTATGTATCTGATTTATTTGAGATTATCGAAGAAATTAATCATTCTTCATCTTACGATCGCCGTCGCAAACAGCTAATTAAGCTCATCAAAGATTACCAGCAATCTAAACCTTATTTTCAACTAAAAGCAATTATTGCTATTATCAACCCTCAAAAGAATGCCAATGTTATTTTATCTTCCGAAAACAGCTTCTCACCAAACAAAGAAAGACTGACTGGGGGAGAAACAACTGGTGGAATATCCCGCGATAAAGAATGCCATTCTACTGACGTTAATAGCTATCTAGCTCGTTATACTTATTTGTATGAATATATCGATCCTCAAATCCCTAAATTAGAACAATTAAGTAAATTCATCAAGTCTCTACAAAGTAGTCGCTGTCAAGATTTTGAAATCAAATTATCTAGGCACATTATTTATCGTTTTCGGCTCAAGCAAGTGGCTCAAATAAAGCTACTATCTAAAGGTGCTGGCAAAGTAATCAACAAAGTAGATAATCCTTCTTTACTTTCAGAGAAAGCTTTTAGAGTAGCATTGACGCAGTATGTCGGCAAAATAGAGGACAAAAAAACCATATTAGAGCGATCGCAACGGTTTTTGGCAGATACTAAATCTCGTAGTTCTTATAAAACATTCAAACAGGATTTATATCAATTTATTCTTAAGGATATTAAGCCAAGAAATAGTAATCATTCATTTGATCTAAAACTAAAAAATAAACTAGAAAATATTTTCGAGCGATCGGATAATAAGCCAATCAACAATACCCTGATTTTGCAAACTTGTCGTCAGCTATTGAGCTTTTTGATAATCGATTCAGATTCTTCTGAAAATCCGCAACAATTCGCTAATTTAATTGCTAATTTAGGTACGGCACAGGTAATGAAGATTTTAGTAAAAATAACTTTAATTTGCCCTGAATCAAAACCTTTTTTAGAAAAAAAAATCTTTTCAATTATTAGTTTTTATCAGTTATATAACCTCCGAGATGTACCCTGGATCATCAAAACTTTAGAACATCTATTAATTGCTTTTAGTATTTATTTTGGTAATATTGATGTTTCTATAGCTAAATCAGCGATGGATCGGCAGTAATTAACAAGCATTATCTTAAAAGTTGCTGGTTCAAAACTAAATAACTGAATATTTTTTGTACCCAAAAGCTTTTTAAACTAAAACTATTTCAAATTTTTATCTCGTCCCTTCGTTTTTTTTGCAGAGAAAGGGAACTATAACTATACAGACACTATCTTGATTGGTATTTCGATCGCTAAAGATATGTTTTCTTGCTGACTATTATATATATATTTCTTATGTCTTTTGCAATTAAACACGGGCTTTTTAAACTGAATCTAATAGATCACCATGCAATTCTGGGGGTATCTTTAGATGCAAATCCTAAGCAAATTCGCTTAAACTATCTTAAAATTGCTCAAAAACTGCATCCAGATAAATGTCGCCAAGATCCGCAAAAAATGGAAATATCAAGTGAAATTTTGTCTAGACTGGTTAATCCTGCTTACGAGCAACTTTCTCGAAAAAGTAGCTTTGCCGAACATCAACTAGTTTTAACTCAGATTGGCAAACGTTTGGCAGAAAATAAAAGTAAAATCAATGTAAATAGTGCAGCTGCCCAAGAATTATTAAAGGCAGGAGTTAGTTCTGAACTAGTATACCCAAAACTTTTAAAAAAACTTACCGAAGAACAATATAAATCTCTAGAAAAAATCCAACACAACATTGGCTTAATTAGCGAATTGAATCTAATTTATCTAATGTTGAAATTTGATCGCGCAACGAGTACCGCGCCCCAAAATAAAGTTGCTCAAAGTTCAGCAAAATCTACTCCTAAACCAACTGCAAAACCGAAAACATCCAAAGATAAACAAACCATTAGTCAAAGCAAACCTGCTATTACTAAAACTTCCCCTCCCCAAAACACAAATACAATAGACGAGCCAACCCCTGGAGTAAGGGTCAACGCCTTTGTCGGACGCGCTCAACAGTATATTAAAAAGGGAGAATTCGACCTTGCAGTTACAGAATTACGCGATGCCCTCAGAATCGATCCCAATCACGGCGTAGCTCATGCAGTGATGGGTCAAGCGTATTTGCACAAAAAACAGTTAACTATGGCAAAAGTTCACATTGGCAAAGCTTGCAAAGCAGAGCCGACTAATTCTGTTGTGATGGAAAGTAAAAAAACTTTAGATAAACTGATGACAAAAGCCAATAAATCAAAGTCTAGTAATGCTACTTCCAATAATAAACCCGATCAAAGCGGCTTTTTTAGTGGTTTTTTTGGGTCTAAGAAAAAGTGATGGGGCAACCTCTTTAAGACGGTATCTTCCCTCAGCGCATTCCACGGTAAGATGACACAAGTAGATATTGCTAACTGCGTTGTAATATTGACCGTGAAGCCGTACATTAACGAGAAATGATTTACCAAACCCCTGCTGGAGCTAGAGACTTACTACCCTTAGAAGTAGAACAAAAACGTTGGATCAACGATTGCCTGCAACATATATTTCAAAAATTTGGCTATCAGCGTATTGTAACCTCTACTTTAGAATGGCTAGATACCCTAACTGCAGGTGGAGCAATTCAACCTTCCAAGGTAATTCAGCTACGCAATAATGGAGAAAGCTCTTTGGGTTTGCGTCCTGAATTGACTGCTTCTATTGCTCGCGCGGCAGTGACTAGAATGGCAGGTAATACGTATCCTCAGCGTCTTTGTTATCGTGCAAATGTATTTCGCAACCCATCTGGCGGTCATCACGGACGTCAATTGGAATTTTATCAGGCAGGAGTTGAATTACTCTTTGCAGGAGGTGTTTTGGCAGATGCGGAAATTATTTTATTATTATCAGACTGCTTGCGAGGATTAGGTATTTCTGACTGGTCAATTTTGATTGGAGAAGCAGGTTTAACCCGATCCCTGTTGTCAGCGTTTCCCGAATCTATTAGGACTGAGGTGCGTAATTGTATTGCCAATCTCGATCGCATTGCTCTAGAAAGTCTGGAGTTGAATGCAGAGTTAAAAACCTCTGCTTTGATGTTATTTGATTTGAGAGGAAAACCAGAAGATGTTTTACATCGAATATCTGCTCTCAATTTAGATGATGATGCTAGAGTAACAGTCAATAATCTGAAATCTCTAATTAAATTGCTTAATAGTAGCGCAGCAAAACCCTTACCTCTGACTTTGGATTTAAGTCTGTTGCAAACATTTGATTACTATACGGGTATTGTTTTTAAAGCAGTTAGTTTTCAAGATAGTCAATCTTATATTTTGGCAGAAGGAGGGCGTTACGATCAACTTCTAGGACTATACGATCCTCAAGGTAAATCGTCCCCTGGAATTGGTTTTTCCATGTCTATTGAAGACTTGCATTCTTGCTTATTATCTACGACGAAGTTGCCCCAACAAGCTCCTAAAAGCGACTGTTTGGTAATTCCAACTACTACAGAAGTAGAAGCAATTGCTTTAAGAGTTGCTCGCCAATTAAGAAGTGAAGATGATTCGGCTAGGATTGAAATTGATTTGGGGGAACGTTCGGAAGCAGCAATTAAACAATATGCCAATACTTGCCGTATTAAGCAATTGGTTTGGATTGAAGCGGATGGAAGTTCCAGAATTGAAAATTTGGAATAATTTAAGTTAATTGGTTGAGACCACTAATTAACTGTAATAGCATCAATTAAGATTACTTTATTAGCAATCACGATAACTGCGATCGCTATCTTACTATTAACTATTACCTATCGCAGAATTATATCTAGCCAACTCTTCACTATCATCGCCATAAACTCCACAGATTTGTTGCTGACAACAAGCGATCGCAAATTCATTAAACCCTGCTACTTCTATGCCGTACATATCCTGAAAATGATCCGGTTTGACTCGGCAAAAACCTGGGCGTTGTTCGTAAATTTGACATTTTCGATTGTCGTGATCGTAATTGATACACCAGCCATCTTCTCCTACCATGCTCATGTATAGTGCTAATTCTTCAGGCTGTAAATATTCTGCTAAATCTGGTCTATCTTCTGGAGTAAGATTGCAACAAGCTCCACAATTATTGACACATTGCCATCGACTAAAGTTTGAATACTTATCCTTCTGTTTGGAATATTTCACTACACACTAATTTGTAAACTGTCGTTGATTTTGCTTATTATGAGGATTATCCTCGCTTGCGATTAGAGGTCGCCACGGTTATTCATAATTTTGCTCTAAAACGATTGGTTGTCACAACAGTTATCCAATCTGAGCCAGGGTAAATATCTTAGTTTAGCAATTGATTTTAATTTATAGCTTCAGCAGTGTCAGGAGAGCTTGCTAATTGTTCGAGTCTATCCTGCTGATCTTGGGAAATACAAGATTGAATCATCACATCAATATCTCCTTCGAGAGAGTTTGCTAGAGGAAAGTTTTGTCCTAAGCGATGATCGGTAATACGATTGTCTTTGTAGTTGTAGGTTCTGATTTTCTCAGAACGAGAACCCGTACCTACTTGAGATAGCCTTAAGCCTCGAACTTCTTTTTGTTGTTCTGCTAGTTTGATGTCATATAGTTTTGCTCGCAGAATTTGCATTGCTCTTTCTCTGTTTTGCAATTGCGATCGCTCCTCCGTACAGAAAATTCTAATTCCCGTGGGTTTATGAATTAAATCTACGGCGGTTTCTACCTTGTTGACGTTTTGTCCACCAGCACCACCAGAACGAGCAGTTTTAAGCTCAATTTCTTTAGGATCGATATGAACTTCCACATCATCTACTTCTGGCATTACCGCAACAGTCGCAGTAGAAGTATGAACTCTTCCCCCAGCTTCAGTTTGGGGTACTCGTTGTACTCGATGTACTCCGGCTTCAAACTTGAGCTTACTATATACGGAGTCTCCTGTAACTTCTAAGATAGCTTCTTTGAAACCACCCATATCCGCTGCTGATTCACTCAGCAAAAAGACTTTCCAATTTTGAGCTTCAGCATAGCGAGAATACATCCGCACTAAATCACCAGCCCAAATACTGGCTTCATCGCCTCCTGTCCCCGCACGAATTTCTAACATGATGTTTTTGTCATCATTAGGATCGCTGGGTAGCAACAGAACTTTGAGTTTCTTTTCTAGTTCTTCTATTTGTTCTTCAAGCTCGCCGACTTCCATATTTGCCATTTCCTTCATCTCAGGATCGACTGCTTCTTTGAGAATTTCTTTTGCTCCTGCTAATTCTTCTGTAGCTTCTTGCCATTTTTGATAAGTAATGACAGTTTCTTCCAGAGAAGAGCGAGCCTTTGCTACCTTTTGTAATTCGTCTGGATTAGTCGCAATATCAGGATCAGCTAAACGATGAGTAAGCTCATTGAAAGTCTGCTCTACAGATTTGAGTTTATCTAATAAGTAAGCTTCAGCCATTAATTTTCTCCTTTTGAGGGTAAGGTATATTCAAAAAACAAACTAAAAATACAACAAACCCAGCAGTCAATCAAAGCTAACCACTGGGTATATCATCTTTATAAGATTGCTATTTTTCTGCGTCAGATTCAGCTTCTTCGCTAGAATCAAGCATGCCGTACTTACGTAAAAAGCGATCAACTCGTCCTTCGGTATCGATGATTTTTTGCGTACCAGTATAAAAAGGATGATTTCCAGACCAAACATCAACATTAATTTCTGGTTGAGTTGAACCAACAGTCATGACAACTTCACCATTACAGATGACTTTAGCGTCTGGATACCAAGTGGGGTGTATATCAGGTTTAGGCATTTTGATTTTCTCTCTAAAAATTTATCAAATAGATTTTTATCGTTTGGAGAATTGAGGAGCTTTACGCGCTTTCTTCAAACCATATTTCTTACGTTCTTTACAGCGAGGATCGCGAGTTAAGAAACCTTCTGTTTTCAACGGCTGGCGATTATTAGGGTCTTGCTTGCATAATGCTCTAGCTACACCCAGTTTTACTGCATCAGCTTGACCAGTTAAGCCGCCACCATGAGCATTTACTAAAATGTCGTACTCGCTTTCAAAACCTAAAGTTTCTAAAGGACCTTTAATCGACATTAGATAACTAGGAATACGATTGAAGTAATCTTCTCCTGGTTTGCCATTAACCACCAGTTTACCTTCACCAGGTACTAAACGAACACGGGCGATCGCCGCTTTACGGCGACCTGTACCCCAATATACTACTTTATCTGTTGCTTCCATTTTGTTAGTTTCTCGCAGGAATAGTGTTAATAGTTAGAGTCTCGGGAGTTTGAGCAGCATGAGGATGATCCGATCCTGTGTATACTCTGAGTTTAGTAAATAGCTTACGACCCATAGCATTTTTGGGCAGCATTCCCTTTACTGCTTTTTCAATAATTCGTTCGGGAATTCTATTTTGTAGCTGGTCAAAAGTTTCAGTTTTCATGCCTCCTGGTCTTCCAGAGTGGCGATGATATAACTTTTGTTCGTTTTTTCTGCCAGTAACGACAACTTTTTCGGCGTTAATGACGACTACAAAGTCTCCAGTATCGACATTGGGGGTAAAACTGGGCTTTTTCTTACCGCGCAAAATCATCGCGATTTCCGTGGCGAGACGACCTAAGCGTTGCCCCTCAGCATCAACTACATACCATTTCATTTCTAGATTTTCTTTGGTTGGTAAAGGAGTTTTGTTCATTTTCGGTGTGATAGTATTTTGTGAATTATTTTAAATAAGATTACTGAGCTAAATGAAAATCAGGTTGGGTATCAAACCACAATTGTTTAGCAAAGGGAAATTCAGGATAACCAACCCTGAGCAAACATAAACCCTTTGCTGGAGCAGAATACTTAACTTCTTCTCGACGTTGGTTCTGCCATATTTCGGTAAAGCTCTCAGGCGATCTTTTTCCTCCTCCCACCTCTACTAGCATTCCTACCAGTAGACGTACCATACCGTACAAAAAACCATTTGCCTGAATCTCTAAGTATAAAAATGCACCTCGGCGGTAGCATTCAACAGTTTGTACCTCTACCAAAGAATCTGCTCTATCCGAACCAGTTCTTTTAAAAGCTGATAGCTCGTGTTCTCCCAATAAAGGATTTAAAGCTTTTTGAATTAAAGATTCTTGCAAGACAGAGTGATAGTAGTGCCAACAGGTTTGACTAACAAACACATTAGGACGCTTATCGGTATAGATTGTGTAACGATAACGCCGCCAAATAGCCGAAAAACGAGCGTGCCAATTGGTCGAAACTTGAGCTGAAGCTCTAATTAGGATGCCTTCTGGCAACCTCCCGTTAATTATTTTAGCCCATTTATGAGGTGGTATTGGACCACAGTACTCAAAATGAGCAACCTGAGCAGCAGCATGAACTCCCGCATCAGTCCTACCCGCACCATAAATCCGAATTGGATAGCCAACAACACTGGCGATCGCTTTTTCGATACATCCTTGAACGCTAACTTGATTGGGTTGTTTTTGCCAGCCATGAAAGTTAGTTCCTAAATATTGAATAACTAAAGCTATTCTGTTTGGCAAAATTTCGTTTTGGCTACCTACAACCATTCACTTTAATGTCCAGATTAGACTAGCTCAATAATTGCCATCTCAGCGTTGTCACCACGACGACGTTTGGTTCTAACGATACGAGTATAGCCACCGTTACGATTTCCATAGCGATCGCTTACTGCTTTGAACAATTCGCTAACTAATTCTTTATCGTAGATATATCCAAGAGCTTGTCTTCTGGCAGCTAGAGATCCATCTTTAGCAAGAGTAATTATCCTATCTACTTCGCTCCGCACTGCTTTAGCACGAATTAGAGTGGTTTTAATTTGACCATGACGGATTATTTCAGTTGCTAACGAACGCATTAGAGCTTTCCTTTGATCGGCTGGCAATCCCAGCCTTGCTACTTTACATCGATGTCGCATGATTGTATTTTTACTTTTTGTGTTTACTTACCTGATTTTTCTTGGGGTAATGTTATTTCCAAACGTTGTTGTAAAGCTTCAATTACCTCGTCAGCAGATTTCTGACCAAAGTTTTTGATTTCCAACAAGTCTTCTTGAGTATAATCAAGCAGATCTGAGACTGAGTTTATTTGAGCGCGTTTCAAGCAATTGTAAGCTCTAACAGACAATTGTAATTCTTCAATAGGAATTTGGCTTGTTGGGTCTTCATCTTCTTGATAGTCTGGCTCAATTTCCTCAAGAGTTAAATCTTTGAGAGGACTAAACAAATCGACTACTATTCCCGCTGCTTGAGACAAGGCTTCTTCTGGCTTGACGCTACCGTTAGTCCAGATTTCCATGATCAAGCGCTCGCGGATACCAGAACCATCAACCCGAGCGTCTTCGACACTATAGTTTACTTTGGTAACAGGCATAAATACGGCATCAATTTGAAGGAAATCCAAAGAACTACCTTCTTCTTTGCCTCTTTCTACCGCACGATAACCTTTGCCTTTCTCTACTCGAAATTCCATTTCCAAGCTTGTCCCTTCGGCAATCGTGGCTACATACTGGTTAGAATCCACTGTCTCGACCCCTTCAGGTAGGGTAAACTGGGCTGCGGTAACAGTTCCCGGACCAGTAGCTACCAAACGACCTATTTCGGGCTGGTTACTGTAACTTTTGAGGACAATCTCCTTCATGTTGAGGATAATTTCTAAAACGTCCTCTCTAACCCCCTCAATGGTGGCAAATTCATGGGTAGCAAACCCAAAACGATGTTCTTGCTTATTTTCATCTTTTGCCATTCCTCCACCAATACGAATAGCAGTTACAGCAGCCCCTTCTAAGTTTGACAATAAAACTCTTCTAAGGGCGTTGCCTAAAGTTGTTCCTTGACCTCTATCTAAGGGTTCGAGAACAAACTTGCTATATTGATGCTGGTTTTTTAAGGTTTTAGATTCTACACACTCAATTTGAAATTGTGCCACAGGCTGATTTCTCTCCTACTTCGACAAGCGATCTGGTAAATCGAGATAAAATAACGGCTCTATCCAGTCGCAACTATAATAATTGCGTTTCTACGGTTATACTCTACGTCTTTTCGGCGGACGACAGCCGTTGTGGGGAATAGGTGTAACGTCACGAATGAGAGTGATTTCTAATCCTGCACCTTGCAAGGCTCTAATCGCTGTTTCGCGACCAGCACCAGGACCACTAACCATTACTTCTATTTGACGCATTCCCTGGTCCATTGCTCGTCTTCCCGCACTATCGGCTGCTGTTTGGGCTGCAAAAGGAGTTCCTTTTTTTGCTCCTTTGAAACCGCTAGCTCCAGCCGAAGACCATGAAATCACATCTCCTCTAGTATCAGAGATGGTAACAATAGTGTTGTTAAAGGTTGACTGAATATGAGCCACACCATTAGGAACATTTTTCTTATTTTTCTTTGCGCCGCTTCTTCTTTTTGGTTGCGCCATTTTAATTGCTTTATGATGTACTTAACTTTGGATATAGTTTTAAAACTAATTACTTCTTACCAGGAGCTTTTTTCTTACCAGCTACAGTTAGTCTTCTACCCCTTCTAGTACGAGCATTAGTTCGAGTTCTTTGACCGCGCAGAGGTAATCCCATGCGATGACGACGACCGCGATAAGTACCAATGTCAGCCAAACGTTTGATATTCATTGCTTCCCAACGTCTCAAGTCACCTTCGACTTGATAGTTATCTTCAATATAGGCTCTGAGTTTAGTAACATCCTCATCGGATAAATCTCGAACTCTAGTATCTGGATTTACTCCAGTTTGGGCGATCGCCTTTTGCGCTCGAGATAAACCTACACCAAAGATGTATGTTAGTGCAATTTCTACACGCTTATCACGAGGAAGATCTACGCCAGAAATCCGTGCCACGTTTTTACTCCCTTTTTACTGTTAGTTTTTTGTTGTAGCCAAATTTAGTTTGACTATTTAAAAATAATGATCAAATGGTAGACAATTATCCTTGGCGTTGTTTATGCTTAGGGTTACTGCTACAAATCACCATTACCCGTCCGCGTCTTTTGATGACACGGCATTTTTCACACATTCTTTTGACTGATGGTCTAACTTTCATGCCTCATCCTGGCCATACTGCAAGCCTATTATTATATCTATAAATCAGTTTCTACGTCAAACTGGGTCAGATCGCCTTCAAATAAAGACTTTACTTGTTTTTGAGACGATAGGTTATTCTACCTTTGGTCAAGTCATAAGGTGTTAATTCCACCTTTACTCTATCTCCTGGCAGAATTTTAATGTAATTCCGTCTAATTTTTCCTGATATATGAGCTAATACGTTAAAGCCGTTATCTAGGTCGACGCGAAACATCGCATTAGGAAGAGACTCTGTTACCGTCCCTTCCATTTCAATTAAGTCTTGTTTAGCCAATATTTATTTTCTCCCCTATTTCGTGATGAATAGTTAACGGCAACTCGTACTATTCATCGTTTAACCAGTCAATTGCCGACAAAGCATTTTCAATCTTACCTTTTTTTGATATACTTAACCGACCATGCTCAGATTATTCAATCCTCATCAGCCGATTAAGCGATCCTTACTCTTAGATTGGAATAATAGCCTCACTTAAAGATTTACCTACTTCTTCCATAGATTGATCGCCATCAATAGTTTTCAGCGTTTTCTTGTTTTGATAGAAATCGATCACTGGTACTGTGTCTTGATGATAGACCTCCAAACGACGGCGAATAGTTTCTTCATTATCGTCTTTCCGTTTTCTAGCCAATAATCTTTCTACCAATACTTCGTCTGGAACTTCGAGGTTTAATACACAGTCAGCACTTTGATTAAGGTTGGCAAGTAATTCTTCTAAAAAAGTAGCCTGATTAACGTTTCGAGGAAAACCATCTAATATCCAACCATTAACAACGTCTTCATAAGATAAACGATCTTGAATTAAGTCTAATATCAAAGCATCGGGAACTAATTCCCCTCTACTCATATAATCTTTTGCCTGCTTGCCCAATGGTGTTTGCTGAGATACAGCAGCCCTCAAAATGTCTCCAGTAGAGATATGGGGGATCTGATGATTTTCTGACAGCACCTGTGCCTGAGTTCCTTTGCCCGCACCAGGAGGACCAAGAAATATTAATCGCTTCGCCATGTCAACTTATTAAAATTTAGTTTTGAAGTAGCAAGCCCAATTCAATTATCACTAATTAAAAATGGGTTTGCTAGGTTGGTCAAATGCTTGGTCTATTGTTTGACCATTCCTTCGTAACGTTGAGATATTACGTAGGTTTGAATTTGTTTTGCCGTGTCAATTGCCACACCAACCAAGATTAGTAATGAAGTTGCCCCAAAACCACTAAATACGGTAGTACCTGCGGGTATAGCACTTTCAACTAAGGTAGGAATAGTGGCAACCAATCCCAAAAAGATTGCTCCCAAAAGAGTTAAGCGATTGAGAACTTTTTCGAGATAAGCACTCGTTGCTTTTCCTGGTCTAATACCAGGAATAGATGCCCCCATCTTCTTTAGATTTTGGGACATATCTACGGGATTAACGATCAAAGAAGCATAAAAGTAGCTAAAAAATAAAATCAATACCAAATAAACTGCTACATAAGCCCAGTTTCCTGGTTGAATTGCAGCTGCAATTTGAGTGAATACGTTTTTAACTGCTCCCTGACCAGGTATAAAACCAATCAATTGCGCGGGTAGAAACAATACAGAAGAAGCGAAAATAATTGGCATCACTCCGCCTTGATTTAACCTCAAAGGAAGATAGTTGCTTCTTTCGCGATATACTCTTCTACCTACCTGACGACGGGCGGAAATAATGGGAATACGGCGAGTACCTTCTTGAATGAAAACGATTCCCACAATCATAGTCAAGAAGACTATGAGAAGGACTATCACTTGTGCGATGGCTTCTCGACCACCACTTTGAGCAAACTCAACGGTGTTACCTAAAGTTTTGGGTAATACAGCAACAATATTGACAAAGATCAATAAAGAAGCTCCATTCCCAATGCCTTTTTCGGTAATCAATTCAGAAATCCACATCACAAACATCGAACCAGCGGTTAAAGCTAATACAGTTTCGCCAATGGGAAAAATACTTCGTTCGATAATGCCGTTATTAACCAAAAGTCCCAAAGTAATACCGAAGCTTTGAATAATCGCCCCACCCAAAGCTACATAACGAGTAATTTGGGATATCTTACGTCTTCCCGCCTCGCCTTCATTTTTTTGTAAGTTTTCTAGACTAGGGATTGCAGTCGCCAACAACTGCATAATGATAGAAGCATTAATAAAGGGCAAAATACCCAAGGCAAAAATACCTAAAGCAGAAATACCGCCACCAGTAAAGATATCTAAAAATCCCACAATGGAGGCGTTTCCTGAGTTGCCAATAAAATCGCCAAAGACTTCACGGTCAATTCCTGGTACGGGTATAAACACACCCAACCTAACTAATATCAGAAGACCAATAGTCACAAGCAGTCTGCCACGAAGACCTGCTGCTTGAGCCATTTGTAAAAAAGTCTCCTGTGCTGATGGAGTTTTTTCTCTAACCATGCAGGGTTACCTCTTATATATTTGGTATTTAATAAGCTGTATGCGAAAAAATCTTATATAAACTTAATCTTATACCTTCGTTACTTATGATATACCAATCCTGTTGCTTCCTTGTTAAGCAATAACTTCGCAACTACCACCAGCTGTCTCAATTTTTTGGATCGCACTCTTAGTAAAAGCTGCTGCTTTAACGTTTAGAGCTACGGTTAGTTCGCCGTTACCCAATATTTTTAAAGGACCATCATTAGTAGTAACAATACCGTTGTCGATTAAGGAAGCCAGAGTCACCTCTGTATTGGCATTTAAAGAACTCAGCGACTCGACATTTACAGTAGTGTAATGCTTTTGATTAATTAGAGTGAAATGCTTTAGTTTAGGAACTCGGCGATAAAGAGGCATTTGACCACCTTCAAAACCAGCTTTTGTTCCTGTACCAGAACGAGATTTTTGACCCCGCATACCAAAACCACAACTAGCTCCTTGACCTGCTGCAATACCGCGACCGACTCTACGTTTGCGTCTTTTTGAACCCTCTTTCGGGCTAAGATTTTCTAATTTCATTGTTGTTTAATATTCAATGATCTAAGCGTACAGTTGTTCTAGAGGAATATCTCTTTCTCGTGCTACTTCAGCAAAGGTACGTAAACTTTCTAAAGCATCAATTGCGGCTCTGGCATTGTTTAAGGGACTGTTAGAACCTAGCTGTTTGGCTAAAATGTTTTTAACTCCAGCAAGTTCGAGTACAGTACGTACTGCACCACCTGCGATTACCCCTGTACCAGGAGCAGCAGGGCGCATAAATACTTTAGCACCGCCAGCAACTCCATTGGCTATATGGACAATAGAACTAGCTTTGGTTAGGGAGACTTCTACTAGTTGTTTTTTAGCATCCGCAACCCCTTTACGAACAGCGCCGATTACATCAGCCGCTTTACCTACACCAACGCCTACTTGTCCTTTTTCGTTACCTACGACCACAATCGCGCGGAAACTGAGTTTTTTACCACCCTTAACTACTTTGCTGACTCGGCGAATTTGCACTACTCGCTCTTGCCAAGCTGAGTCTTTATCTTTAGCGCGACCTTTTTTGCGCGACTTGTTAGATTTATTAGCCATAGTATAGTTATTACTGTTTATATTTTGCTCTAAAAGTCTAAGCCAGCTTCGCGGGCTGCATCTGCCAAAGCTTTTACTCGACCATGATAAAGATTACCACCGCGATCAAATACTACTTTGCCTATTCCTTTTTCTTTAGCTCTTTGAGCTATTAATTTGCCTACTTCAGCTGAAACATCACAAGTCGCTCCCGAAGTATTTTTTTCGACGTTAAAATCTGATGCTGCAGCTAAAGTATGCTGTGCTACATCATCAATAACTTGAGCATAAATATGATTGTTGGAGCGGAAAACACACAAACGAGGGCGTTCGGGAGTACCGCTGACTTTTTTGCGTACCCGTCGATGACGGCGTTTTACTGATTCTTTGCGTGAAAGCTTCATTATTTCTACTTACCTGTCTTACCAGCCTTGCGTCTTACCTGTTCGTCAAAGTAGCGTATTCCTTTTCCTTTATAGGGTTCTGGAGGTCTGACTGCTCTAATTCTGGCAGCTACGTTACCTACTATTTCTTTGTTGATGCCACTGATGATGACTTCTGTGTTTCTGTTTTCTACGGTTACATCAATACCGTCAGGCATTTCTATCTCAACAGGCTTACTATAACCAACGTTAAGAGTTAATTTTTTACCTTGGGCTTGCGCTCTGTAACCAACTCCTTGAATGGAGAGACGTTTTTGAAATCCTTTAGATACCCCGTCTACCATGTTGGCTACCAAAGTACGGCAAAGACCGTGACGTTGACGACCAATACGAGAGTCATCAGTAGGAGTTACCAGAATAGTCCCACCTTCTTGCTTGACTTCAATTGGTTGGGGAATTTCTCTCTCAAGAGTTCCTTTTGGTCCTTTAACGGTAATATGCTGTCCTGAGATTTGTGCGGTCACTTTGTCAGGAATCGGAATGGGCAATTTGCCAATACGAGACATTTTTAAGTCCTCCTGTTTGATTACCAGACGTAACAGAGGATCTCACCACCAACACCTTGGCTGCGAGCTTCTCTATCTGTCATTACTCCACGAGAAGTGGAAACGATCGCAATACCAATACCACCAAGGACGCGAGGAATATCTTTTTTACGAGAGTAAACTCGTAATCCTGGCTTACTAACTCTTTTAAGAGTGCTGATAATTGGCTGACGATTTCTACCCTTGTACTTAAGAGAAATAACAATGAATTTTTGAGGAATTTCCCCAGTTTCTTCAAAGCCTTCAATAAAACCTTCACTTTGCAGTACTTTGGCGATCGCCTTTGTCATGCGAGTTGAGGGTACTTGGGTAGTTTGATGCTTGACCATACAGGCATTACGGATGCGGGTCAGCATATCTGAAATAGTATCGGTTGCTGCCATTATTTCCTATTTTTTATTGTTAGATACTAAGGATGTTAATTGTCGCGAAAAGGCATTCCCATTTCTTTGAGTAAGGCTCGTCCTTCTTCGTCATTAGCTGCGGAAGTAACGATGGAAATATCCATCCCTCGAATTTGATCGATGCTATCGTAGTCAATTTCGGGGAACATTAACTGCTCGCGCACGCCCAGACTATAGTTACCGCGACCGTCAAAACTTTTGGGGCTAATTCCACGGAAGTCACGAATACGGGGTAATGCTAGAGCGATTAGTCTTTCTAGAAAAGCGTACATTTTTTCACCGCGAAGTGTAACCATCACACCGACGGGCATTCCTTCACGGATTTTAAAAGATGCGATCGCTTTTTTGGCTCTCGTGACTACGGGTTTTTGTCCTGTAATGACGGTAAGCTCCCTAATCGAAGATTCTAAAGCTTTAGCATTCTGAGATGCTTCGCCTAAACCTCGGTTGATCACGATTTTGACTACGCTAGGAACTTCATGTACGTTACTAAAGCTAAACTGTTCGGTTAGCTTAGGTACGATATCTTCTTGATATCTAGTTTTTAGTGGTTTTGGCATGATGATTATTTTTCCTGGGCTTGGTCAGGAGTCTATAAATTTTAAATTATCAACGCGCTCAAAAAAATCGAAATTAGTCAATAACTTCGCCAGTTTTCTTGAGCATTCGAACTTTGCGACCGTCTTCGCTGAAGGTATAACCAACGCGACTGACAGTTTTTTCTTTAGCAGAGTAGTGCATTACGTTGGAACTATGAATAGGAGCTTCAAAAGTCACAATCTGACCCGATTCTCCCTCTTGTTGAGGTTTAACATGCTTAGTCCGAACATTAACCCCTTCTACAATCACTTGACTGGTTTTGGGATTTACTGTAGTTATTTCGCCTATTTTGCCTTTATCTCGTCCAGAGATTACCTGAATAGTATCTCCTTTCTTAACATGCATTTTGTAGCGAGTTGGTGCTTTATTTACTTTTGCCATTTAGATTACCTCTGGAGCTAAAGAAACAATTTTAGTGAAGTTTCTCTCTCTTAATTCTCTTGCCACAGGACCAAAGACACGAGTACCTCTGGGGCTTCCTTGTTCGTTGATAATTACCGCAGCATTATCATCAAAACGAATACTCATTCCACTAGGGCGACTTACTGATTGCTTAGTACGAACGATCACTGCCTTAACTACTTCGGATTTTTTTACACCCATGTTAGGTAAAGCGTCTTTGACTACCGCCACTACGACATCGCCGATAAAGGCATAGGGACAGTTCCCTTTGCCTATTACACGCAAACACATCAGCTTGCGCGCGCCACTGTTGTCAGCGACATTTAGATAGGTCTGTTGTTGAATCATGTTTACTCTCGATCGGGGAAATTTAGTTGATAGGAGTTAGGAATTTTTGGATTCAATAATTTCCTCGACCGTCCAGCGTTTAGTTTTGCTGAGGGGACGAGTTTCTTTGATCCGTACGCGATCGCCAATCTTACATTTGTTTTCAGCGTCGTGTACCTTGTATTTCTTGGTTCTGACGACAATTTTGCCGTATTTAGGATGAGGAGATCGGTTTTCGATCGCTACAACAATGGTTTTATCCATTTTGTCGCTAACTACGTCTCCTACTCTTTCTTTGACTGCCATATTCTATTCTCCTTTTTCAGCAGCGATTTCGCGCTCGCGTTCTACGGTTAATAGCTGCGATAAACGATGTTTGGTGTGTTTAAACAGATGAGGTTTTTCTAAACGACGAGTAGCTTGTTCTAGTCTTAGCTGAAACAATTCTCGCTTAACCGCTAGAATTTCTTCTGCTAGTTCTTCATCGCTTAGTTTTCTGGCATCTTCTACTTTTGGTAAAGCCATAATCTTATTTGTAATCCTCATCGCGAGTGACAAACTTGGTTTTGATTGGTAGCTTTTGGGCTGCTAAACGCATTGCTTCTTTGGCTATATTTTCAGGAACACCAGCCATTTCAAACATAATCCTGCCTGGCTTAACCACTGCTACCCAAAACTCGGGAGAACCTTTACCCGAACCCATTCTAGTTTCAGCGGGACGCATAGTTACGGGTTTATCGGGGAAAATCCGAATCCAGATTTTACCACCCCTTTTGACATAGCGAGTCATTGCTCGACGAGCAGCCTCGATCTGACGGGCAGTAATCCAAGAAGGTTCGGTAGCTTGGAGGGCAAAATCGCCGAAATTCAAGGTACTACCACGATAGGCCATTCCTCTCATACGACCGCGATGTTGCTTGCGAAATTTCGTTCTTCTGGGACTAAGCATAGTCTTAGTATTTTGCTAAATAAGTCTTGTTAATAGTTATTCTGAGCGATCGTCAAATTTCTGACGACGGCGTTGACGGCGAGGAGCTTGGCTGGGCGCGGCTGCTTCCTCTTGTCCTGGAATAATTTCGCCTTTGAACACCCATACTTTAACTCCGAGAATCCCGTAAATAGTCAAAGCGGTACGATAAGAGTAATCAATATCTGCTCTAAGGGTGTGTAGAGGAACTCGACCTTCTCTGACCCATTCGGTACGAGCAATTTCTGCTCCGTTTAAGCGTCCGCTAACCTGAATTTTGATACCCAAAACTTCGGCACGTTGCGCTCTTTGCACTGCTTGACGGACAACTCGACGAAAAGAAACTCTTCGTTCTAGCTGTTGACAGATATATTCGGCAATTAACGCTGCATCGGCATCCACACGAGGTACTTCGATTACGTTAATGCGAATTTGACGAGCGTTACCTACCTTCGCCTGTAGTTCGTTGCGTAGCTTTTCAATTCCTGAACCACCTCGACCAACTACAACACCAGGTCTAGCAGTATGTATCGCTAAATCGATTTGATCTGCTTTGCGTTCAATTTTGACTTGAGAAATACCTGCATTACTCAACTCTTTGTTGACATATTCGCGAATCTTGCGATCTTCTTGCAACAATTCTGGGTAACGTTTAGGGTCTGCGTACCAACAAGATTGGTGTTCTTTGGTGACTCCTAAACGAAAACCCGTTGGGTGTATCTTTTGTCCCACAAATGTTTCCTCGTAATAGTAATTAATTAAGTAATCAAGTTTTTAATCGGTTACTTCGGGTGCGACAGCCACAGTAATGTGACAGGTTGGCTTACGGATTTGGTAAGCACGACCTTGCGCTCTAGGACGATAACGTTTGAGAACAGGGCCACCATTAGCAAAGGCTTGGCTGACTACCAAAGTTGCAGGGTCTAAACCGTTGTTATGTTCTGCGTTAGCCACAGCAGATCTCAATGCTTTAAGAATGGGATCGCAAGCTTTGTAAGGCATGAATTCGAGAATAATTAGTGCTTCTCGATATTGACGACCGCGAATTTGGTCTAATACCCGTCTGACCTTAAAAGGAGACATCCGAATATATTTTGCGATCGCCTTGACTTCGTTATTAGTATCTATAGCCATAGTGATATCTGGTATCTAGCGTCTCCCTTTTTTGTCGCTTTTAGCATGACCCCTAAAAGTACGGGTAGGAGCGAATTCTCCTAGTTTGTGTCCGACCATTTGATCGCTGATAAACACGGGAATGTGTTGACGACCGTTGTGGACGGCGATGGTATGTCCGACCATCAAAGGCAGAATGGTTGAGGATCTAGACCAAGTTTTGATTACTTCTTTTTTATTACCTGCATTTAGCTTTTCAATTTTCTTGAGTAGGCTATCGGCGATAAAAGGCCCTTTTTTTAAAGAACGACTCATATTTTTTAGTTCAACAATGAATTAACGACGGCGACGAACAATCAGCTTGTTGCTGGGTTTGTTTTTCTTACGAGTTTTCTTACCCAATGCTGGTTTACCCCAAGGGGATACAGGACCGCTTCTACCAATAGGAGCGCGTCCTTCACCACCACCATGAGGGTGATCGCAAGGGTTCATCGCACTACCACGAACTTCTGGTCTTCTACCTTTGTGGCGCATTTTACCCGCCTTCCCTAATTTCAGGTTGCGGTATTCTACGTTGCCAACTTGTCCGATAGTGGCGTAGCATTCTTTGCGTATCATGCGTACTTCCTTAGAAGGAAGACCAATGGTTACGTAGTCACCTTCTTTTGCCATCACCTTAGCAGCAGCACCAGCAGCACGAACGATCTGTCCGCCTTTACCTGCAACCAATTCAACGTTGTGAATTGTTTCACCCAGGGGCATTTTGCTTAGGGGTAAAGCATTTCCTACTTCAATAGGAGCATCTTCGCTGGCAATAATTGGAGTACCAACTTTCATGCCAACAGCAGCTAGAATATAGCGTTTTTCACCATCTTCATATTGCACTAAGGCAATACGAGCGTTACGGTTGGGATCGTACTCGATCGCAATTACTTCTGCTTGAATATTGCGCTTATCACGACGGAAATCGATGATGCGGTAGAGACGTTTATGTCCGCCACCACGACGACGACTGGTAATGACACCACGGTTGTTGCGACCTTTTTTGCGGTGTTTGTATTTGGTTAAAGATTTTTCGGGCTTACTTTTAGTAATTTCCGAAAAATCGGGAACTACTGCTTGGCGAGTCCCTGGAGTGTATGGTCTAAATGAACGAGTACCCATAATTTGCTTTAACTAGCTTTTTCGAGTTCTATATGCTTATACGTCTGGGAACAAGCCGATGCTATCCCCTTCTTTTAAGGTTACGATCGCTCTTTTGTATTGAGCCTTGTAACCAAGAAATCTACCTACACGACGTTTTTTGCGGGGTAGAGTCAAGGTGTTGACTTTGACAACAGTTACATCAAACAGGCTTTCAATTGCTGCTCTGATGTCTGGCTTAGTAGCTTTGGGCAATACATCAAATACGTATTTGCCGAGTTCCATTTGCATTGTGCCTTTCTCAGTAATGATCGGCTTGAGAATTAAGTCTGCTAAATCTCTTTCTTGGTATCTAGTGGTATTTTTAATCGTCACCGTAAACCTCCTGAATCTGTTCTAGAGCATCTTTACTCACGATTAGCTTATTAGCGTGAAGGATATCAACCACGTTAAGGTTAGTCGCCTTAATCATTTTGACTTTGGCAATATTGCGAGTGGACAAGTTTACGTTGTCGGAAACCTCCTTGAGGATCAACAACACTTTCTCATCTGTACCTACATCCCAACGTCCTAAAGCTGCAATGAAGTCTTTGGTTTTGGGTCGATCAAATTCAGCGTCGAAATTCTCAATCACAATCATGTCTTCGACACGAGCAGAAAAAGCCGTTCTCAATGCTAAACGTCTTTCTTTGCGATTCATTTTAGTACTGTAGTCTCTAGGCTTGGGCCCAAAGATAACACCACCACCACGCCATAGGGGAGAACGGATAGAACCTGCACGAGCGCGACCTGTTCCTTTTTGTCTCCAGGGTTTGCGTCCACCACCACGAACTTCGGCGCGAGTTTTAGTAGAAGCTGTACCTTGACGAGCGTTATTTAATTGACGGACTAATGCTCTGTGAACGATATGTTCCGCATTTTCTGATTTGGCGACTTTTAGTTCTAGGGTTGCTTCTCCAGCATCTTCCCCCTGCCAATTTTTGACTACACAATTAACCATAGTTATTTGTTTGTTATCTATCTGTTTGTTTTTGAATAACCGACAAGTTGCGATTACTGTCCAACAATATTGCTGGGAGAAATACTGAGCAACGATCCAGGCTTGCCTGGAACTGCACCCTTGATGAGCAACAGGTTCTGTTCTGCATCAACTCGGACAACTTTTAACTTACGAGTAGTTACCTGCTTACCGCCGTAACGTCCAGCCATTTTCTTACCAGGATAAGTACGACCAGGAGTTGTACCAGCACCAGTAGAACCAGGTGCGCGGTGACTTTTAGAACCGTGACTCATTAAACCACGACTAAAGTTATGACGTTTGTGATAACCAGCAAAACCGCGACCCATTGTTTTACCACTGATATCAACAGTAGTTTCAACATTGAAAATTTCAGAAATGTCTAGGGTCTTACCCAATTCATAACTTGCTGTATCATCAAGACGATACTCTTTCAGGTGGCGCAAAGGACTAGCGCCTGCTTTTCCTAAATGACCGAGTTCGGGTTTGGATAAAGCTTTCTCTTTGACTTCACCATAGCCAATTTGAATTGAGCTATAGCCGTCTGTTTCTTTTGTCTTAATCTGAGTTACGACACAAGGCCCAGCTTGAACCACAGTAACGGGAATTGCATTTCCTGTTTCTTTGTCAAAAACTTGGGTCATGCCTATTTTAGTGCCAAGAATACCGACAGACACGAGTTTTAGCCTCTCTATAAATTGCAACACAACTAGGTTATCCACCGCCGACGACTGCTAGTCAGTACGGTGTAATTTTGCCTGACAAAAAAAATAATCATCTCGACTGGTAATCACCATGAAGCAGTTTTACGCCTAGACACAAACTAACCTCTGGTTAAACCGCTATAAACAAGATGCACAGCAGCAAATATATAATTTTTTCTAAGATTTATAGATTCAGTGTTAACCGTTTCTAATTAAAAGTTACCTTTGACCCTCAAAGACTTAAAGAAATAAATTCCTTAGTTTCCTACAAGGAGGTAGCAAATCCTATAAATTTCTCACTTACCCCATAACAAGTTTGTTTTTATCTCTTGTAAAAACTCCCTTATTTAGCTTTCAGACTTTAAATCCATTAACTAAGGGGGTTGATTAGATTGTTATATCTATAGATCTATAAGGTGAGATTTGCCAGTTTTAACCACAATCACTAATGATACAGCAATGTCGCTGTTTCTGACAAGGATATTTTTTACAGTTTGGAGAATTTTTTGCAGCGGTAAAGGTTAAGTAAAGCGATCGCATCATCGATTTTCTGGTATCTTCTCTTCTGAAGGAAAATCTACTTCTTGATAAACTTCCTCAATTTTGCCCTCAAACTTGACGCTAGATAGAGCAAAATTAACTTTATCTGGTTCGTAAAATTGCAGTAGCCACAGATTATCATCGGTGCGGCGAAAGCATTCAATTCTGGCTTTTTTGTATTGATTAAAACATACTCTTGAAGAGTGGGTATAGATAGATTGATAGTCGGCAAATTTTTGGGGTGACAAGCATCTGAAAAACCCTTAAGAAATGAGATTTACATTCGAG
>NZ_JADWDC010000005.1 GCF_020640915.1 Waterburya agarophytonicola KI4 | reverse complement strand
TTGATGCGATTACCCTGCTTATAGTAGTCAGAATAGTCTAATTGAATATCTAAAAAAAGTGCTGGATAATTTTGGTCACGAATATGTAATTAATTTTGCCTAAGTACTTATATGAATTTAAAATAAAGAATTAGTGTCTTCTTACAAATGATAATAATTCCTATTTGCAAGACGAACTTGTCACTATTTCCCGCAGTTGTAATTAAGATTGATAAGAGTTTCCAATTTTAAAAAATGCAGCATCATCGATCGCATTCCATCATCGAGCAATTCATTTCTAGATTACGCCAGCAAGTCCAAGTAAAAGTGCAACATCATTGGCGCGATATTACTTCACGCAATATAGTTAATCACAGCCATAATTTAGATCAAGTTAATTTAGATGAATATCCCACTCCCGAGATTAACGACAAGGGTTATTTGATTTTGCTCAAAGGAAGACAGGTTAAATGGTTGGCGCAAAAGATTGTTATTCCTACAAGATTACAAGACTATCCAATATCGGGTTTAACTCTACGCTTAGTGTTAACTTGGTGGGCGGAGGAAGCACAAGTATTTATTAATGGAAAATTAGTACAAGAGGGAGACTTGTTTGATTCTTCCGCACGGGTAGTTATCACAGATGATGCCAAGGCTGGAGAAGAATATCTTGTTACTATTTGCCTGACTAGTCCCAATCATGACATAGGGGCATTAATGCGATCGCATTTACTTTACGAGGAGTTATATTTACCCGAAAATGTCGATCCTGGTTTGGTAGCCGACGAACTAACTATCTTATATAAATACCTGGGGGAGTTTCAACCCGAACACCTGGAGGTGTTAACAGAAGAGTTAAATAAATTTAATTGGTCTAATATCCAAAATGCTGACAGGTTTTTCTACGATTTACAAAAATTGCGATCGAGCCTGTTACCTTTAGGCAAAGATATTAAACAACGCTGCTTTAATTTACTGGGACACGCTCATTTAGATATGGCTTGGCTGTGGACGACTGAGGAAACCAAGGAAGTAGCCCAGCGCACTTTTAAATCTGTCCTTAGCTTACAACAAAATTTCCCCGCTTTAACTTTTGGTCATACTTCTCCCGCATTATATGAATGGATCGAACGAGATAACCCCGAGTTATTTATCGAGATTCAAAATGCAGTCAGGTTAAATAAATGGGAATTACTGGGGGGGATGTGGATCGAACCCGAAACTAATTTAGTTAGTGGAGAGTCTTTAATTCGCCAATTAATCTACGGACAGCAATACTATCAAGAGAAGTTTGGCGAAATAAGTAAGGTTGCATGGCTACCCGATAGTTTTGGTTTTACTTGGCAACTACCCCAGATCTTAAAGCAGTGCGGTATTGAATATTTTGTTACGGGCAAACTCCACTGGAACGATCGCACTAAGTTTCCCCATGGTTGTTTTTGGTGGGAGTCTCCCGACGGGACGAGATTACTTACCCTCATGTCTCCTCCAAATGTTACGGGAGTGATGGATACTAACCCCATTACTATGACTAATTACGCCATTGATTGGGAAACTCAGACGGGTTTACAAGATATCTTCTGGCTACCAGGTGTCGGAGATCATGGCGGAGGGCCAACTAAAGATATGTTGGAAGTTGCAGATAAATGGAATAACTCGCCGTTCTTTCCTGAAATTAAATTTACCAAAGCGATCGATTATCTAACCAAGATCTCCCAGTCTCCAAGTCTCCAAGTATGGCAAGACGAATTATATTTAGAACTTCATCGCGGTTGCTATACCGTTCGGGGAGAGCAAAAAAAATATAATCGCTACTGTGAAAGACTGCTTTATGAAGCGGAGTTGTGGTCGAGTCTCGCAACTTTGCTTTGTGGGGACAGGTTCGTCTTCCAGCCACTATTTCCCAGTATAAATATTTTTTCACGAAAAGAAGACATTTGTCAATCATTAATTGAAACTGCCTGGAAAAAAGTATTATTCAACCAGTTTCACGACATTCTGCCAGGGACATCGATACCTGAAGTCTTCACGGAAGCAAACCAAGACTGGGAAGGCGCGATCGCCATAGGGGAAGGTTTATTAGAGGCTGCATTAAAAGCGATCGCATCCAGCATAGAACTACCAGCACCACCCCAAGCAGATGCTAAACCGATAATTGTGTTTAATTCTCTTAATTGGGAGCGATCGCAAGAAGTAACTATTGAAGATGAAGTATTAGAGAGTAGCGATCTGGATTTTTGGATTAGGGATGAATTGGGAAATAGTCTATGTATTCATAGCAAACAAAAAGAACATAAATTAACTTTTTTAGCTCAAAATATTCCTAGCATTGGCTATCGTTTATATTGGCTATGCTGGGGAAAAATAGTAAAAGAACCAAGAGTAACAATTAATGCTCAGGTAGATTATGAATTAGTTAATATATATTTAACAGTAGTTATCGATCCTAAAACAGGAAATATAGAGAGTATTTTCGACAATAGAAATAAGCGAGAGATATTGTCAAAACAAGGAAATGAATTACAATTCTTTGAAGACAAGGGACAATATTGGGATGCTTGGAATATCGATCCAGAATACGAACAAAAACAATTACCAAATGCAGAATTGCGATCGATTGAATGGATTGATGCTGGCTTAACTAAAGGTATTAAAGTAGTTAAAAAATTCAATAAATCTACATTTACTCAAGACTATATATTAGAGTACAATTCGCCTATTTTAAAAATAGTCAACAAGGTAGATTGGCAAGAAACTCATGTCATGGTTAAAGCTGCTTTTTCTTTAACTATAGAAAGCAATAGGGCTACTTACGAAATTCCTTGCGGAACAATCGAAAGAACAACCCAACCTCAGACAGAAACAGAAAAAGCTAAGTGGGAAGTATCCGCATTAAATTGGGCAGATATTACCGATCAAAAGGAAAACTATGGAGTTAGTTTGCTCAACAACTGTAAATATGGTTATGATGCCAAACCCAACTTATTAAGACTTACTTTATTGCGGGCTGCTACTTGGCCAGATCCCAAAAGCGATCGAGGTTTTCATCATTTTACCTATGCCCTTTATCCCCACAAATCTAACTGGCAAACAGCCAAGACAGTACAACAAGGATCTGAATTAAATACACCTTTGCAAACGATAGTTTTAGAATTAAATCGAGAAAATAATCTAAACTACCATAAATTACCATCGACAAGCCAACTATTAAAACTATCCTCAGACAATTTAATTCTGATGGCATTAAAATTCTCTAAAAACCAAGAATTAATTATGCGCTGTTATGAAGCTTGGGGAGAAAGCAGCGAACTAAAAATTATCAGCGATTTGAATCTACAACTAAAGAATCTAGTTGACTGCCTAGAAAACGAAGGAAATTCAGAAATAACAAATAATAGTCAAATTGAACCTTACAAAATCATAACTGGGAAACTATTTAAGTATAGTACTTGACCAAAAAAAACAATTATTTTATTACCCAATAATTAACAATCTAATCCGATTTATTTATAGGGATACAAAACATTAAATAAGATTGCTGAATATTGTTAGAATCAGTGGTATTCTACTTTCATGTAGTTATTGTATAAGATTTCGTGAAATCGCGAGAATACATTTTTATATAGACTGCTCGCATAACACACAAGTTCTCAATTATAAATTTTAGAGAAAAAGCCTCATGGATGTTATTCAAACAACAATCCCCGATGTTCTCATTATCGAACCAAAAGTATTTGGGGATGAACGGGGCTTTTTTATGGAAAGCTTCAACGAAAAAACTTTTAGAGAAAAAACAGGAGTAACGAGTCCCTTCGTTCAAGATAACCATTCTCGATCAGCTAAAAACGTCCTGCGAGGCTTGCACTATCAAATAAAACAAGCCCAAGGCAAACTAGTTAGAGTGGTTTCAGGAGAAGTATATGACGTAGCGGTAGATATCCGCAAAAGCTCTCCTACTTTTGGACAATGGACGGGATGCCTTTTAAGCGAAACCAACAAAAAACAGTTTTGGGTACCTCCTGGCTTTGCCCACGGGTTTGTAGTGTTATCTGATACGGCAGATTTTTTATACAAAACCACCGACTATTATGCGCCAGAATACGAAAGATCGATTTTATGGAACGATCCTGGGTTAAATATAGACTGGAAAATAGAGGGAGAGCCAGTTTTATCGGCAAAAGATCAAGCGGGATTACCTTTAGACAAAGCTGAGGTATTCGAGTGACCAAAATATTACTCACAGGTATTACAGGACAAGTCGGTCAAGAATTATCGCAAACCCTCAAATCATTAGGGCAAGTGATAGAAGTTACCCGACAAGATTTAGATCTAACTCAGCCCGATCGCATTAAACAAAAAATTGCCCAAATCAAGCCCGATATAATCGTTAATGCCGCAGCATATACGGCGGTAGACAAAGCCGAAGAAGAACGAAAATTGGCGATCGCCATTAATGGAAATGCGCCCAAAGCGATCGCCATAGCCGCCCAGGATATTGGTACTACGGTGGTTCATATTTCCACAGATTACGTCTTCAACGGACAAAACCATACTCCTTATTTAGAAAGCGACGGAACAAATCCTTTAGGAGTATATGGCAATTCTAAACTATTGGGGGAAACAGGAGTTAGAGAAAACTGCGATCGTCACATCATTCTCCGCACCGCTTGGGTATACGGTTCGAGAGGACACGGAAACTTTGTTAAAACCATGCTGAGGCTGGGAGAAAACCGAGAAGAGTTAAAAGTAGTAGCGGATCAAATTGGTAGCCCCACCTGGTCTTATGATATCGCCAAGGCGATCGCCAATCTATTAAATAAATCAAAAGAAGATCCCACAATAAATGGCACGTATCACTTTAGCAATAGTGGTGTCGCCAGTTGGTACGATTTAGCTGTAGCGACTTTCACCGAAGCCAAGCAACTTGGATTTCCTTTGAAAATACAGCAAGTCATTCCCATTACTACCGCAGACTATCCTACCCCAGCCCAACGCCCAAACTATTCCGTCTTAGCAAAAGGTAAATACACCGCAGCAACGGAAGTATATCCCCCCCATTGGCGAGAATCATTAAAAGCCATGTTAACTGAATTGCACAAATTATCAAATTAAAGCTGATAGTTAATAGCTAATAGCTACCCAGACAAAATCAACCTCAACGAAGCTGATAAAACAATGAAAGCAATTATTCTCTCTGGTGGTAAAGGTACAAGATTGCGCCCTCTAACCTATACAGGTGCAAAACAACTAGTACCCGTAGCCAATAAGCCGATTCTTTGGTATGGAATCGAATCTATAGTAGCAGCAGGGATTACCGAAATTGGGATTATCATTAGTCCCGAAACAGGAGAAGAAGTAAAAACCAAAACAGGGGATGGCGATCGCTTTGGGGCAAAAATTACTTATATTAGACAAGATGAGCCGTTAGGATTAGCCCACGCAGTTAAGGTTGCACAACCATTTCTAGGAGACTCGGATTTTGTCATGTATCTGGGAGATAATCTAGTTCAAAGTCAATTAGATCTATTTTTAGATAAATTTAACAGTCAACATCTTGATGCCTTAACCCTATTGTGTGAAGTAGAAAATCCTAGCTCTTTTGGGGTAGCCAGAGTAGACGAAAATGGGAAAGTATTAGAATTAATCGAAAAACCCAAAAATCCCCCTTCCAACCTGGCATTAGTGGGAGTATACTTATTTTCTCCAGAAATTCATCATGCGATCGCCTCAATCAAACCATCTCCCCGGGGTGAATTAGAAATCACCGATGCCATTCAACATTTGATCGACAAACAAAAAAGCGTAGCATCCTTCAAATTATCAGGATGGTGGCTCGATACGGGGAAGAAAGACGATCTTTTAGCAGCAAATCAAATCATTTTAGATGATTCCGTAGAATCTGCTATTGAAGGGGAAGTGGACGATCAAAGTAAATTAAGCGGTCGAGTTTATATCGGATCGGGATCTATAGTTCACAATTCCATGATTCGGGGTCCAGTAATGATTGGGAAAAACTGTAAAATTGAAAATTGTTTTATCGGTCCCTATAGTAGTATCGCTGATAACACTACCTTAATTGATATCGATATCGAACACAGTGTAGTGCTTCAAGGAGCGATTCTGGAAGGAATTAGCGATCGCATTGTTGATAGTCTCATCGGGGAAAGAGCCAGTCTCAAAACTGCACCACAACGTCCCAAAGCACTACGCTTTATGATTGGGGACGATTCTAAGATTGAATTAACTTAAATTAATAAATTAAACTTTATGACACAAGATAATAAGAGAAAAGACCGCAGTATCTTAATTACAGGAGGCGCGGGATTTATAGGCTCAAACTTCGTCCATCATTGGTGCAATACTTATAAAAGCGATCGCCTCACGGTATTAGATGCCCTTACCTATGCAGGAAATAAAGCTAATTTAGCTAGTTTGGAGAACAATAAAAATCTCAAATTTGTCCAAGGGGATATATGCGATCGCACTTTAGTCGATAACCTATTAGAATCGGAAGATATCGATACGGTGGCTCACTTCGCAGCCGAATCCCATGTAGACAGGTCGATTATTGAGCCTGGAGCATTTATTCAAACCAATGTAGTGGGGACTTTTACCCTACTAGAAGCCTTTCGCCAACGGTGGAATAATCGATCGCAACCCCAAAGCGATCGCTTTCTTCATGTCTCCACAGACGAAGTATATGGCAGTTTAGAAGTAGACGACCCAGCTTTTACTGAAACTACGCCCTACACTCCTAACAGTCCTTATTCCGCATCTAAAGCAGGAAGCGACCACCTGGCGCGGGCATACTTCCATACCTATGGAATGCCAACTATGATTACCAACTGCTCGAATAATTATGGTCCTTATCACTTCCCAGAAAAGTTGATTCCTTTAATGTGTATCAACATATTGCTAGGAAAACCTCTACCAGTATATGGCGACGGACAAAATATTAGAGACTGGCTTTATGTAGAAGATCACTGTCGCGCATTGGATGTAGTAATTAATAAGGGTCAACCAGGAGAGACTTATAACGTCGGCGGTAATAACGAAGTTAAGAATATCGACCTCGTAGAGCAATTATGCCAACTCATGGACGAACTTGCACCAAATCTACCCGTAAGTCCATCCAAAGAATTAATTACCTTCGTCAAAGACCGTGCGGGACACGATCGCCGTTATGCGATCAATGCCAGTAAAATTAAAAACGAACTAGGCTGGACTCCCCAAGAAACTGTAGAAGGAGGCTTGCGTCGTACAGTGCAATGGTATCTCGCTAATAGTGATTGGTGGAAACCATTGCTGAGTCAAGAATATAAAAACTACTACGCCAAAGTTTATAGTTAAAACTGCAATAATTACCAATTACTCCAACCAAGTTTTTTGCCTTCTTTTGACTGCTGCTTGTCCATGATAGATTGATATTCAGCAGAAGTTGCCCATCGAGCTATTTCTCTGGCTCTAATGACGGGTACGGGATGGGATAATTGAGCAGTTTGAGCTGCTTGTAACATCTCCCCCAGGCTATCTTTGCCTATAGAGTCATATGCTTGGGCTTGCTCGATAAAAGCATCTAGGTTTAATAGAGGTGCAAGGGTGGGAGATCCTCCCGCTAACTTCATTAGAACAGACATTACAACTTTGGGGTCTTGACTGGCTAAAAGAGCAGCGCGATCGCAACTAAACTCAGCACAACGAACCCATTGCAGCATTCTATCTTGTAATGATTGAGCTAGTACCGTTCCCCAAGCTGGTAATAAATTTGCTGCTAATACCAAAACATTCGCCATAGTCAGGTATACCCCGTGTTCGCATTTGAGATGACCTAATTCGTGGGCAATTACTGCTTGAATTTCTTCGGGGGTAAGCATTTCAATTAAAGAAGTGTGCAGCACCACAAAAGGTCTTTCTCCCCGCATGGCAAAAGTATAGGCATTGGGGGTAGGGTTTTGCTGTACGTATAGTTGGGGTGGCTCTAAATCGAGGATTTGGGCTGCTTCAATTAATAGTTTGTAGAGATGGGGTAGTTGCTTTTCGCTGACTAAAACACTTGAAGCAATATTGTTCAGATAAAAAAACTGTTCTGCTACCGAACCCAACAGACTACGGATCGCAATATCTATTCCTGGTAATTGCTTGAGGGCGTTGGTTGCTTCTAAATCTAAGGGATGGCGAAAGCGGTCAGCTTGCAAGCCAATTAAAGTTTTTTTAGTAGTCATAAGAGGAGATTAAAAATATTTAGTTTATTTATTCGTCTAAAGGATCGCAGCGTATTTCTATCATAAAACCATCTGGATCGTAAAAATAAAAACCTCTACCCGTAGGACGAGTTACCACATCTGAAGCGATCGCAATTTTTAGCTGTTTGATAATTTCTACTGCATGGTCAAATAATTTGGGATCTATATCAAAAGCAAGATGATTGGCGCGGGTAAATTGCTTTTCGGGATTGGAATCTGGAGGAAATAAATCTGGTTCGGCAAACAAATCGATAATTATGCCGTCGGGAGTTCTGAAATTAGTTACTTTTCCCGCTGCTTTAAGCTTAATTAGAGTTGAAGGCACTTCATCCCCTTCAAGCTCGTGTAAACCCAATATATTGCCATAAAAATGTCGCGATGCTGCCATATTCTGCACGTTAAAAGCAATATGATGTACTTGTCTTAAGCTGCCAACAGCAATACCTAGAGATTCTACTTTTTGTTTTGCCATGGTTTTTCCCTTATTCTAAGATATCTCTTTCAATCATTGGCAGAAGTGAGAAGTGTTATTAAAGTTAAAGAACTGGCTTCAATCAAAATAAAATTAATATGTTAAACAAAGATACATTTTTCTTGGTTTTGTTAGTGTTTATTCCCGTTTCCATTGCAGCACATTTTTTGGCATGGGGAGAAACGATCGTATTTGTCACTGCTGCCTTGGGTATTGTTCCTCTGGCATCATATATGGGTACTGCTACAGAAGAAATCGCCGTGGTAACAGGACCTAATATCGGCGGGTTGCTCAATGCTACTTTTGGTAATGCTACAGAACTAATTCTAGCTTTTATCGCTTTGCGAGCTGGTTTAGTTGGAGTAGTCAAAGCGACTATTACGGGTTCAATTGTGAGTAACCTCTTGTTGGTGATGGGCTTTTCCATGCTGTTGGGAGGTTTAAAGTTCAAAGAGCAAAAATTTCAACCTACCGTTGCTCGCCTCAATGCTTCTTCGATGAATTTAGCGGTAATTGCCCTATTAATACCAACCGCAGTGGAATATACTTCTACAGGTATCGAAGAAAGCACCTTACAAAATTTGTCCGTAGCCGTAGCAGCAATTTTAATTTTGGTATATATCCTCACCTTGTTGTTTTCGATGAAAACTCACGCCTATCTCTGTGATGTGGGAGAAGCGGAATTTGAAGAGGGCGAAGAAAAACGTGAAGTAAATCTAACTTTTTGGATCTTTATTCTTCTGGCTGTTACTTTGGCAGTGGCAGTAGAATCGGAACTATTAGTAGATTCTTTAGAAGTGGCGACTTCCGATCTTGGTTTGAGTCCATTGTTTACGGGGGTTATTTTATTGCCAATCATTGGTAATGCTGCCGAACATGCAACTGCCGTAACTGTTGCCATGAAAGATAAGATGGATCTATCTGTATCTGTAGCAGTAGGTTCGAGTATGCAGATTGCTCTGTTTGTTGCCCCCGTGTTGGTAATTGCAGGTTGGGCGATCGGTCAGCCAATGGATCTTAACTTTAATCCTTTTGAATTGGTGGCAGTGATGGTGGCAGTATTAATTGCTAATTCAATTAGTTCTGATGGTGAATCTAACTGGTTGGAAGGAAGTTTATTACTTGCTACTTATGCAGTACTGGCGATCGCTTTCTTCTTCCATCCTGTTGTGGAAGGAATGATTTAAAAGATTTGATTTTTTGAGTAATTAATTATTACTAATTATTAATTATTAATTACTCACTGATGCTACACATTTATCACTTATCAGTCAATCCATTCCACTTTATCTTGAATGCGATCGCGACGACTTTTTGTGGTGGGATTATCGCTATAACCCAAGTATAGATATCCAAGGCATTTATCTTTTTCACCCAAACCGAGAAAGGTTTTTAATTCATCCGTGTAAGTAACTCCACCCGAACCCCAGAAGCTACAAATTTCGTAAGCAGCTGCGGTTAAAGCCATATTTTGTACGCTACAAGCAACAGCTTCTATTTCTTCTATTTCTGGTATTTTCTCGGATCTTTGTCGTTCCAGACAAATAACAATTACATGAGAAGACTTGAGTATATTTGTCTTCATTCTGTTGTATTTTTCTGGTTTAAACTCTGCTTCATCTGTCAATTTTTGATATAAATTGGCTTGAAATTCTGCCAGTTTTTCTAAACCAGAACTAGTAAAAACTTTGTATTGCCAAGGCTGAGTCAAACCATGATTGGGAGCCCAATTAGCATTCTCCAATATCTGCCAAATAACCTGATCGTCGATCTTATTACCATTGAAAAGCCTGGGTTTGGTAGAACGACGAGAGTGTATTAAGTGATTCAAGCGATCGATAAAAGTAACCATGTTTGAATGAGACAACTAATTTTTTATGGATTAAAGTTATTAAAAGTAATTTAAGTCGAGTATTTTTACTCTCAGCGATCGAATATTTACTTAAGTCATTTACTTAAGTATTGAATGTAGTTTAGTTGACTGATTACTAATAATATTTTGAATTCAGAATATTTAAACTATAAAACAAAGTAATTATCATAGCTGTTCAACAGAAAAAGGGTGTCGAAAAATAATATAGAGGTTAAATTATATATTATGTAATTCTACAGTTGTGTCCGATCTTGACGAACTCCAGATCGAATAATGGAATTAACATATTCTTAAAATTATCAACCAACGATCCCTATAACACTTAAATATAAATAGGGATACCTAACTAAACTAAATTCCTACCTATCGCTAAAGACTTAAACATTAATACCTATGAAAGACACTTCCACTAAAGATAATAAAAAACTACTACTTATAGACGACGATCCAAATTTAATTTTATTAGTTAAAGATTATCTAGAATTTAGGGGATACAATGTAGACACGGCAGAAAATGGTAGAGAAGCCCTAGAACTACTAGATGGTGGTATTCCTGACATGATCATATGTGATGTAATGATGCCAGAAATGGACGGTTATTCCTTGGTAAAACACATCCGCGAAGAACCTACAACTAACAGAATTCCTGTATTGTTTCTATCCGCTAAAGGTCAAAGTCAAGATCGAGTCAGAGGCTTAAACGAAGGTGCAGATGTCTATATGAGCAAGCCTTTTGAGCCAGAAGAACTAGTTGCTCAAGTAGAATCTTCACTAAACCAAATTAAGCGTTGGGAACAAGGACGTCCTAAAGGTTTAGACGGCGCGCCCACTATTCATGTTCCCCATAATGTGGAATTAACTCCGACTGAGTTGAAAGTTGTTCAGTTGGTAGCTAAAGGTATGGCTAATCGCGAAATTGCCAAACAACTAAATGTCAGTCAACGTACTATTGAAAGTCATGTGTCTAATATGTTGAACAAAACCAGTCTTAATAATCGTACTGAGTTAGCACGTTGGGCGATGGAAAGCAGTATGGCGTAGGTATTTGAGGGGAAAATCAGGACACTTCCCCCCAAAAAACTTGCTCAAATGCAAAATAGTCTGTTATGATTATTTTCTAGTGCTGGCGTAGCTCAGTTGGTAGAGCAGCTGATTTGTAATCAGCCGGTCGCAGGTTCAAGTCCTGTTGCCAGCTTAAAAGTAAACAGAAAATGAGTGTAAGAATATGCAACTGTGGTTGTACAATTGACAGTTGTATCCTGCTACACAGATTGTGATTGAACGTTATACCCTGCCCGAAATGGGCGAAATTTGGACTGATAATTATAAACTTAAAACATGGCTACAGGTAGAGATAGCAGTATGCGAAGCTCAAGCAGAACTGGGATATACTCCTCAAGAAGCCGTTGATGAAATAAAAGCTAAAGCTAACTTCGATCCTCAAAGAGTGTTAGAAATTGAAGCGGAAGTTCGTCATGACGTGATTGCTTTTCTCACAAACGTCAACGAATACGTGGGTGATGCGGGTAGATATATTCACTTGGGGTTAACTAGTTCTGATGTCTTGGATACTGGTCTTGCTTTACAAATGGTTGTTAGTCTCAACCTCATCCTCGAACGTTTGGAAGAATTAATTCAAGCAATTCGCTATCAGGCTCAACAGCATCGTAATACCATTATGGTAGGTCGATCTCACGGAATTCACGCCGAACCGATCACCTTTGGCTTTAAGTTGGCTGGTTGGTTAGCAGAAGTGTTGCGTAACCGCGATCGCCTTGTAAGATTGCGTAAGGAAATTGCCGTAGGCAAAATCTCTGGTGCGGTTGGTACTTATGCTAATGTAGATCCTCAAATAGAAGCGATCGCCTGTCAAAAACTCGGATTAGAACCAGATTGTGCTTCGACTCAAGTAATTTCTCGAGATCGCCATGCAGACTACGTACAGCAGTTAGCTTTGTTAACCGCATCTATCGAACGTTTTGCGGTGGAGATTCGTAATTTACAGCGTACTGATGTTTTGGAAGTTGAAGAATTCTTTTCTAAAAAACAAAAGGGTTCTTCTGCAATGCCTCACAAGCGCAATCCTATTCGTTCGGAACGATTGACAGGAATGGCGAGAATTGTGCGGGGAAATGCCGTAGCAGCCCTAGAAAACGTCGCATTATGGCACGAACGAGATATATCTCATAGTTCTGTCGAACGAGTGATTTTGCCCGACAGCTGTATTCTGACTCACTTTATGTTGAAAGAAATCACTGGCTTAGTGAAAAACTTGCTGGTATATCCTGAAAACATGAAGCGCAATATGAATGTTTATGGTGGAGTCATCTTTAGTCAGCGAGTATTATTAACCCTGGTGGAAAAAGGTATGAACCGCGAAGAAGCATATAGGGTAGTGCAAGGATGCGCTATGACTGCTTGGAACAAAACTGATGGAGATTTCCGCCAACTTGTTTCTGAAGACGAGACGGTTACTCAAACTTTGTCCGCAGCAGAAATTGATGCTTGTTTCGATCCCAACCATCATCTAAAAAACCTAGATGAAATTTATCAGCGTTTGGGTATTTAATCTGGCTTGGGGTGAATTGTAATGTATTGGGAGTAATAAAGTAATAAAGTCTCCCAGTCTTCTTCTAGGAATTGATAATCAACTCAGCCAATTCTCTAAACCCTTCTCCTTCAAACTTACTAGTCATGTAAGCAGGTAGATACTGCAAGTGATCGCGATAGCGCACAATATTAGCTACTCCTATAGATAGGGAAAATTTTTCGGGGTTAAACAAAGACTCGTCATTGGGACTATCTCCAATGGTTAATATTTGTTCTGGTTTTAAGTCGGGAAAATGCTGTGAGATAACTTGATCCAACGCCAGTCCTTTATCTTGATGTATGGGTTTGATATGACACTGGATCGTACTGTAGGTGAAACCATAACCTTCCCCGTTACAAATAGCCTCAATGTGTTCTAATTCAGTTAGACTCAAACCTGCAACTTCAAAAGTCCAATCTGTGAGACGAAAAACATTGTCTGGAGATTCTTCTAACTGGGGAAATTTGCTTTTGAGTATTCGATACACTCGATTTAATTGCAGACGATGTTCTTGAAAATCTAGATCGCTCATGAATCTCGGTTTTAGATCGTCCTGCCAGTAGAGTAGACCACCGTTTTCGGCGATCGCACCTACTATGGGTAAATAAGTTGCGATCGCTTGAACCCATCCCGCCGATCTTCCTGTTGTAATTAAAACCTTAACCCCCGCAGTAGCTAGTCGATCTAAAGTATCAAATAACTCCGAGTCAAACTGTTCTACTTTAGTTAACGTTCCATCCATATCCGAAGCAATTAACTTAATATTAGTCCAATCATAATTATTAATTGGTTTTAATCGCCCTTTAGTAATAATTTCTGGCTTCATTGATGACTCCTTATTCCTCACGGGAAGCGGTATCTGCAATTGATCTTCCTCGTTTCTCAACTAAGTTTACTTGAAATACTTGCTCAAAAGCTTGGGCTACATCTTGGCGAACTCCCTCGACTGTAATATCGGGAATAAACTCGGCTAAACTTCCTACTGGTTTATCAGCAATACCGCAAGGAATTATCTGTTTAAAACCATCAAGATCGGGACATACATTTAAAGCAAAACCGTGCATCGTAATCCAACGTTTTACTTTAATACCAATAGCAGCTACTTTTTTTTCTTCTAACCATACTCCTGTCAAATTAGGTATGCGATAAGCAGTTAAATTGTAGTTAGCCAAAGTTTGAATGATTACTTCTTCTAATTGTCTGAGATACCAATGTAAGTCTTGTTGATAGTAACGGAGATTAATAATTGGATAACCCACTAACTGATGGGGACAATGATAGGTAACTTCTCCTCCTCTTTCAATACGGTGAATTTCAAACTCACTATTTTGCGGATCGAACTTTAAATAATCCAAAGTCGAACCAGTTCCCAAAGTATAAACAGGTGGATGTTCTAATAAAATTAAAACATCATCGAGATCGGAATTGTTTATTCTTTCCGTTACTAGCGATCGCTGATACGATCGTGCTGCTCTATATTTCACCAAATTATAATTTTCTAGGATACAAGTTCTTTTTTTTTCTATCATATTGCTAGTCTTTTTAAATAAATGTTAACCAATGTAACAGAACATAAAAACAATTGGAAATTTTGATGTTTTCCACGATACAAAGTGTTAGTCTATATAAATATAAAGCTATTGAGAAAACAACGTTAACGTTCTTGAAGAAGATTGTAAAAAACAAAACAAATTACGAACTGTCTCAAGTAGAAATGTCTAAATTCAAGTTGATTTTTGATATATGCAAGCCAATTTTATCCAGCTAGTTTAATTACTTATTCATCCTATTCATATAGGTGTCAGGTGTTTCGATGCAACTATAGAATCATCTAAAACTCTTTACTATTGAGTATAGTATGGTTTTATAATACTAGAAAATATTGAATTAGCAAGATATTAGTAGAACTAGAAAAAATTACTTTTTTAGGACTAATAATCAACCAAAAATTGCTTATATAAATCAGAGGATTTGTGTATCTTACTACAAGAAATGCGATCGCGTTGTCTTCATTTTTCTTAGCTTTTAACTGTATAGTATGGAGTAGCAAGTATGAAGCTTTTGATCCAAGGAAATAACATTGCAGTAACAGAATCAATTCACGATTACGTCGAACAGAAATTAGAAAAGGCGGTCAAACATTTTCAAAATATAACTAGTAAAGTAGATGTACATCTTTCTGTAGCTCGCAATTCTAGGATCGAAAAAAAACATAAGGCTGAAGTTACAGTATTTGCTAATGGTACGGTGATTCGAGCTCAAGAAGGTAGTGATAATCTGTACGCCAGCATTGACATGGTTGCAGATAAAATTGCTCGTCAACTACGCAGATATAAAGAAAAACATTTAGCCAAAAAATCTCATACTCATATACGCCAAGATGAAATAGCTGAAAATAACGTTGTTGAAACAGAAAACTTAAGTAGCGATCGCCCTCCTGAATTACCTACCGAAGTCGTCCGAAGTAAATACTTTGCTATGCCACCTATGACTACGGAAGAAGCTTTGTCACAACTACAATTAGTAGATCATGATTTCTATATGTTCCAAAACAGCGATACAAAAGAAATTAATGTGATTTATAGTCGCAATCATGGTGGTTATGGAGTCATTCAACCCCGCGAAGATAGTAATGCTCGTAATGGTGATTACTCTCACTAACTAAACCATAACCATAAATAGCAAATAAGAAATGAGGTAAGGAAAACTAGTATTAACTGTTAAGCTTCCTTACTTCATTCGTAATAATTTAGTTAATCAAAACCGAGTAACTGCCAAAAATTAACCTGGTAACTAGTAGATTGAACTCCTCGATCGTTTGATTTTGCTGGAGTAGCTTGTAAGGCTGGATCGAGAATGGAATTTAAAGCATTGTTAGCCGTAACTCTTGGATCGTCAGAAGGATTGAGAGTAAATAGAGGTAGTTTACACGGATCGCTTTCTCCTGCGACGCAAACAACAGGAAAATCAGGTGAATCTAGATCCTCGCCATAAACAGTTGAGGCTTTAAAAGTCAAAGAAGATAAATCATTTCCTTCTGCCATATAATTATTCAGTTTTTGGGTGACCGAATCACATAATTCTTGGGAATTAGCAGAGGTACTTTCTCGATCTAAGTTCCAGTGAAATATTGCTCGATCTACGCCATTATTACTTTTAGCAACAGTCTTGGGCATACCTTCATTTGATTGACAGTAAAAAACTGGCTTAGATGCTGTTGCAGATTCACCACCCATCAAGATCGTGCCAATAGCAATTGCCGTAGAAGCTGATAATGATAATAAATACTGACTTTTCATTTAAAGTGATTTGATTTTAAAAACTATACACATATATACGAATGTATATTTAAAATTATACAGTTAAAAACATCTTAGATCGGGGAAACTACTGATCAACTTGAAATCTTTATATTTTTATGGATGGGGTATTGATATTTAGATTATCTGTATTGATAGCAAAGCGATCGCCAACAAAGTTTTGTTGTTTTATATAGCTTCGAGAATAATCATGGGGTTTCTCAGAAACATTTGCACCTGTTTCTCGTCAAAACTACTGAAGTGCAAACTAGTCGTGAAACAATTTTAAAGATCGACCTATCCTAAAGGAGACTCCCTCGGTTAACTACATAGCTTCACTACTAATTTTGTGCTACTGGTATTTTCAATTACTCATCTTTGTAAAACTTCAGGAACTCATAACAGTGTCATCTCTATCTATGAAATCTTTAAACAACTATTTAAAATCTTTAGCTTCTTTTGCCAGTTTATCTGGCTTGGCAATAGCTACTACTGGCAATGCTGGTAGTGTCAATGCTCTACCGCTAGATAGTTTGAACCTTAATACTATTCAGCAACTAAGACAAGTCATTACTCAAAGCAATCAACCACCAGAAGTAATCATCAATTCCCCTAGTCGTCCTGGATCTGTACCTCCTCCTCCATCGAGTACCGCTCAAAATAGAGACACTAGATTTAGTTGTCAGTTGGTTAATGGAGAATATACAGTAATGTATTCTCCTGAAAGTCAACCAGAGCGTTCTTACCCCTGGGCAATTCCCAGTGAATTAGGAGGGGGTTGGACTCCTCAAAAACGTTGTGATGCTATTACCGAGCGTTTTGAAGAATACCGTGGAGAGGGATTGTTAGAGCTAGCTACGGGAACAGAAAATGGTTATGATACTATTTGCGTTACTACCAATTTAGATCCTTCTGATTGTAAGCTAATTTTGACCGTTCCCCCAGGACAAGACCCACAATTAACTCGCGATCTAATTTTTGATAATTTATTAGTTGCTGATGATGGTCAACAAACTCAAGGGGTATATACTTTTGGAGATAATCAATCGGGGGGAGATATCTTAGGTGAAGTAGGGCAAGTGTTGAGTGGTTCTGGTAATAAGAAAAAAGGTAAAACTTCTCCCAGAAATATCAATCTTAGACCTTTTCTCGACCCTGCTGATGGTGGTACGGGACAACAGCTAAATCCGAGTAATTCTGCCGTTCCCAAGCCCAATAACACCGATCGCAAGCCAGCTTTGTTTAGATAACAATTGTGGCTATTAGTAACTAGCTCTATTTTCAAGATAAACTTACTAGTTGTTCGATAAGATAGAGCTACTTGAAAAGTCTTAAAATTAAGATTCCCTTAGGAGCGGAACTTAAAACAAAAATGGCTCTTCAGTATCCATTATGCTTAACTAAGAGTTAAATTACTCAGAGTGTTCCAAAGAATTAAAGATCCAAAAATTAAACCAGCCCACCATAAATTTCAGCAAACTATTTCTTGAGGTTTGGTAAACGTTAGCTTTGGTGTAATCTGCGATCGCTGTGTCGTATTGTTCTAGATCGTTGTAAGCATTACCACGATTGTTATATATTCAAGGGTGTTTCGGCTTGATTTTTGCAGCTTCAGTATAGGGAAAAATAGCTTCTTGATATTTTGTGGTATGTCCTAAAGCATCTCCTAATTCTTTATACAGTAAGAAATCTTGAGAATTAAGCTCTAAAATTGAAAAGAGATGATTCGGATATCACGCCTGTGTTAAGCATCCCGTATTGCTGCTACCGTCAGGTCCTGACAAGATTTGGGCGTTAATACCGCATGAGTCCGAATCACTAACTAGAATAACATATTTCTCTGTAATTTACTTACCTGTAACTTTGAATATTGAATTCATCGACGCTCTACCTCATCAGTCAACACTAATTATTTTACAAAGCTCCTGCTGCGGTTTTATCGATAATACTTCCACCGCCCAAATGGGTAGTAATATTAATTGCTTGTAACACGGGTTTGTCCGATGCACCATTGGGATAGTCAATCACGCTAACCGCACAATTGCCTTGTTTGATATTCCAAAAATTATCTGGTTTTAATCCTAATAGATAGCAAAGAATAACTTTGTTAATCGCATCGTGAGCTACCACAAGTCCCGTTAAAGAACTATCATTATTGCTGTGGTCTTCTGCTATCTTATTCCAGGCTGCAACACCTCGATCCCATACCTGTTGGAGATTTTCTCCTTCGGGCATTTGGACGGTTTCGGGCTTATCTTTCCACTGTTGGAGTAATTCGGGATAATCAGCCTGTATTTCTGCTTCCAGCATTCCTTCCCACAAACCGTGACAAATTTCGATCAATTCAGGGGTAGTGGATAAAGCAACGTCGGGGTGGTGTTGCAAGATAATTTCAGCAGTTTCTTTCGGACGTAGCATCGAACTAGAGATTGCAAAATCAATGGGGATATCCTGAAGAAAAGTACCCGCTTTGCGTCCTTGCGATCGCCCGTTTTCATTGAGAGGAATATCTTTAATACCTTGGAAACGAGATTCCTTATTCCAGTTGGTTTCCCCGTGGCGTACCATAATGAGACGAGGACCAGAATGGCATGGACGAGTAGGAGGGATGGGAATACCCAGATGAGAAGTTTGATTGAGAGATTCTAGCTGGACAGGTTCGCCAAATTCCCCAGTAAAGTTGAGAATACTGATGCAGCAGTTGGACTGTTGAATAGAGTGATAGCGATCGCTACTCATGGCAATGGCACTCATAATCAAACAGCGATTAATGCCATTGTGAGCCACGATTAAAATAGTTTGACCTGAATGTTTGGCGATAGTGTCTTGCCAAAAATTTTGCGCTTGCTCATATAAAGCAGGGACGGGGTAATGTTCTGTACCGTCAGCCAAAGTCATTTTAAATGACTGGGGGTTTTCTTTCCACTGACGATATGCAGCAGCAAATTTATTCGCTACTTCATCTTTTTTGAGCTTTTGCCACAGGGGTAAATCAATTTCCATCAATTGCTCTGTAGACTGCAATGGGGGAGGATTATCTAACAGAGCGTGAATTGTTTGGGCTGTCTGTTTGGCTCGTTGTAGGGGACTACAATAAAAGGCATCAATTGAAAGGCTGCTCAAGGCTTGACCCACTTGTTGCGCGTCGGCTATTCCTTGATCGGTTAAAACAGATTCATCACAACGACCTTGAATTATCTTTTGTGCATTGTAGGTACTTTGTCCATGCCGAACGATAATTACGCGAGTAGTCAACCTTCTAATCCCCTAAACTGAATTGATATTTACCGACCTTATTGTATCTACAAATAGGCTAATCGTTTCTATTTAAGTTGGGATCGCAATAGAAGGAATTTAAAAAACAATGTGTTAGCCTAATTAGCGACGATTCAACAGAAATATGAATTGGTGATTTTTGTTATTGTGACAAAGCGAGATCGCTGTATTTAGTTTTTTTGATGACTGAAGAATTAGTCACAAGTATCCAAATCAAATTAATTTAAGGATTAACTAAAAATGCAATCACTAGCCTATTTCATATTTGCTTTTATCTTCGGTAGCTTTCTTGAATATTGGGTTCACCGTTTGATGCACGTATCTCCTTGGTTTGGTAGCAAAATTACGGCTCACTACGGTCATCATCGCAGCAATACAACTAAAGGATTTTGGGGAGATTTTTTAGATTTTAGTTTGGTGGCTTTATTAGTGTTACCTGCTTTCTTTATTTCTATCTCTATTGGAATTATTGTTTTTTCGGGTACGCTTTCTTTTGCAGCTTTTGCTTCTTACGCTCATCAAATACAACATTACACTCCTGGTAAATGCTTTTGGATGAATATGCCCATTCACTATGTCCACCATCAACATAACCAATGGGATAGTAATTTTGGTTTGGCAATTGATTGGTGGGATCGTCTGTTTGGTACTTATCAGCCCGTAGTATCAGATGGAACGTGGATTGATAACTCTTCAGGGAAAAGGGATAATGCTTAGTGGTTATAAAAACAAATAATTATAAAATTTCATCCTAATGACTCTCAAACGGGCTATTCTAGCTGTACTTACTATATTTGCGATCGCCAGAATTGGCTTCTCCCTCAACAATAGTTTTTCTCAACCTCAAATTCAGAGTCGTTTGGAACTATATCAAACTAATTTAGTTCTCCACGTAGCCGAATTTAAGTCCAACCCCCAAGATGAATTCGACCTCAACAGTGCAGTAAGTTCTTTAGTTGGAGAAGATCCTTACTCTGCTGCTAGCAAACAATATCAAAAAGTTCGTACCGAAATTAAATCTAACCGCGATAATTTTGTTTCCCAGTTAGAGAAATTAGATAGTCCTCAAGGAAACGATAGTGAGGTTTTAGAAAAAAGTAGGGAAAACCCTGGCCAAAGAACACAGCTAGTCCAACAAATTGCCGAATTAGAACAATTTATCGATGAATTAGATTTAAAAAGAGGTATTTTAGCTGCGGTTCAGGGTCAATCCCAAGAAGCTATCGGAATTTGGAATAGTGAAATCGATCGCATTGGTAATCCACAAAATTCTTATGCCCAAACAGCAACTATTCTCAAACAGTTGTGGCAAGAGCGCGCCCAAGAATTAATTGCAGAAGCAAGATCTATAATTAACAGGAATTTAGATAGCTGGTTTCGTTATCAAGCTTTAGCACAACTAGAACGGGTTAATAGTGCGATCAACGATCTGACTTTACTCCAAGAACAAGAAATTCAAACTGCAACTAATTCTGTAATTAAACTAGCTTTTATTAGTGCTTTTCCTGTCTTTGGCGGTATTTTCGGAACTATTTTATTAATCTTTTTAACCCTTCAAGGTTTGCTCAAAAAAGACCAATCAATTATCGCGACTAATAGTAATAGTAATTGGTCAACCCCCTGGGATTGGGAAATAACTTGGCAAGTTTTAATTGTCGGTTTTTTCTTTATTGCTCAAATAGCCCTACCTCTTTTATTAGGTATATTTAACATCAACCCCGTTAATTCTTCCCTGAGAATTAAAGCTTTATATGTTCTGGGGACTTATCTGGCGATGGCAATTGGAGGAATTTCCGTCCTCTATTTATCAATTAAATCTTTTCTACCTTTCCCCCAAGACTGGTTTAAATTCAAACTATGGGATAACTGGATCGTCTGGGGTTTCGGGGGATATTTAGTAGCCCTACCTGCCGTTCTAATCGTATCTCTAATCAATCAACAAATATGGCACGGACAAGGAGGTAGCAATCCCTTATTATTCTTAGCTTTGCAATCACAAGATACAGTAGCCTTAATTATATTCTTTGTGACATCTTCTATTGCTGCGCCAATATTTGAAGAAATAATGTTTCGCGGTTTCCTTTTACCTTCTCTGACTCGCTATGTATCCACCACTGCGGCAATTTTAATCAGTGCTTTTATTTTTGCTATCGCTCATTTGAGTTTATCTGAAGTATTGCCATTAGCTACTTTGGGGATAGTATTGGGTGTAGTTTATACGCGATCGCGCAATCTTCTCGCTCCTATTTTACTTCACAGTCTTTGGAATAGTGGAACTTTGATTAGTTTATTTGTTTTGGGTAGTGGAGTTTAAAAAAAATATAGTATAGTATATGTAAGCTAAATTACCCTCAGTCTAAAGTTATAAATACAGTATGCAAAACGGCTGTATTGGAGGCAAATTGCACAGAAATGGGAAGTACAATCGCTTTAATTATTGGTTTTTTACTGTTTTTCACTAATTCTACTTTGGCGCAGTCGATAAAATCCCAAGAAACATCTAGTTCTACTGTATCCAAAAAAGATCCTCAAGATGAGCCACCCAAAGAAGAACAAGAAGAAGAGCGAGAACCCCTAGATTTTTCCGATACAGGTCGACCAGGTCAACAAACCGCAGGAGAAAGCCGTGGTAATTGTAGCAATATAGATCGACCAATGAAAGCATTAATACCCGTTTCCCATTCTGGCAAAACCGTCTCAGCACATCCTAGTTTTTGGGTATATCTTCCCTACACATCCGAGGAAGTAAGTCATGTAGAATTTATTCTGCAAAATGAAGCTAGAGAAGATATTTGGCGATCGCCTTTTGCACTAGATCGGGATATAGGATATAAGAGCTTTTCCATTCCAGAAACCGCGACACCTCTAGAAGTCGGTCAATGGTATCGTTGGTATATTAAAGTGTATTGCGACACTCAGACTGCCTCTAGCCAATACGTTCAAGGATGGGTCAATCGAGTACCTCTAACTTCGGGATTATATTTAGAACTGCAACAAAAATCCCAAACAGAGCATCAAACCTATGGTAATTATGGAATTTGGTATGATGCAATCGACCGACTGCTGAGAGAATATAAAAGTCAACCCAGCAACCTAGTATTAGAAGGAGATTGGCAAAATTTAATCGAAGCCAAAGGAGTCGAATTAAAAAACTTACCCCAAGTAGGATCGAGTTATAAAGTAGTGAAATAATCTTCTTTTTTACTTACTTTTTACTTAATCAATATCCCCATACGGCTAAAGTCATCCCTGGATTATAGATATTAACAAACATAGTTTTTTCGTCGGGAGAAAAGCAAATTCCTGCAAACTCGCTATTATTCAAAGCATTACGCGCCAGTTGATAATATTTACCTTTGGGAGTCACTCCAATCAAGAATTGTTCGTCTTTGCCATCTTCACAGACAACTAAATCGCCAAAGGGAGCTAAAGTTAAATTATCAGGATAGTCGAGGACATCATAACCAGGAGATTCAACGAACAACTCCACAGTATTTCGCTCCAAGTTATAACGAAAAATTTGTCCTACCTGGGCTGCGCCACCATTAGTAGCAGTCCAATATAATTCTCCATTGGCGTAACACATTCCTTCTCCTCTTCTAAAGATCGCTGCCCCTTTACTTTGGGCTTCATAGCGGAGGGTATCGTGTTCTGGATCGACATCTTCTAACTGCACCCAAGTAACTTTGAAAGACTTACCAATAGGGAAATCAACACCCGTATCTATTTTAGGAGCATCTTGGATGACTAAAGCTTCTAATTTCCCCCCCCCGCGCAAATCTCCCGCTTTATTAGGAATAAAACGATAAATACAGCTATTTAATTGGTCTTCAGTTTGATAAATATAACCCGTTTTGGGGTCTGTGGCGATCGCCTCGTGGCGAAATCTACCCATAGCAACTAAAGGAATTGGTTCGGCTAATCCTGCTAATGATGCGGGTACTTCAAAGTTATAACCGTGTTTTTGGGTAATCTTACCCCATACGGGATCGACTTGTTCTTTGGTATATCCTGGTGGTGGATAGGGGGTAGAAACTTCTTCTTCGCAACTAATCCACGAACCCCAAGGGGTAGTACCTCCGGCACAGTTACGATTTGTTCCAGCTAAAGAAAGATGGTGTTTGATTAAATTGCGATCGCTATCTACAATCAAAGTAGTCGTTCCTCCAGAACAAGAGCGATCGTATTGAGGGATATTTTCCGCTAAATTATTTATAGCCTGTAAAGGATGAATCTCATGATTTCTGACTAAAATCGTCTGTCCCTTTTTTCCTCCAAATGCAGCCATTCCATCGTGTTGATTTGGCACAATGTAGCCATCATCCATCTTTTCTCCCACCCGAGAAATAACCTTATATTTAAAACCTGCTGGCAGATCTAAAATACCTTGAGGATCGGGGATAAGTTCGCCAATGCGATCAGCAAAAGACGGTTTTCCTGCAACCAAATTAGTATACAAATTCTTGAGAGGTGCAGCCAAAATTACTCCACCAACCCCAACACCAGCCAACGAGAAAAATTTTCGTCTAGATAAAGGCACAACTCAATCCTCTGACAACATCCGTAAATATAACAAATGACAAATGACAAATAACAAATAACTAATTACTTTTTCATGGCTAAAGTCAAACCATCAGCAATAGCAAGCATACTGACATCAACTCTTTCATCTTGATACACTTTCTGATTAAATTCCCGAATGGCGATCGTTCTTTTGTCAGTATCATTGGGATCGGCGACACTACCAAACCATAAAACATTATCGATCGCAATAATTCCCCCTTGACGCAACAGGGTTAGAGAGCGTTCGTAATAGTTTTCATAATTTCTTTTGTCAGCATCAATAAAGGCGAAATCAAAGCTACCAGATTCTCCTTCAGCAATTAAACTATCTAGAGTATCTAAAGCTGGTGCGAGGCGAAAATCAATTTTATGCTCGACTTCTGCTTCTTGCCAATAGCGACGAGCGATGTTTGTCGCATCAGGATCGCGATCGCAAGCTACAACCACTCCATCTTCGGGTAATGCCAAGGCTACCACTAAAGAACTATAGCCTGTAAATACGCCAATATCGAGGGTTTTCTTTGCTCCTAATAATTTAACCAGCAATGCCATAAACTGTCCCTGATCGGGAGATATTTGCATGATACTGGCAGGATGGCGATCTGTTTCTTGTCGTAATTTGGTCAATATTTCGGCTTCTCTTAACGAAACTGATAACAAGTATTCATATAACTTAGGATCTAAACCCAGACTATTTTTACCCATGATCGATAATATTTTCAACTTACAGCTTATAGCTTACAGCCTATAGCTTTTCTAATGATGAACCGAAAAACTTTCATCGGCAGGAATATTTTGTTCCATACGACTAAGGGCATTCTTAGCTTTGTTCGTCCAATAGTCTTGACGTTGATAGATGCGTAAAAATTCTTCTAAGTGTTTTTTGGCTTTGGGATAGTCATCCAAAACATAGGCAGACATGCCCCCATGATATAAGGCCATGTAGTTTTCTGACCAATAACGCAAGACTAAATCCATAATAGGCCCAGCAGAGCGATCGTCGCCAGCATCGGCTACAGGATGACCGATATTAAACACTACTTCGGCAGCGTATACTTGTTGGCGTGTTGGTAATTCTTGAATGATTTTATCGGCTAAATCTATTCTTCCTGCTAGGGCATAACAGCTAGCTGCATAACCCACTCCCGTCTGAGTTTTGGGGTAACTGGTATTACGCATTGCTGTAACAACTTCTACCGCATTGCAACGAGATTTGATACTTTTAAACCACTGTTGTTCTGGGGTTAGATTACTTTTAACTGGTTTGGTAGGAGTTTTTGTAACTGTAACTTGTTTAGTCACAGTAGTTTTGCTTGGGGGTTTTAAAGCGATCGCGATACTAATTATCGTCAAAATCGCTGCTGTAATTGAGGTTAAGGCGATCGCAATATTATTATGGTTAACTTGCTTATCTGGTATTTTAAAAGCACTTATGCCTGTAATATCGATCGCTTTTAATCCAGCCAAAGCATCTTTAGCATTAGCAAAACGATCTTTTAGGTTTGGTGCAACCATTTTCTTTAACCAGTCGATAAAATCAGGATTAATACCCGATAGCAAATGAGCGAATTGAAATTGATAGTTGTCGTCGATTAAATTACTCAGTTTAGATGGGGGAGTTTTGGTGATTAAAGCGATCGCCGTTGCTCCAACGCTATATAAATCAGAGGCTTTAGTTAGAGGACGATTAAATAATTCTTCGGGTGGCATAAACCCAGGAGTACCAGCAATGACGCTACTCATCGCCATATCTTGATTGTGGATTCTAGCCAAACCAAAATCGATTAAATAAGCATTATCTTCTTCATCTACCAATATATTTTCTGGTTTAATATCCCGATGAATAATTGGCGGAAGACGCTGTTGCAAGTCTACGAGTATTTCTAAAATCGAAACAGTGATTTGTTGAATTTCTTGGGGAGTAAAACTACTTCTGGTAGCTAAAGAAGGGGCATCTTTATATTCTTGCACCATACAAAAACCGTCCTCCGTTTCAAAAGAATCGAAATATTGAGGAATGCGGGGATGATTTATTTCTTGGAGAATTTCAATTTCTCTTTGATAGGTCTTAAAACCCTGCCAACTAGCATTTTCCTGCACAAATCTAAATTGTTTGATTACTACCTTTTGCTTGCTATCTATAGATTCTGCTAAATAGCTAATTCTTCCCCCTTCTCGATTGCGCCCTAATTCACGAATAATTTGATAATTTTCGATCCGATCCATTTTTTATACTGAAATTCTGACATCTTTATTAGCAGTATTCCCTGTAGTCGATCTAGACCATTCAGCATTTAGTTAAGCTAATGAAAAAGTATTAACGGCGTTGGTGATTTGATGTATAACGTACAAAGTGCTTCTGTTTGTAGCTATTAGCCTTTAGCTATTAGCTATTAGCTTTATAAAAATATGTATCAAGCAAATAAATTTTATTTTCATACTTTGATTCACCAACGCCGTATTAACTATTCAAAAAACTATGGAAATTCTGATCGCTCTTTGTTTGGGTGTCACTCTCAGTGCAGCTTGTGGCTTCCGCGTCTTTTTACCCCCTTTAGTCATGAGTATCGGGGCGATGTACGGACATATCCCCCTCTCGTCGGGATTTGAATGGTTGGGGACTAGAGAAGCTGCGATCGCTTTAGCTATTGCCACCTTATTAGAAATTGGGGCTTATTATGTTCCTTTTCTCGATAACCTATTAGATACAGTGCAGATTCCCATTGCAGTAGGTATTGGTACGATGATTACTGCTGCAACGATGGGACATACCGATCCCGTCTTGCAATGGACGTTAGCTGCGATCGCTGGTGGCGGTACGGCTGGTTTGATGGGTAGCTTGGCGGGATTAGTGAGACTTGCTTCTACAGGGGTTACGGGAGGGCTGGGTAATTTTATTGTTGCCACCCTTGAGTTAGTCGGTTCGATTTCTCTTTCAGTTTTGGGTATTACTTTTCCTCTTTGGACTGCTGCGATCGTCCTCAGCTTTATTATTATAGGGGCGATCGTCGTTATTTCTAATCCTCCAGCTTGGATCAAGAAAAGACAGTTAGATTAAATTTAGACTATAGTTAACTTAGCTAAGTTTAGCTAAGTTGTTCCTATTTAGATCGTTATGAAAATATCGAATATTCACGAAGCTAAATCTCAACTATCCAAACTGATAGAATCTGCCCTGGCTGGAGAAGAAATAATTATTGCTAAAGCAGGAAAACCTTTAGTTAGATTGATTCCCTATCACGAACAAATACAGTCGAGAAAACCTGGAGGATGGGAAGGCAAAGTAGTAATGAGCGATGATTTTGATGATGATTTGCCACCCGAACTTTTAGCGGGATTTATCGGAAAAGAAGCAGAGTGACACAATATCTTCTAGATACTCATGCTTTGATTTGGTGGTTAGCCAATGATTTGAGTTTAACCACCGAAGCTAAAACAAAAATTGCCGATCCTAACAACATAGTCTTTGTCTCTGCTGCATCTACTTGGGAAATTGCGATTAAAAAGTCTATTGGTAAGTTGAAATCTCCCGATGACTTCTTAGAACAGATCGAACAAAACAACTTTAAACCTTTACCAATCAAAATTGAAGAAACTTTAATAATTGAAAAATTACCCAAACACCATCTAGATCCTTTCGATCGCATTTTAATTGCTCAAGCTAAGTTTTTAAACTTGACTATAATTACGCGCGATCGCAAATTTATTTTATATGATGTTGATTTATTGAAATGCTAGATCGACAACACCTTTTTTGGATTTCTCAAAAATGTCGCTAGGATAAAAGCAAATAGAAGGTAAAGGAGAAACAATGGTAAATATCAAACCTTGGCAGGTTGGGATTTTGGTTTTACCGATCGCAGCTATTGTAATTTTTCTCTTAATTGCAGCGGGTTCGCAAATTCACGACTGGGGTATTAACTGGGTTTGGGGCATTGTAGTCATAGTTTTTGCCCTCTGGCGTTGGTTGTTAGTGAAGTGGACAAAACCAGCTTTGACTGAAATACAAGAAGTCATGGAGGAAATAGATCGAGAGTTGGATCGCGAAACTCCAGAGATTGAAGCAAGAGGAGACAAGCAACAACAAATTAATGCTTCCTTGACAGAAATTATTGCTAAAACTAAAACAGACGAACCAATTTGGCAAGATTGGCAGACTTTTTGGCAGCGATGTCAAGAATTAGTTGGAGCGATCGCCCAAGTATACAATCCTGAAGTCAAACGCCCTCTGCTTAATATTTATATCCCCCAGGCTTACGGTTTAATTCGGGGTACGGTAGACGATACGGATCGCATGATGCAAAAGCTTTCTCCTGTTTTAAATCGAGTGTCTATTGGTAAAGCATACGAAGCATATGAAACCTATCGTCAGCTAGAACCATCTCTACAAAAATTGGGTCAAGTATTCAATTGGTCGCAATGGCTGATTAATCCAGCAGCAGCAGCAGCTAAACAAGCAACCAAAAAGTTTAATAGTCAAGCAAATCAAGAGTTATTAGTCAATTTAGGTCAATTAATGCGAGAAACAGCATTAAAAAATCTAGCTCAACAGGCGATCGCCTTATACGGAGATGAGACTATAACTCTTCCTGAAGTAGAATCCCAGCCAGCTATTCCTAAAGCCCAAACTAAAACCCTCAAAGAAATTTTAGAGTCGGCAGAATCCCCCGAAGAAGTAGTTCAAAAACCCGTTAATATTATTTTAGTCGGTCGTACTGGTGCGGGAAAAAGTAGTCTAATTAATACTCTGTTTCAGGCGGATCAAGCAGAAGTTGATGTTTTGCCCAGTACGGATAAAATTAAAACCTACACCTGGCAAACTTCCACTAAAGAAACCCTCAACCTCTTAGACACTCCTGGTTACGAACAGGTAAACCGCCCAGAGTTTAGAGAACAGGTTTTAGATTATGCAATTACTGCCGATTTATTATTATTAGTTACTCCCGCTTTAGATCCAGCCCTACAAATGGATCTAGATTTTCTCCACGCCTTAAAAGAAGACCTGCCCGATCTTAGGGCAGTGGGAATTGTTACCCAAGTCGATCGCTTGCGCCCCATTCGCGAATGGAATCCCCCCTATGACTGGCGAGAAGGAAACAAACCCAAAGAGAAATCAATCCGCGAGGCTACGGCTTATCGCGCCGAACAATTAGGAGATATCTGCGATCTAATCTTACCTATTGTGACGGAAGATAAAGCCAATAATCGCCTTGGGTGGGGTGTGGAAAGTTTATCTCTGGAATTAATCCAGGCGATCGCCCCTGCCAAGCAACTCCGTTTAGCCCGTTTCTTGCGCAATTTAGAAGCCCGCAGTCAGTCTGCTGCCAAGATTATCGATCGCTATACCCGCCAGATGGCTACTACTCAAGGTTTAACCGCATTCCTTAAAAGTCCCATCCTGCAAGTTATTTCCACTATGTCTACTGGTAGTAACGCCTTGGCTTATATTCTAGCGGAACAAATCCCCGTAGAACAAGCACCTGTAGTTATTGGCAAGCTTCAAATGGCTTATGATTTATATACTTTGCTAAATGACGATGCTAGTATTGGTAACTTCGATCTGCGTTCTTTATGGTCTTTATTATTAGATAATAATCGAGCAGATAATGATGCGTGGGCGTTTGGTCATGCTTTGGTGGAGTATTGGACTAAGGATTTGACTGTAACTCAATTAAAAGAAAGATATCAGTTTTATCTCCAAAAATAGCTTTTTATTCGTGACTAATCTTGCAATGCTTTGACAGATTTATGGGAGTGTTGTAAATTAATTGGTATTTTTACCTGTTGAGATTTTAATTTAGCTATTTCTTTTGAATCTAAAAGTTCCAAACTTTCTAATAAAGCATTTTTAACTATCGGTAATTGAGGCTCGGATAACATCAAACTAAAATATTCAATTGATTGGGCATAATGGTCTGATGTCAAACGATTACTAATCAATAAACGAGTTAGTTGTCTAATAGCAACTAACCGTTTTAAAGAGTCACTATCAGTCAAATTAATTAATAAATTATCTAACTTGTTTTCTTTTGTATTGTCTCTCCTTTTACCTAATGACCACAGTAATACTGATAGAGTAGTTAGACTTGCAAAACCCTGTAGAATTGCCCCAGTTGCCAACCATTGGTTTTCCGCATCAGCCCACACTGAAACTGCTAAATAGGTACAAAAAGAACCTATCGCACCACTCCCAACCGCCAAAATTAGCTGACGGTTTGAACCCACCAAGAAACTTTGCCATTTTCGACAATAATGTTGCCAATAATAATTTTGCAGTAAATAAGACAAAGACATCAAGCCTATACCCATTGTGGTAGCTAGGAACAATTTCCAATTTAAGTACCACAAAAAAGCGGCGATCGCGATCGCCAACAACCATCCGATTGTTTTGCGCAGCTGCTTATCCTTAAGAAGTTGATTCAACATTTTCTGCCAGCTAGAAAGTGCTTTGGACACCAAGATTCACCATCACCAATCTTATCTCGATACAATATACTATCAATTTTTGACTGTTGGCGAGGGTTATCAATAAGTGTTGTAATATCGATCGATAAAAAATATTGACCCAAAGCAATTTCTGTGGAATTAGGAGTACATAATTTGCTAGACTAAAAAGTCATTATTCAGTTCTTTAGTACTATTTAGTTGGATCGAAGCCATGAGCCTTAATGTAGTTAATTTAGTTGGTCGTGCTGGTGCTGCGCCAGAAATAATTCACTTTCAATCGGGTTCGGTTTTATGTAAATTGCCTTTGGCGGTTAACCGTCGTAGCCGTAATAGCGAGCAACCAGACTGGTTTAATCTCGAAATATGGGGCAAAACGGCAGAAATAGCGGGAAACTATGTTCAAAAAGGCAAATTAATCGGCATTCAGGGATCTTTGAAGATTGAAACCTGGACGGATAAAAATACAGGAGGATTGCGATCGCGCCCTACGATTAAAGTCGATCGCTTAGAATTGTTAGGCTCGAAAAGAGATAATGACCCTGGTGCAGTTAGCGGATACCCTGAATAGGACAGGGAGATGGAGAGATTGGGGACATGGAAGAAACTATTTAATAGCGATCGCTTTTGTGTCCTGAGTTTATTAGTTATAGCGATCGCTCTTTATACTTCTGGACTAGGAAATCTGCCGTTAAGAGATTGGGATGAGGGTATTGTCGCGGGAGTCGCCCGTAATATTTGGCGCGGTTTTCCCGATAGCAATACTTGGCTTTATCCTACGATTAATTACGACGATCCTTATTGGAATAAACCCCCGTTGATACATTGGCTAGTTGCTTTTTCCTATAGCTTGTTTGGGATCGGCGAATGGAGTACTCGATTATTTCCTGCATTACTTTCTGCTTGTTCTGTCCCCTTGCTCTATAAAATTGGGAGAGAGCTATTTGTCTCCCGCCCAGCAGCCATTTTTTCTGCTTTAGTATATTTAACCTTCTTGCCCATAGCTCGTCACGGTAGAGTAGCAATGCTAGACGGTGCAATCAACTGCTGGTTTTGCTTTGCTGTGTGGTGTTTGTTGCGAGGACGCAAAGATCCCAGGTGGTTGTTGGGGGCTGGTTTGGGACTTGGTTCGATCTGTCTGACCAAAGGCATCATGATGGGAATATTGTTGGGGGGAATTATCATAATTTTCCTCCTTTGGGATAGCCCTAAATTATTACTTACTCCCCATTTTTGGGTCGGAGTTATTTTAGGAGTTATTCCTGCGATCGCTTGGTATTTATTACAATATTTCCACTATGGGTCGGATTTCTTGGGGATTAGTTTGGGCAAACAGACCTTCAACCGTATCTGGGAGCCTGTCAGCCACGTTTCTCATCCTCCTTGGTATTATTTGTCAGAAATTGCTAAATACAGCCTGCCCTGGCTCATATTTCTGCCTTATGGACTTCGAGTGGCTGGCAAAAATTATCATCTCAGTTGGGCAAAACTGGCTCTAATTTGGTGCGGGGTTTATTTACTGGCTACTTCTTTAATGGTGACTAAATTACCTTGGTATATTATGCCCATATACCCTGGGTTGTCTTTATTTATTGGGGCTAGTTTGGAGATCTCCTGGGAGCAAAATATTTATTTTCCTAGTTGGAAAATATCTATGACATTACTAGCAATAGTTTGCTGGGTAGGTACTATTTATTTCGGATTAAGCGGTCAAATAGAACCAGGTTTAGCGATCCTTACGGGATTTATTGCTCTAATATTTAGCATTGCTTCATTTTTTCTTTTATCTTCTTCTCCCTACTTTATACCTACAATCATTGCTGGTTTTTATCTAGCATTATTATTTTTATTCAATTCTAACTATTGGTTGTGGGAATTAAACGAAGCTTTCCCAGTCAAACCTTTAGCTACAAGCATTCAGCAGCATACTCCTCCCCAACAAAACATCTATACTGCTTATCCCAATTTACGACCTTCTCTAGAATTTTATAGCGATCGCGTTATTATTCCTGCTACCGACGATCGATTAAAAGAACTTTGGCAACAAACCAAGCCAGTTTACTTCCTAGTAGATCGAGATGCTTTAAACCGCTTAGAATTCCAAGAATATGTCAAACTAGGCAAACAATTAGACGGCATAACATGGCAATTAATTAGTAATCAATAATCAAATATTGTGGATTTAAACTATGCTTTAGTACACGAATGGCTGACTCCCAAAGCCACAGGGGGATCGGAACTAGTGGTGCAAGAAATTTTGCAACATATCGATGCTGATCTCTATGCCTTGATTGACTTTGAATCAACTAACCCAGAAAGCTATCTCTATCAAAGAGAAATCAGTACTACTTTTCTGCAAAAATTTCCCCAAGCTCGCAATGGCGTACAAAAATACTTACCCTTGTTACCCATCGCCATCGAGCAGTTAGATCTCAATCATTATGATATTATTCTCTCTTCATCTCATGCAGTAGCGAAAGGAGTCTTAACTAATCCCCATCAATTACATATTTGCTATTGCCATACTCCAATGCGCTATGCTTGGGATCTAACCTTTGATTACTTAAAAGGCGATCGCAAGGGAAAAGGAGTTCAAGGCGCGATCGCAAGGTATATCCTTCATCGTTTGCGAACCTGGGATGTTATTTCGGCAAACCGAGTTGACTATTTCATTGCCAATTCCCAACACACAGCTCAACGTATTTGGCGTTGTTATCGTCGCCCAGCAAAAGTAATTTATCCTCCCGTAAATCTAGAAAAATTTGAGTTTTGCCCAGAAAAAGAAGATTTCTATCTGACAATTTCCCGATTAGTAAGTTATAAACAAATATGCTTAATCGTAAAGGCTTTTAATAAACTCAAAAAACCTCTAGTAATTATTGGAGAAGGTTCGCAAATAGATGAAATACGTCAGCTTGCAGAACCCCATGTTCGAGTTTTGGGCTGGCAACCGCATAATGTAGTCAAAAAATACATAACTAAAGCAAAAGCTTTTGTTTATGCAGCTTGTGAAGATTTTGGCATAGCTTTAGTCGAAGCACAAGCTTGTGGTACACCAGTAATTGCTTATGGAAAAGGAGGTGCATTAGAAACAGTCAAAGATATTAGAGTCGATCCCCAAAACGGTACGGGTTTGTTTTTTAACGTTCAAAAGTCCGATGCTTTAGCTAAGGCAGTAATAGAATTTGAGCAATTACAAAATCAAATTGACCCAGAAAACTGTCGTTCCCAAGCAAATAACTTTAGTCCGACGATTTTTAAACAATCTTATTTACAATTTATTGAAGATTGCTATGGGGAGTGGAAACAAGGAAAGTGAGCTATTAAAGTCTGTTTTTGTTAGTTATTTTTCAGCAAAATAATACTTAATGGCTTTATTATTGGACAGTGTGGTGTGATGTGTGAAGGAGTAAGATGACTGCTAACAGCCAACTTATTTCCGTTAAAGTAGTACAAGGACTAGTTAGAAAAGGTTTTCAATCTTTCTTCAATCTTCCTCGATTGAATCAGTCTTTCTCTGTTTTAAACGGAAATCTTATTAAACGTATATTTGATATAGTTTTTGCTTTATTTGTACTAACTGTATTTTCTCCCGTATATTTGATTTTAATGATATCGATCGCCCTCAACTCGAAAGGACCAATTTTTTATGTCCAAGAGAGAATTGGGAGAAATCATCGACCTTTTAACTGCATCAAATTCAGAACGATGGTTAACAATGCAGATCGGATGCTAGAAACCATTATGGAAGATTCCGAGGACATGCGAGAAGAGTTCCAAGATAATTTTAAAATAAAGCAAGATCCCAGAATTACTAAAGTAGGTAAATTTTTACGATTGACTAGCCTTGATGAATTTCCTCAATTTTGGAACGTACTCAAGGGAGAAATGAGCGTCGTTGGTCCTAGACCTTTAGTTCCCGAAGAATTGCCGAAATACGGTCGTAAAATCAACACAGTACTCACAATCAAGCCTGGTATCACTGGTTTGTGGCAAGTATCAGGTAGAAACGATATACCCTATCCTCAAAGAGTAAAAATAGACGTTTACTATGCCACTAGCCACAATTGGCTCTTAGATTTATGGATTGTCTACAAAACTATTGGCGTAATTATTTTTCCCCGCAATAATGGTGCTTATTAGCAGTTTCTAGAATAATATTTTTATTATTTTCCCTCAATTAGTCCGCGTAAAGTTATTTTGTGGTCTATTATTTTAATAAAAATAGATAAATATAAAGTTTTATTAAGCGAGGATTAACATATGTACATCGTGCAAATTGCCTCCGAATGCGCTCCTGTAATTAAAGCTGGCGGTTTGGGAGATGTAGTTTATGGGTTGAGTCGAGAATTAGAAAATCGAGGTAACTGTGTTGAGCTAATTCTGCCCATGTATGACTGCATGAGATACGACCATATATGGGGGTTGCACGATGCATATCGCGACTTGGGCGTACCTTGGTACGGTGGTGAAATTAAATGCGATGTTTTCTGCGGTTGGGTACACGGTAGACTTTGCTTCTTCATTCAGCCCAAAAGCCAAGATGAGTTTTTCAATCGAGGCTATGTATATGGCGGACACGACGATCCGATGCGCTTTGCTTTCTTTAGTAAAGCAGCAATGGAATTTTTACTAAAGAGTAACAAGCGTCCCGATATAATTCATTGTCATGACTGGCAAACTGGCTTAATTCCTGTAATGCTATATGAAATGTATCAGTATTATGGTATGGAACGCCAACGAGTTTGTTACACCATTCACAACTTTAGGCATCAAGGAAATTGCGGTAATGAAATTTTAGAAGCAACAGGTTTGAATCGACCTGAATACTATTTCCATTACGATCGCTTGCGAGATAATTTTAATCCTTTTGCCCTCAATTTAATGAAAGGGGGAATCGTTTATTCTAACTACGTCAATACAGTTTCTCCTCACCACGCTTGGGAAGCTCGCTATACAGAAGTAGGCTATGGTTTGGGTCATACTTTAGAACTTCATCAGGATAAATTTAGCGGTATTCTCAATGGTGTTGATTACAATCTGTGGAATCCTGAAACTGACGAGCTAATTTCCAGTATGTATGGTATTGACGACCTAAAAGGAAAGGCTAAGAATAAAAAAGCTCTACGGGAACAATTACTGCTAGCAGATTCTGACAAGCCAATTATTGCCTACATCGGTCGCTTAGACGATCAAAAAGGTGTGAATCAGGTACACCATGCTATATATTATGCCCTCAATCGCAAGGCTCAATTTGTGTTGTTGGGTTCGGCAACTTCCGCTGATGTCAATGCCAAATTCTGGCACGAAAAACACTTCCTTAACGATAACCCCGACGTACATTTAGAGCTTGGTTTCAATGAAGAATTAGCCCACCTAATTTATGCAGGGGCAGATATGGTAGTCGTGCCTAGTAAATTTGAACCCTGCGGTTTGACTCAGTTAATTAGTCTGAAATACGGTACAGTACCAATTGTGAGGGGCGTGGGAGGCTTGTTGAGTACGGTATTCGATCGCGATTACGATCTCAATCATGCTCCAGAAAAACGCAACGGCTATGTCTTCTATCAAACAGATAACTATGCTTTAGAATCGGCAATGGAAAGAGCGATCGGCTTGTTCTATGAATATCCCAAGGAATTCGAGCAGTTAGTCCAGCAAGGAATGGAATATGACTATTCTTGGAAGAGTGCGGGGGTGCAATATATTAATGTTTACGATCGCATTAAATATCAGTATTAATTGGTTGCTAGGGACGAATGACGATTCGCTCTATTGAATTGTTTTTAATGCAGCAATCAAGCTTTGACATACATCAGTCAAGAAATCTAAGTCTAGGGTATCGATGGTATCGCTAGGCTTGTGGTAATGAGGATTGCGCAGCATTGCCGTGTCAGTCACCATAATGGCACGGTATTTTTGTTGCCAAAAAGCAAAGTGATCGCTAAATCCTGTGATGGGGACTAATTTACCGCTACTAGGATCGGGCAGTATTTGGCAGGGAGTACCATTGCGTTTTATTTGCCGACTGAGACGGACTAAATCGAGGAATGCACTGGAGTTACCGACTAAAGCGATGAAATCCCCCGTGTCTGGATAGAAAGGCTTAATTATGTCAGGATATCTCTGGGAATTGACTGCGCGATCGCAATATCCCAGCATTTCCAAAGATAGCATTAGCCTCAATTTTTGCTTTTTATTTTTTAAATATTTAGCGTATGCAAAACTACCCGCGCGATTGTATTCTTCAAGATCGAAAGCTACTAATTGGATGGGATATTTTACAGGGTTAGTTGAAAAAACCGTTGCCAATTCCAATAAGACTGCTACTCCCGTAGCATTATCATCAGCCCCAGGAGTTCCAGGTACGCCGTCATAATGTGCGCCAATCAAAATAGGGGGTAAATTAGACTCAGCAGCAGAGTTGAGATTGAGAATCAAATTTTGATGAGTTTTGCCTCGAAACTGAAATTCATGAACTTTTATTGCACCATATTGTCCCAAGAACTCGCGAATATACTCTCTAACGAAGAAATGTCCTCCAGAAGCCAGATAAGGATCTCTTTCTCGAACTATTTGAATTAAGTACTCATGCAATCTTTTTTTTAGTTCATTATTCATTATTAATTGCGATCGCCTTAATCAAAAAGAAGCAGCAAACAATATCAAAGTAGACAATTTTAACTTGTTATTATAAGTATTGCCCCGTAGTATAACTTATTTCTATTGATCGCATTAGTTCTTTAACTGAAGAAATGTAGTCTAATAGGGATAGATAATTTTAAGTATATCTAACTACAAATAACATTTTTAATCTAAATTGTTCCCATGAAGAATCAAAGTAATAACGATCGGGTAATCCAATTCCTTTGTCAACCTCAAGGAGGTAGAAATTATCTGCTAAATGCTTTGAATTCTAGTTCGGAAAGCGAATTTATTGATGCCCTACACAATGTGATCGATGCCATGAATCAAGATTACGATCTCAAAATCTCTCTAAAAAGCGATCGCTAAAATCAAATCTTCAAATAGTTTTCACCTCAGACGATATGGCAAACTGATTGGAGATTGCTCCCTAACTCTTCTAGACTGATAATAGAACTATTGCTTTACATTTCTTTATATGGCTAGAGATTTACGGGGATTTATTAAACTTTTAGAATCGAAAGGACAACTAAGACGCATTTCTGCTTTGGTCGATCCTGAATTAGAAATAGCCGAAATTTCTAATCGGATGCTGCAAGCAGGAGGACCTGGACTACTATTTGAAAACGTCAAAGGTTCGCCTTTTCCTGTCGCCGTAAACCTAATGGGGACGGTAGAGAGAATTTGCTGGTCGATGAACATGGAAGCCCCAGAAGAATTGGAAACGTTGGGTTCAAAACTTGCCATGTTGCAACAACCCAAGCCACCTAAGAAAATCAAGCAAGCTGTAGATTTTGGCAAAGTACTGTTTGATGTTCTCAAGGCAAAACCAGGACGTGATTTCTTTCCCCCCTGCCAGCAAGTAATTTTAGAAGAAGAAGAATTAGACCTGAATAAAATCCCGATGATTCGCCCCTATTCTGGGGATGCGGGAAAAATTATTACTTTGGGTTTGGTCATCACCAAAGATGTTGAAACTGGAACGCCCAATGTTGGGGTATATCGTCTCCAGCTACAGTCTAAAACCACCATGACCGTTCACTGGTTATCTGTCCGTGGTGGTGCAAGACACCTGAGAAAAGCAGCCGAAGCGGGTAAAAAATTAGAAGTTGCGATCGCTTTAGGAGTCGATCCCATGATTATTATGGCAGCAGCTACTCCTATCCCTGTAGATCTATCTGAATGGTTGTTTGCAGGATTGTATGGTGGTAGTGGAGTCAAGTTAGCCAAATGCCAAACTGTCGATCTTGAAGTCCCCGCAGATTCTGAGTTTGTTTTAGAAGGAACAATTACCCCAGGAGAAATGCTACCCGATGGGCCATTTGGAGATCACATGGGATACTACGGTGGAGTTGAAGACTCTCCTCTCGTGCGTTTCCACTGCATGACCCATCGTAAAGATCCCATTTATTTAACTACCTTTAGCGGTCGTCCTCCCAAAGAAGAAGCAATGATGGCGATCGCTTTAAATCGGATTTATACTCCCATTTTGCGCCAACAAGTTGCAGAAATAGTCGATTTCTTCCTGCCAATGGAAGCGTTAAGCTATAAAGCAGCAATTATTTCTATTGATAAAGCCTATCCTGGTCAAGCAAGGAGGGCAGCTTTAGCCTTTTGGAGTGCCTTACCCCAATTTACCTACACTAAGTTTGTGATTGTGGTAGACAAAGATATTAATATCCGCGATCCTCGTCAGGTAGTATGGGCAATTAGTTCTAAAGTAGACCCTTCTCGCGATGTCTTTATTCTGCCCGATACTCCTTTTGACACTTTAGATTTTGCTAGTGAAAAAATTGGTTTGGGCGGACGGATGGGTATCGATGCAACCACCAAAATTCCTCCCGAAACTAACCACGAATGGGGCGAACCTTTAGAATCTGATGATGATGTATCGGCAATGGTATCGAGACGTTGGCAAGAATACGGTTTGGGAGATATAGATCTGGGTGAGGTGGATGCTAATTTGTTCGGCTACGATATGAAATAATTTTTAGAGCGATCGCTTAAATCCGAGAAAGATGCGATCGCTTTTCATAATTACTCAATCTCTAATGTTGAATGTCTTAAATACTATCGGTAATACTGCTAAAGTGAAAATTCTCCACTTTGCAACCAGGAATAACGCTACCACCACAACGCTTAACCCGACTCACCCCCACAATATTATTCAACATCTCAGGCAAACACTGATTAAAGCGTAGATTCTTAATTGGATAAGAAATCTTACCGTTTTCAATCAAAAAAGTACCATCTCTAGTCATTCCCGTAACTTCCAAAGTGCGAGGATTAACATAACGCACATACCAAGCACGACTGACAAAAATACCTCTTTCCGTACTAGCAACCAAATCCGCCACGGTTTTATCCGAACCCGCCATCACAATTGGAGACATTACGCCAGTAGCTTCTTGACTTTTTTCTTTTGCCCAATAACGACTGTAAGCAAGAGTTTGGGGAATACCATCTCGGATAATATTCAACTCCTCATTCGGTAAACCATTGCCAAAAAACCTACCTCCTTGCAACAGAGGATGGGCGGAATTACGCTGGATTTGCACCATAGGACTAAATAGTCGATCGCCAACTTTACTGCCGATAGGCTTGCCAGAATCATCCCTGAGAGACATAAAAGAACGTCCTTCATCCGCTGCACGGGCATCCAGATTCCAAATTACCCAAGGAAGCAAACTAGCAAAGGCAGAAGGCTCAAAAACGACGGTATAGTCGTCAGGCTGAACAACTTGTGGATTTCTCGAAGCGATCGCCCGTTCAATTACTTTTTTGGTTAATTCCATAATTGGTAATTGTTCGATACTCCAGGCAGTACAACGATTCCAGCTAGAACCATTGTCAATACGGGCAGTATAGCTAAAATCCGCTTCCGTAGAGCGATCGCAACTTCGCAAACCCGCCGAATTACCGATAGCATAAAGATCCGCACTAAAACTCAGGGTACCCGAGCCGTTGACTGCTGCATCCTGACTCAAAGAACATACCTGTTGAATTATTTGACCTTTTTTGAGGGGGGAAAGAGTAGCGGTAGGGGGATCGAAGGCAGGGATACGACTACTATAAGTTTGTTCGGGTAATAATTCTACCCATTCAGGATCTTCTGGGGCAATGGTGGCAAGATCTTCAGCCCGCTTGACAGTCAAGGCGATCGCATCTCGATCCAATTGTGTTGTAGAAGCGGTGGCACTCCGCTTGCCAAAATAACTAGTGATCGTCAGGCTAAAAGTGTTCTTGCGGACGTTCTGACTAATTTGATTCTCGCTAAAGCGACTGAGGGCTTTTTCGCAAGCATCCAGACTCACAAATACACCATCTGCTTGAGATTGGGCGATCGCAAAATCAATTAAAGCGAGGGCTTCAGATTGAGTAATAAAACTATTGAGGGTGGCGGAAGTCATATTGAACTAACAATTGAGTAGTAATAACCTATGAGCTTTTGCTTTTAAAGCCTAAACTATATAAAGTTACATAGTACCAATCTGGTAATGATAATATTAATTTTTGGTGACTGAAGGATAAATTATTATGGCTGAAACTTTAATGTTTAACGCTTTGAGAGAAGCGACAGACGAAGAAATGGCAAGAGACAAAACTGTCTTCGTCTTGGGCGAAGATGTCGGACATTATGGTGGTTCGTACAAAGTCACCAAAGATCTATACAAAAAGTATGGAGATCTACGTTTATTAGATACTCCTATTGCGGAAAATAGCTTTTGTGGCATGGCTGTGGGAGCAGCTTTGACTGGTTTGCGCCCCGTGATTGAGGGGATGAACATGGGTTTTTTACTGTTGGCATTCAATCAAATTGCTAATAACGCAGGGATGTTGCGCTATACATCTGGCGGTAACTTTAAAATTCCCATGGTAATTAGAGGGCCTGGGGGTGTGGGCAGACAGTTGGGTGCAGAACACTCTCAACGATTGGAAGCCTATTTTCACGCTGTACCAGGATTGAAAATTGTTGCTTGTTCGACAGCCTATAACTCCAAGGGTTTACTCAAAGCAGCTATCAGAGACGATAACCCCGTACTATTTTTTGAACACGTTTTACTCTACAACCTCAAAGACGATCTGCCCGATGATGAGTACGTTCTACCTTTAGATAAAGCAGAAATGGTACGTAAAGGAAAGGATGTAACTATCCTCACCTATTCGCGGATGCGTCACCATTGTACTCAAGCAGTTAAAGAGATCGAAAAACAAGGCTACGATCCAGAAATTATCGATCTAATTTCTCTCAAGCCATTTGATATGGAAACCATTAGCGAATCGATCCGCAAAACTCATAAAGTAATCATCGTTGAAGAATGTATGAAAACTGGTGGTATTGCTGCGGAATTAGTAGCATTAATCAACGAGCAGCTATTTGACGAGCTAGATGCCCCTGTATTGCGTCTATCTTCTCAAGATATTCCCACACCGTACAATGGCAAGTTGGAAAGTTTAACCATCGTGCAGCCCGCACAAATTGCTGAAGCGGTACAAAAAATGATGGAAGACAGAATTTAATTTAATTTATAAGTCAAGATAGCCCGATCGCGCCGAAAATAAGGCGGAAACGATCGGGTTTCCTGATCGTAACTAGTGACTAATTTGCAAAATACTCAAACCAAATAAAGTCCAAGCAGAAAGAGAACCGATCGCAAACATGAGAGATCGCCCGACAGGAATATTAGCAATATAAAACACAGAATAAAACAGGCGAGCCACTAAAAAAGCGATCGCGGCATTCCTCCCCCAGTCTGAATCCACCCCCGTTGCATAAGCCATCAGTGCAGCTAAGCCATAAATTGTCAGGGCTTCAAAGCTATTCTGGTGCGCCCAGGTAGCCCTTTGGGCATAAGGGGGTAATTTATCGAACATCGCTCTCGGGGCAGATTGGTCGTATCCTGCTTGCAAACGCCCCCAACCAACTACCAAAAAAGGCGCGTACACTAAAATTACTGCCCCCACCACCGAACAGAGCAGTATTATATCAACAGATAATTTCATGTGCTTATTTAATGGGTGTTAATTATCGTTATTCAATCAAAATAAAACAGAGTGACTATTTTGCGTAAATCTTCCGCTTCATGACAGGTTTTTAATAAAGTATTGCTGTCATGAAAAGCAAAACAAATTAGTTGATCGCAGCGAGCAACAATTTCGCTATTACACATAGCACTAGCTTCGCCCAAAGAAAGATTATCGTTTTTGGAGTTTTCAATTAGATGAATTACGTTTTCCAATTGACTGCGGGACTCCTTGGGTTGACGAGATAAACTTTGAGGTAAAATTACCGTCAGCAGGTTAGAATCGGCACGCATTGCACCTTTTATTGCTGCTGAATTAGTGCCGATAGCTCCAGAGGTAAGCAAGCGATTTCCCCCTAAAACTAAGGCATAGCTCATCATCTCGATTAGCTGTTGGTGCATAATCGGTACGTGGCGAGAACCTAGTAACGCAATTCTCTTAGAACCAGTTTGCTGAATCGCAGCTAGTTCTTGAGTCAATGTATCGAGACTGGGATCGCTTAGAGTTACAGTATCTAATGGTTGTTGGCTCAATTAATATATCTATCTTGTCAATATTATTTTCACGCCGACAATTGTAACAAAAGATTGTCAACTAAAGCGATAGCTTGTGGTAAAACTTTATTCTTGCCCCTCATTATTGACTCAAAGTCGCTACAGCTATCGGAACAGAAGCGATAATCGTTCCTGCTACAACCAATCTCAAGATTTGTGGGACTAAACCATCTGCGGTTTGGAATCTATCCCACCAACCCAAGCGAGTTTGTCTTTTTCGTTCTTTACCTGGCAACAAAACAGAATATTGTTCTGGTGTTTGGGAAGGATCGGGGGCTGTTTCTAATGTTTCTGATTGACGATAGGCATTAGATAGCATTTCCTCTGCTTTTAATAATTGTTCTAATGCTTCTAGTTTTAATGCAGAAAGAGCATTGATAGTTACCCCAAACCAGTTATGAATTATATTCATCCACTGATTGATATTTTGTCTGTCGGGACTAACAAGCTCAAATGAGCCTAATATTTCTCCCCAAGTAAGATTGTCAAAGGCTTGAGATAGATTGGCATCGATTTTAACTAAACTACTTTGTTCGTATACCAAAGCCAAAACCTGATAAACCTCCGTGGCAGCCACTAACAAACGTTGCAATTCTTTTCCGCTAACATTGCCGTCTGCGGTAATCACTCCCACCACATTATCTAAATACCCCAGAGCATCTCTTAAATTGGCTTCTGTATGGTCTGTATAGTGCAAAATCTCTAGCAAACCAACTAAATATTGTTCCCAACCACGACCCATCTTAACGGCAATCCTACGGTGAGTAGTTCGACAAAGGCGATCGTGGAATAGAATTCTTTCCTTGACTGCTCTCAACTCCACATTGACTTGGGCAATGGTCGAAGGTAGATCTAGACGAGAAATAGTTTTTCCTCGATGTCTGATGACACCTTCAGGAGCTTTGACATATCCTTCTTGCAAAGCTCTTAGAGATGCTTTCTCACTTTCTAAAACTCTGAGTTTTTCTAAATCGTCAACTAATGATTCGGGATATAGAGAGGCTAGATCTTGTTCTAGATTGCGATTTTTATGGGACGATTCGTACAACTCTGGAGTACTAGCTGCATGACCCACTATAGAACGACCCAAGTAATTGCCTTGATAGAGGGGATTTAAGTAGAGACGACTGTATTGGTGATCGAATTGTTCGAGAGAATCTTGGATATTGACCGACTTAGCATCATTAGAAGGAGACGCACCATCAAGTAGGTTTTTGGTCATTTTTAGTCGTATTTGTTTAGAATTGGCGAATAAATCCCAAGTAGAGCGATTGTCACAAGCATTAGCAACATAAATTCGCTTGGCGTTGTTTTCGCGATCGACATTGGAAGGATGAGTCGACCACATACGGGGAGATTCGGCGATCGCAGCTTGAAATACACGGTGATTTTCTGGTTCTAGATCTGGTAACTTAGGTGCTTGACCGTATTCTTGATCGTTCAGAATTTCTCTCATTTTGTTGATGGAATGGTTTTGAATCGTAAACAAATCCGTCACCAGGCGATTATTTCTCATCTCCGAACTAGCAAAACTCAAGGTGCGATCCCAAGCATCATCCGCTGCATGAATGCGATGTAAAGCATGGACTAAAGCATCGCTACCCGTGAGGGATACTGCGACTAAATCTGCCTGAAATTCCATTTCTCTCGACAGTGCGCGCTGCGCCAAAAGTAACCAGCGAAATGCTGTTTCTAACAAAGAACGAATCGACCAAACAATTAAGGATAAGAGCCAGCCAATCCAAGCAATTCGTATATCGACGCGAGACAAAACTCTCAAGAATTTATCTAAAGCATCTCGTTCGTGGATAATGTGAGAAGCGATTTGTTGGGCAATATAAACCCAACGACCTACCGCCATCGAACGTTGAGCAAAGTGACCAAATTCGTGGGCTAAAACTGCCTTAAATTCTCCCAAAGTCAAAATATTGACCAACCCCAAACCTATTTCTAAGTTTTTCTTAGAGGTGAAAAATAAATTTAAAATGGAAACATCATAAAAAACGGCAGCATTAACTCTTGGAGATAAAAAGACTCGGTGAGGTCGCGGTGCTTGAGCTTCATCTGCAAGGCGATAGATGAATTCAAATAGTCGGGGTTCATCTTTGGCTGTAATTTCAATATCTTTAGATTCGGAACTATGCCTAACTCGCAGCAATGGTTTTACCATAAACACCGCCAGAAAACTGGATAAAACTCCAATAAACATTCCTTCAAACTCCACATTAGGAGTGGTGAATAATCGATAAGCCGTCCAAATAAACCAAGAGGTTAAAGTGAAGTATAAGGTGACAAATAGTGACAGCCCCACCATTGCTAATATGGCTCGCTGTTTGTAGCTCTTTCTGGGTTTTCGTAGATTTGGAGGAACATCTATTGGGCTAGCAGGATAAATATTTTCCATGATGACTTTTGTGATTTGCTTTGGCGTTAGTTACTTAAATTCGAGCGAAACTAATAGGTTGTAAATTAAATAATTTTCGATCGCTCCATAATTTCAACTTACCCAGATAGCTAAGTAAGTAATAAGTAGTAAATAATCATTCCTGACTCTTTTTTAAGACAGTATTCTAAAATTACGATGGTTTTGACAAAATTAAGCAGATACGATTGAGGATTGTCAAAATAAAAGCCAAGTTCGATTGAATCGAACTTGACCTATTTTTAATGCGATCGCATTAATTGATTAATTAATTTCAAAACTCCGAGACTAACTTTGTCCTACATAACGACGCAGAAAGCTTTCTAGAGATTCCATCTCGATCGCAAAAGTCGATTCTAAGCGAAATATTTCTTCTGGAGTACAGTAAAATTCATGGGCTAAAAGAGTCCTTAATGTACCCAAAGACTTATTTAGTTGGGGATTAATTAAACCGACTCCCGCTCTCAAACCGTCAAATAGTTGTAGGGGTGGATTGATGACAATTGGTTCGCGATCGAATAAACGAGAGAAAATACGAGGAATATCTTCTCTTTTGAGACTATCGGGTCCACCTACGGCAAATATTTGATTTTTTGCTGCTTCAATTTGGCAAGAAGCGATCGCAATTGTGGCAAGATCGTCAGTACTGACGATTGAGGAACGATTTTTTTGTTCGCCAATAGATAAATATATTCCCGTGTCTCGAAACCTTTCTGCTAGAGGAATAAGATTATTAGCAAATCCTGAAGGACGCAGAATTGTATAGCTCAAACCGCTATTGATTAAATACTTTTCTACTTCTCGTTTTGCTTTGAAAGTCACAGAATCTTCGTAACCGCGATCTACGCCCAAAACCGAAATAAACACAAAATGTTCTACATTATTAGCGATCGCCTGATCGATCAGATCGATATTAGCTCGATAGTCTAGAGCTTGAGGGTCATTGCCCGATCCATGGCTGCTGATAATATAGTTTATATCGCGACAAGCTTTCTCAATATCTCTTTCTTGCTTTAAGTCACCAATAAAAATATCTGCACCCCGATCTGACAATTCGCCAAATTTTGAAGATAAACGCACAAAGGCTCTTGTTAGCTGGTCATCACTCCTCAATTGTTTGACAATTCTTCTACCTAACGATCCCGTAGCACCAGTTACTAAATACATTGCAATTCCTATTCAGTTATTAGTTATCAGTTATCAGTTGTCAGTTGCTTTGTGCTAATTAGTCTGGATACCAGAACATCCCTTTAATACCTTCGGGGTCGAGAATAAAACCAAGTCGCTGATAAAAATCGATTACTTGAGGGTCGGCAAAAAGAGTAATATTGCTGATATCTTCGCTGCGTAATTGAGTAATAGCATATTTCATCATTGCTTTGCCCAAACCTCGACCTTGAAAAGTAGGGTCTACTACAACATCCCAAATAGTGGCGTTAAAAGCGTGGTCGGAGGTAGCACGAGCAAAACCAATTAAACGACGTTTTTTATTTTTAACTTCCCACATCGAAACCACCAAAAAACTATGATTGATAGCTTTTTTGACTTTTTTTAGAGGACGGCGAGCCCAGCCAACGCGATCGCAGAGTTCCTCAAGTTCGTATAGATCTAGTTCTCTATCGGTACTAAATACTATTTGAGGCAGATCGCTATTGTCGCTGTCTGAGTTTAATAACCCATTACCAGCCTCAGTAGTTTCTGATGTTGCTACTGTATCTGAATTACTGAACAGTTTTTTCCAAAACACCATGCGGATATGGCTTTATTGATTGGTGATTTTAACAGGATATATTTATATATCTTAGTTATATTAGTCTATTTTCTGACCCAAAAGCATTTTATACTAAATCCAAAGGCTTCTAAAAGCTCTGAAAGATGATGATACGATAAAAAAATGCCATCCATTAGTATATCGGAAATACCTCATTTTTATGAGCTAACCCCCCCCCGCTGCCAACCCCAAGCTTCCTGTGTTAGTATTCGTTCATGGCTGGCTTTTAAGCCGTAATTATTGGCAACCTGTGGTGCAATTATTGCAGTCGGAATATCAATGTCTGATCTACGATGCCCGAGGTTTTGGTGACTCTAGGATTACAAAAATTAGTCAAAATGACCGCAAATCTAAAAACTATAGTCTCAATGCCTACGCCCAGGATTTGAAAGAGCTACTACAAAATTTGGAAATTGAACGGGCTTGGATAATTGGACACTCTTTAGGTGGTAGCGTTGCTTTGTGGACCGCAGATATCTGTCCTGAAATTATCGAAGGAGTAATTGGTCTTAATGCAGGCGGCGGGATTTATTTAAAAGAGGAATTTGAACGCTTTCGGAATGCAGGTCGACAATTAGTAAAATTTCGTCCTGACTGGTTGCGTTATATACCATTTTTGAGCGTGTTTTTTTCCCGCATGATGGTAGCGCGACCGTTAGATTTAAAGTGGGGTCGTCAAAGAATTATTGACTTTATTCAGGCTGATGGAGAAGCAGCATTGGGTGCATTGTTAGAATCAACTACCGAAGCAGAAGTACACTTATTACCCCAATTAGTATCGCGACTAAAACAACCAGTTTACTTCATTGCAGGAGAAAAAGATAAAGTGATGGAAATAAAATATGTCAATCATTTGGCTAGTTTCCACTACCTGTTTTCCAATCAAGATAGTAATGTATTCGCTATACCCGACTGCGGTCATTTAGCCATGGTGGAAGCCCCAGGAGAAGTTGCGGAGATTATTTCAGGGGTTTTAGGGAGAAATGGGGCGTAAGAAGAGACAAGGCATGCTTTGTCTCCACAGTCTCCAAGTCCTCAGCTACCTAATCCTGATATGCTTCCATCCCCACACAAGAACAGACTAAGTTGCGATCGCCGTAAGCATTATTGATTCTACCTACAGGAGTCCAAAATTTATGTTCTTTAGTCCAGGGGGCGGGATAGGCTGCTTGTTCGCGAGTATAAGGACGATTCCAGTCGCCACAGATTAGGGATTCGGCAGTGTGGGGGGCGTTTTTCAAAGGATTGTTGTCTTTGTCTATCTCCCCATGGGCGATCGCTTTTGCTTCTCTGTAGATAGCTAACATTGCTTCACAATAGCGGTCTAGTTGCTCTTTTGATTCGCTTTCCGTAGGCTCGATCATTACCGTACCAATTACAGGCCAAGATACCGTAGGGGCGTGAAATCCAAAATCCATAAGTCGCTTGGCTACGTCATCCACTTCCACTCTCGCTTCTTTTTTTAGCGGACGTAAATCGATAATACATTCGTGGGCGACAAAACCAGATTCTCCTTTAAACAATACCGAGTAATTAGGTTCGAGACGTTTTGCCATGTAGTTAGCATTGAGAATCGCTACCTGAGTCGCCCGAGTTAAGCCCTCTGTCCCCATCATAGCGATATACATCCAAGAAATAACCAAAATACTAGCACTACCCCAAGGTGCAGCAGAAATTGCTCCTATCGGGCTAGCATCTTGGGGTGTGGTGGGAGTTGCAGGAAGAAACGGCACTAAATGAGGCATGACTCCAATGGGTCCAACGCCTGGACCGCCACCACCGTGGGGAATACAAAAGGTTTTGTGTAAGTTGAGGTGACAGACATCCGCGCCAAAATCTCCTGGGCGACACAGACCTACTTGGGCATTCATATTTGCCCCATCCATATATACTTGTCCGCCACATTGATGGACAACTGCGCAAATACTTTTAATTCCCGCCTCAAATACTCCATGAGTGGAGGGATAAGTCACCATTAAGGCAGCTAAATGATCTTGATGCTTTTCTGCTTTTACTTGCAAATCTTTGAGGTCGATGTTGCCATCGCGATCGCATTTTACAGCAACTACCTTCATCCCACACATTACCGCACTAGCGGGATTTGTTCCGTGGGCTGATTCGGGAATTAGACAGATATGACGGTGAGATTCTCCTCTAGATTGATGATATTGACGAATTACCTGTAGCCCCGCATACTCTCCTTGAGAACCTGCATTGGGTTGTAGGGAAATACCAGCAAAACCCGTAATCTCTCCCAACCATTCTTCGAGTTCTTGGAATAGCTGCTGATAGCCTTGCGCTTGTTCTAAAGGGGCGAAAGGATGAATGTTACCAAATTCTGCCCAAGTTACGGGAATCATTTCGGCTGTGGCGTTCAACTTCATGGTACAAGAACCCAAGGGAATCATCGAAGTTGTCAGGGACAAGTCCTTGGTTTCTAGTTGGTGGAGATAGCGCAATAATTCTGTTTCGGAATGGTAGCGATTGAATACTTTTTCGGTTAAATAGTCACTAGTGCGTAGATACTCGGTTTTGAGGTTTGATGATTGGTGGTTGAGTAATTCTGCCACTTCAAAAGGCAATTCCAGATTACCTGCAAAGATTTGCCAGAGAAGAATCACATCTTCTTGACTGGTAGTTTCATCTAAAGAGATGCCGAGGGCGCGATCGTCTAACCAACGTAAATTAATTTTATTATCCGCAGCAATCTCGATTAAATCTATCGCCTTTTTATCCCCTGTTTCGACCCGAATAGTATCAAAAAAATCTGGGGATGCAATACTATATCCTAGCTGTTGTAAACCTGCTGCCAAAGCTGCTGTAAGCTGATGAACCCGCAGGGCGATCGCTTTTATGCCCGATCTACCGTGATACACTCCATACATGGAAGCTATTACCGCTAATAAAACCTGCGCGGTACAAATATTACTGGTAGCTTTTTCTCTTCTAATATGTTGCTCTCTAGTTTGGAGGGCTAGACGCAAAGCAGGTTTCCCCGTAGCATCTTGAGAAACTCCCACAATTCTTCCTGGTACTTGTCTTTGGTATTTTTCTTTAGTAGCAAAATAAGCTGCATGAGGCCCTCCATAACCCAAGGGTACGCCAAACCTTTGAGTACTTCCTACGGCAATATCTGCCCCAAATTCCCCAGGGGGAGTTAATAAAGCCAAGCTGAGAATATCTGCTGCTACGGTGGCGAGGGCTTTTGCTTCGTGGACGCGATCGATAAACTGACTATAATCTCGAACTGTACCTTCTGTAGTGGGATACTGTAGCAATGCGCCAAATATTGGTGTAGAAAAATTAAACAAATTATAGTCACCGACAATTACTTCTATTTTTAGAGGTAAAGCGCGGGTTTTAATTACTTCAATGGTTTGAGGATGACAACCTGCATCCACAAAAAAAGCATTGGCTTTAGTTTTACACAAGCCATAACTCATGCTCATCGCTTCTGCTGCTGCCGTACCTTCATCTAATAGGGAAGAATTGGCGATTTCCAAGCCTGTTAGCTCGATAATCATAGTTTGGAAGTTGAGCAAGGCTTCTAGTCTTCCCTGGGCAATTTCTGCTTGATAGGGAGTATAAGAGGTATACCAACCAGGGTTTTCTAAGACGTTTCGTAAAATTACAGGAGGAGTTATACAGTTGTGATAACCCATGCCAATAAAAGAGCGATAAACTTGGTTTTGAGATGCGATCGCTTTCAATTTTGCCAAAGCTGCTGATTCGCTTAAAGCTGGGGGCAAATTTAAGGGCTGAATCAGACGAATTGCAGGGGGAATAGTCTTATTGATTAGTTCGTCTAAACTAGCTAATCCCAAAACTTGCAGCATTTCTTGTATTTCCTGCTCGTTTGTTCCAATATGTCGCTCGGCAAACAAAGATGTATTCTCTCTAGGTGGGCTTGTACTAATATTCTTGTTAACTTTTGCAGTTTGGGACTCTACAGCCGAGTTCAGATTAACCATGTTAATAAAAAATATTACTTGGGTTTAAGTAAAAAAATAGTGGCGCACCGCTTTAAATATTGACGCAACCACTTGGTTTATATATTTGTAATAAAGGTTAACAAATTTGTTCGGTAAAAGAAACTATTATCACCAAATTAATCTTATCAACAGTTTCAAAGCACTATCTCCCCGTTGGTTCAATTATTCTCCATCCATTCCTTCAACTTGAGCGCGATATTCCGCAGCCGAGAGAACATCATCTAGTTCCTCGTCGGGATTGTCTAGCCTAACTTTGATCAACCAGCCTTCACCATAAGGATCTTCTGCTAAAGTTTCAGGTGCATCTATGGCTGTTTCGTTGCGCTCAATGACTGTTCCTGATACTGGAGGGTTGAGATCTTCTACTGCTTTGACTGATTCAATTGTGCCTAATGTTTCTCCTACTTCGATGGCATCTCCTACTTCTGGAAGCTCCAGAAAAACCACGTCACCCAACTGATCGAGAGCAAAAGCACTAACTCCAATTGTGGCAATTTCTCCATCAAAACGCACGTATTCGTGAGTATCTAGGTATTTTAAATCTTCTGGATAGTCTATCTCCATTTTTATCACCTTAATCGCGAGTAGAATATAGTTTACAACAAGGATTAGAAATTCTGTGCGTTTTACCTGCTGTAGTTTTTCAGTAAATTAAAATTAGCTGTGAACATGAGAAATGCTAGATGCCAAATCGTGGTAGCAAATGCAGCCTGCGGCAAAATAATGACAAACTAAAGCGTTGCGAGAAAGCTGCATGTTTTTTCTAGGAGAGCCTCCATGAATTAGGTTTGAGTGCCAAATCAAAACATCTCCTTTTTTTGCATGAAAATATTTAGGCTCAAGTTGATGGGATTTAATGATTTTTTGCAATTGGGGTTCGTATTTCTCATGATAGGGGATATAACCCCCTCGCTCGAATTCATCAGTGCTAATTTCGGCTTCTTGACTAAGAAAATGGGGAATGCGATGGCTTTTGGGATAATAAACCAAGGGACCAGAATCAGGATCGATATCTTCAAAAGTCGTCCAGGTTGCAGCCAAATAATCCATGGGATAGGTGGTCATGTGGATGGCATCAGAATGTTCTAGTTGTTGAGAACCGTTATGCCCTGTAATGGTTTGGAATGGTAAGCATTTTGCCCCCAATAACATACTAATAATATTAGTCATTCGGCGATCGCGGAGTAATTGTTCGATTTGCTTAACCTGAAAATGGGTGTTGAGATTTCTCCCAGGTAAGCCATTAACCACACAAGCTTCTTCTGGCTTAATCTTACCATCGGCGATCGCCCGTTCGTATTCTGTCCAAGCACTGTCTAAAGTAGCTCGATCAAACAAACCTGGGATGATTACATAGCCATTTTCGCTCCATTTATAGCAAAGTTCTCCTTCTTCTGGAGAGAGGGTTTTGTTAGCGACTAGTTTTTTGACTAGTTCGGCTGCATCTGGGCGATCTAACCAGGGAGTAGGTTCGTTTTGGGGAAAGTTTTCGCGGCGGAAAACCGAAATATTTTGGATATCGACAGAATTTTGGGGAATTACAGGAGTGTCGGGGTGAAAAGTACCTGAATTGGATTTTGAATTACTGGTGTTTGATTTTAAAGATTTAAAACGGTTGAATAACTTAAACATCAAAATTAGATCGAGAGCAGTATTAGGTTAATTCCTGTGTATCATGATACTTTAACTCTGAATTCCTGCTTATTGTCTGGATTAGCTAATTAATTTTCTAACACGATCAATATGAACAAACCTGATTATCTTAAAAGTTATACCCAAAAAGTACAAGATTTACAGCAAGAATACGATGAAGACGAGGCTCTATCTTTAGCAATTGGAGGCAACTTTGAAGCGGGAGGCTTATTAGAATATTATTTGCTCAGACAACTGGGATTACAACGAGGAGATACGGTTATCGACGTAGGTTGTGGTAGTGGAAGATTGGCTTTTCAACTCAAAGAATATTTAACGGGTTCTTATGTTGGCATAGATGTTATTCCTGAATTATTTAACTATGCTCGAAAAGTTACCAAAAGAGCAGATTGGAAGTTTTATCAAGCACCAGGATTGACTATCCCCGAACCAGATAATTCAGCAGATTTTGTCTGTTTCTTTTCAGTCTTAACTCATCTGCTTCACGAACAAAGTTACAAATATTTAGCAGAAGCAAAACGAGTACTCAAACCAGGAGGAAAGCTGGTTTTCTCGTTTTTAGAATTTTATATTCCTTCTCATTGGGCGGTTTTTCAAGGTTCTTTAAACGATCTCAACCCCGATAGCGTTCTTAACCAATTTATTAGTCGAGATGGCATCAAATCCTGGGCGCAATATTTAGAACTTTCGATCTTGGAAATATTTGATGGAGATAAGCCTCATATTGATATCCTCGAAGGTGTTGTCACCTGGGACAACGGTGCAGAAATGTCGGTCAAAGGTAATTTAGGACAATCAATATGTATATTGACCAAATAGCGATCAATTTAACTATTTTTAACGAAAATGTGAAATCTTTATCTAGAAGCGGAATAAGACCCGCAACCCAAACGTGATTTTAGGATACTCCTACCTACTCCGTGAGCTAGGAGTAGTTCATGTAGAAGTAATCTATTTCATCAAATCTATTTCATCAGTTCCCTAGTTGATGAACTACTTAAACAACAAAAATGTAGTAGTTAAAAATATACGGGACTGACGGGACTCGAACCCGCGACCTCCTGCGTGACAGGCAGGCATTCTAACCAGCTGAACTACAGTCCCTTTCATATTTATCAAAGACGCATTTCACTGAATCTTTGTTTGCCACGAAATACATATTAACATATAAAATTGCCACCGCAACTATGAAAATGACTTTTCCGTGCAAAAACTAGAAAAACATCAAAATTCAATTGAAATTTAGAGATAGGAAACATATAATTAGGAGGTTTTCAGTAATTCTTAAGAAGAAATTAAAATACACACAAGATTTTTTTGTCTTGATTACCAATGTGTAAATCAAGTCCAATTATTGATAGAATGGCTAAATCAATAAGATTGCGATCATTAAAATTTAAAATGTTCTGAAAATCACTACATAGATATAATGAACAAATTTACATATCCTTAAATACCATTAGATACCGTGTGTCCATCTCAAAATAAAGTACCTCTCGGTGCGGTTTTGCAGCAAGCAGGTCTTGTATCTGCTGATGATATAAAAGAAGCCTTACAACAACAACGCCAAGAATCGCAAAATAGACGTATTGGAGAAATTTTAGCTTCTCAGGGTCATATAAATCTCAAAACAGCAGATTTTTTTGCTGAAAGTTGGTTGATTTTAATTCAAGAAAAACCACAGCAACCCATAGGTCAGTATTTTAAACAAGCTGCATTACTAGACGATCGACAGATACAAACTATTCTAGACCGACAAAAGCAAAGTAAATTGAAGTTTGGTGAAATAGCGATCGCCACAGGCTGGCTCAAACAAACTACAGTTGATTTTTTCCTACGATACATAACTCCCCAATCTCCAACAGAATCTGAAAAAGCAACAACACAACAGTTAAAGTACTCTAGTGAGTCCGAATTTGCTCCCCTAGGACAACAAGAAAGCTTTTATAAAATAAAGTTAAAATTACTTAATTTAGAAGATCGAGAAGCTTATTCGGAAAAAGTTTTAGAAAAAGTATTGTTTTGGACTGGAGGTCAATCTTTTTTAACTCAAAAACTCTTCGGGCTTATTGGAGAAAAACGCGACCTAGTTATTCGAGGAAAAGAAGCAGAGCAAGTAGATTATTTAGTTCAAACCAGATTACTTAAGAATTGGCGAGAGGGAATAGCAGGGAAACACCTCCAAGCCGTTGAAGACCGTTTGCTTAATAACCAACAAAGCGAACCGATTCAACTGCTCCAACTCTACCATCAAATATTAACTACGGTAGTTGCCCCCGATCGCACTCTTCAGCAGCAAGAGCTATTAAAAACAGGTTTAGTGGTAAAACAACAAGAGCAATTAGTTGTAGCCAATCGTATTTATCAACTGATATTTAACCCCAGTTGGATAGATAACCAAATAACCAAGCTAAAACATTCCGATAATTCTGCTGTGGCGATTGTTCCCTCTAAGACCAAGGCAGTAGTACCTAGTTCTCCGAAAACAGCCAAACAATCTTTAACTTTGAAAAACCTGCTGTTATTATTGGCTTTACTAGCCCTAATCTTAATATTTTTTGAGAATATAAGCAAAAAACTTAAAGTTAGAACGGCTTTTAAACAAGGCAATCAATTTCTCAAGCAAAAATCTTTTAACGAAGCGATCGCCCAATACAATCAGCTATTAAATATCGATAGCAACTATTTTCAAGCTTGGACTAATCGGGGTTATGCCCTAGCTGGATTACAGCAATATGGTGAAATGAGAGAATCTTGTTCTACAGCTACCATTATCGATCCTACCGCAGTATATGCGTGGAATTGCCAAGGGGAAGCCTTACATAACCTGCAACGAGCAGAAGAGGCGATCCTCGCATTTGATAAAGCGATCGCTTTAGATCAAACCGATCCAATTTTTTTGATGAATAAAAGCGAATCCCTCAAAGCTATTGGCAAAGAGGAAGAGTCTCTGGTCACTATTTCTGAAGCGATCAAAGTTTTAGAACAAATAGAAGACACTAGAGGCAAAGAGAGGGTTAGGGGTGAATTTGCAGTAGCCTTGACTTTTTTGGGTAACGGCTATAGAAACAAAGAACAATACAAAACTGCAATATCCAATTACAACCGCGCTTTAGAATATTCCCCCAACTATTTTCCCGCCCAAATAGGCAAAGGGATTGTTCTCAAACGATTAAAACGCTATCAACAAGCACAAAAAGAATTTGAAAACATTTTAAAAAACAAACAACTTTCAACTACCAAACAAGCCCAAACTTGGTTTTATTTAGGCACAACTCTCTGTCAATCTCAATCTAGATCTTCTGGGATTGATGCTTTTGAGCAAGCCATTAAATTAGTACCAGATTATCAAGCAGCCCAACAAGCAAAACAAAATTGTATTTAGCACTCAGTCAAACAACGAAGATCCGAGCTTATTTCGCCCTATTTCCTAGCTTAAAATGGCCACCAAGTAGGGCGCAAATCTGTGTAGGTACGACTGAGGGTTCTATAAGAAGGTGACTGAGAACTTTTAAAATCCTCGCCTAACATATCATATAAAAGCTGGTTGGGATTAACTGCTCGATCTAAACTAAATAGTATTTCGCTGCTATATCCATCGCAGCTAACGCCTCTTCTTTCCACAGCACAAACTACGGGTTTGCCATCAATAGTATCGCTAGCTAAATAGTTCATCACCCCCTTACTATAGTAACTCTGTAAAGATGCGGCTGTTTTTTGACAGTTAAAAGATGCCTCTTCCGTAGAAAAATATTCTGGTAAAAACGACAAAATATGAGTTGTTTGAAAAGCTCGATCTACATCACCAGAAGATTTGTCTGAATTGGATAAAGTTGCAGCGATAGTAGGAATAGAAGTGCTAGTGTCACAACTAACTTGAATCGTATTTGTCGCATTCACTCGATGACCATAAGTCCCCAAAACTCCAAAAGCCACTGGTAAGGCGATCGCAGTCCTCAAGTAATTTAGTTTGCTCATAATCTCTTTGCGCGTTACTAATTATTAAAACTCTCTGAGATAAAAAATCACCTTAAATAATCAGGTTGATCGATCTCTAAGGATGTAATTGTAACAAAATAATCTCCTTAAGAATCACAAAAATTAAATTTAAGTATAGATCTATAGAATTTTAGTTCGGAACATCAGTATGCTTTTAGATAACAGCTTAAAAGTAGGTAGCTAAATTTAAGCAACAATTTTTTTGTTTACTGGAAAAATTAAACAATGCCTGAGAAATTACCGATCAAACCAACAAATCATCATAACAGCCAAAAATCAAGCCTCGACGGTAAATTATCAATTTGTTTAGCTACCTTGCTGTATGGAGGTTTTTCTCTTCTTTTCTGTTTGAGTCGTGGTGATTTGGTACAAGCCCAAATAGTACCAGATGACACTGTATCTACAGAAGTGAATAATAGTGACAATATCGCAGAAATTACGGGAGGAACTACCCAAGGTGGCAATTTATTTCATAGCTTTCAAGAATTTTCCGTAGATACGGGTAATACGGCTTATTTTAACAATCTTGGCGAAATCGATAATATTATTGGGCGGGTTACAGGAAGCTCTATCTCAACTATTGATGGATTTTTGCGAGCCAACGGCGATGCCAATTTAATTTTAATTAATCCCAACGGCATTGATTTTGGCGCAAATGCTCGATTACAAATTGGCGGTTCTTTTTTGGGTAGTACAGCCGACAGCGTTATTTTTGAAGACGGTACGGTGTTTAGTGCTGGAGATTTAACTGTTTCTCCTCTATTAACGGTGAGAGTTCCCGTGGGCTTGCAGTTGGGGCAAAATTCAGGAGCAATCAATGTAGCTGGGGTAGGACACGATCTTAGCCTAGATATCCCTATTTTCTTTCCTTTCAATCGGGGACAAGTATCGGGTTTAAAACTGCAATCTGGCGGGACTTTGGGATTGGTGGGGGGTGACGTTTCCTTTACGGGGGGTGTTTTAATCTCAGAACAAGGAAGAATCGAGTTAGGTAGCGTTGCTGAAGGTACGGTGTCGATCGCTTTTGGCGAGAGGGATTTTTCTTTGAGCTATGAAGGGGTAGAAAGCTTTAAAAATATTAATCTCGAAGAACGAGCTTTGGTTGATGCTAGTGGTAATAATAGTGGCTCGATCGCAATTCAGGGAAATAGAATTGCGATCGCTGATGGTTCGGCAGTATTAATTCAAAATCAGGGGACTGAAGCTTCGGGAAATCTAAAAGTCAATGCTAGAGAATTTTTAACAGTAGATGGCATTGCCGAAGATGGAATTATTTCCACTGGCATCTATACCGAACCCTTGGGAGATGGTGCGGGGGGAAATATTACCATTGATACTCCCAATTTAGAAGTTTCGGGCGGAGCTAAGATTCTCAGTACTACCTACACTCAAGCCCCATCGGGAAACCTCAAGCTTAATATTGCTGATAGTTTGCGGGTAATTGGCTTTGCCGAAATCAATCCCAATCAATTTAGTCTTATTTCAGCTCAAACTTACAATACAGGGGATGCGGGAGAGATCGACATTACTACTCAAAATTTAACCGCCTTGGATGGAGGAAACATTGCCTCTGTTACGGCAACCCCTAACGGTACAGGTTCTGGAGGAAATGTCACGGTTAATGCCAGGGAATCAATCTTGCTGTCGGGATTTAATCCCATCGCCTTTGCTCCCAGTCAAATTACCGCTGGTAGTGGGGGTGTTGGAAATGCGGGTAATGTCGAACTAAATACTAAAAATTTGACTTTGATCGAGGGGGGAAGAGTCGATGCTTCGGCTACCGCGACGGGGGATGCAGGAAACGTCACGATTAATGCCTCCGAGTCAATTATGGTAACGGGTACAGTACCAAATTCACTTAACCCCAGCCTCATTATTGCTTCAGCTAACATTCTCGATCCCGCATTGCGAGAATTGTTTAATTTACCTCCAACTCCTAGTGCTAACTCTGGCAATGTCATTATTGAAACGCCTCAGTTAGAAATTATGAACGGAGGGCAAGTAACCGTGCGAAATGACGGTACGGGTAATGCAGGAAACCTCAATATCAATGCCAACACTATTGCTTTGCGCGATGGAGGAGGTATCACCGCAGCAGTAAAAGAGGGTTTAGGAGGCACAATTAATCTAGAAGTAGCAGATTCTTTTACTCTTACTAGGGGCAGTCAAATTTCTAGTGACAATAGTGGCACGGGAGACGGGGGAGAAATCGAGATTGCTGCCAACTCTTTGGATATAAGCGATCGCTCTTTTATTACTACTACTACTTTTGGTTCGGGTAGAGGTGGTAATATCGTTCTCAATATTCTCGACCAGGTTAATATTACGGGAATAGGATTCAGGGAATTTCAAGAAGCGTTCCAAGCCAACTCTTTAAATGGCAATTTAACACCAGGCACAAGAGGCACGGGAATCTTTCTCGGAACAGCTGCCGAGGGTATAGGAGGGAATTTAGAAGTTAATGCTAATGCTTTAAACATAGCCGAAGGAGGAATTATCTTTAGCCCGATTTTCACCAACGGCACGGGAGGGGAGATCCAAGTTAACGCTAATGATATTACGATTGATGCTTCGGCTCTACAAATTGGTGCGGGGGTTGATAGTACCAGTCTGGCGACGGCAGGAAATATTTTTATTAATACAGATAGATTGATAGTGGAAAATGGTGGCACGATTGTCAACGCCACTTTTGGCGAGGCGACAGGAGGAAATATTAACATTGATGCCAGAGAGTCGATCAATCTGCGAAATACCCCTTCTGGTTCTCGATTATTCACGGGAATTTATGCTAACACCAGTATTGGCGAGGGAAAAGGAGGAAATGTAACTCTCCGAACCGATAACTTATCGATTGAAGATGCTTTTGTTAGCAGTACTACAGGGGGGTTTATTAATGACGATGCTAATTTGACTTTTAGTGGTGGTGGAGATGGTGGAAATATCAATATTGATGTAGCAGATACCATCGAAATTTTGGGCATTCCTACCGATCCTAGATTCGCCAGCGGTATCAACTCTAGTTCTTTTACTAATGGTGCTGCGGGAAATATCCAAGTCTCTGCCCGCAAGCTATTTATCCGAGATGGTTCGGAAATTGCTGCCACCACTCTTGGTTCGGGAAATGGAGGTAGTGTCAACATTAATGTCCTGGATTCTCTAGAATTATTTGGTACAACTACGATTAATAATATGAAACGAGGGGGAATTATCACTACCTCAGGACGATCTGCATTTCCCGATTTAGTAGCTAGTGGTGCATCGGGAGATATTAGAATCGACACTGGCAATTTAAAGATCCAAAACGGTGCGAGTATTGACGTTCAAAGTTTGGGAACGGGAAGTGCGGGGAATCTAAATATTGAGTCGGCTAATGATATTTTATTGGACGACGAAGGGATAATCTCTGCTGCCAATAACTTTGGCAATGGTGGCAATATTGATATTTTAGGTCGTAATATTTTTTGGCGTGGCAACAGTACTACTACTGCAACGGCAACGGGCAATGCTAATGGTGGCAATATTAACCTTGTTGGCACAAATCTAGTGGTTTTAGAATCCAGCAAGCTTACCGCAGAAGCGGAAAACGGAACGGGTGGCAATATTGATATTAGTGCGAAGGGATTATTTGTCTGCCAAGAATGTATAATCAGTGCCAGTTCAAGATTAGGGGTAGATGGAGTGGTGGAAATTGATACTTTAGAACCAGAAGCTACTTTTGGCATTGTTGAGGTGCCAATTAAGTTGACTCAACCAGAAGAAACCGTAGCTAGAGCTTGTTCTAATTCGACTCTGGCTAACAATAGCAAACTAACCGTTACAGGTAGGGGAGGATTGCCCAATAGCCCCAGGGAAACATTAAGCAGTAAATCTATAGTTAGTTTTGATATTCCCCAAGCAAATACCGAAACTAGAACAGAAGAAGAACCGAAAAAACAAGCTCTATTACCCAGTCCCGCTCGCAACTGGTATCAAAATAGTAAAGGAGAAATTATCCTCACCTCTCAACCTTCTGATAACACTCCTCGATTTAATTCTCCTGACTGTCATGTTCCCTAAGTCCCGCTCTAGTAGACTTAAAATTGCGTTATATCCTAATTCTCAAGTCAATTTGGGCGATCTCCATTCTCGTTATCAACTTAAAATTGCTTTCTGGGAATATTTGCTCTACGCCATTATTTTACTTGGAGATCGCCATGCAAAGAATTTCCAAAAATTAGGCAAACTTTTTATCTACATTTTGTTTATTGTTCTGGGCATAGTTCCGCGATCGGGAGTATCAGCCCAGCCGAACCAACCTTTAACCCCCGATCGCGATATACCGCCTCAACCCCAACCTTTACCCCCAAGGAACAATCCCTTAAATGATTCTCTCGATGCTCCGCCTCTTCCCGAATCTGTCTTAGATATTCCTGGGACAATTGTAGTGGATCGATTTACCTTTGTCGGAAGTACAGTATTCGAGGAAGCAGAATTAAACAAAGCGATCGCTTCTTTTACAGGCAAGCCTATTTCTTTTGCTCAACTAGTTCAAGCTGCTAGTGCTATCACCCAATTGTATGTCAGGCAAGGCTATATAACTTCTGGGGCTTATCTTCCCACCCAAAATCTTAGTTCTGGAACGGTACAGATTCAAGTAGTTGAGGGAACTTTATCAGATATAGAAATCAATATCGAGGAAGGGAGGTTAACAGAAAACTATATTCGCGATCGCTTAGAGAACAGGATTTCTACCCCCCTTAACATCAATCAAGTTCAATCTGCATTACAACTAATTCAACTCAATCCTCTGATTGCCAGCCTGGATGCAGAGTTATCGACGGGGATCCAGCCAGGGACAAATGCTCTCAAAGTTTCGGTTATAGGTGCAGATACTTTTACCCTCCAAGCAAGAGTCAACAACAATCGCAATCCTACTATTGGTAGTTTTGAACGGGGTATTAAACTATCAGAAGCCAATCTCTTGGGTATCGGAGATGAATTCAACTTAAGCTTTTTTAATACTGAGGGTAGTAACCAATATGGCGGAGATTATACTCTACCCCTTAATTCTCGCGATGGTACTCTTAGTTTTGATTTTCGCCTGGCACAAAACGAAATAATCGAGGCTGATTTTGAAGAAATAGATATTGATATCGAATCCCGAAGTTATAACCTAACCTGGCGACAACCAATTATCCAAAAAGCAACCCCCGAAATTAGTCGGGAATTTGCGCTTAATATCGCCGCATCCAGAAGAGAAAGCGATACTTCTTTGCTCGACACTCCCACCAGTATCTCCCCAGGAGGAAATGCTCGGGGAGAAATTCGTACTTCTGCTTTAAGTTTTGGTCAAGAATGGTTGCAACGCAATCGCAGACAAGTCATTTCCGCTCGTTCTCAGTTTAATATTGGGCTAGATGTTTTTGATGCTACCATCAATGATAGCGAACCCGACAGCCAATTTTTCGCTTGGCGGGGACAAGCATCTTATTTGAGATTGTTGAGTAAGCCTAAAGGTATACCTGCCGTTGGCTCGACGATATTATTCCGCTCGGAATTGCAATTGGCAACCGATCCTTTAATACCCACGGAACAATTTAGTTTGGGTGGTGCGACAACGGTGCGGGGTTATCGTCAGGATACTCTATTGACTGATAATGGTTTCTCCGCTGCTGCGGAATTGCGCTTACCTATTGCTCGTTTCTCTAAGCTCAATACCAGCCTCCAATTTGCGCCCTTCATTGATTTTGGTACTGGTTGGAATACAGACGATCGATCGATTGAGTTTACTACTTTATTGGGTACGGGGGTGGGTTTTATTTTGCAAAGCAACGAAAAACTATCAGCGCGGATCGATTGGGGTATTCCTTTAATTAATGATAATTCTACAGGCAATACCCTACAGGAAAGCGGAGTATATCTACAACTACAATACGATCTTTTTTAAAAAAAATGACTATTAACAAAATTATTATTTTTATATTTTCCGCTTTATTGGCTGTCGCTTTCCATTTGCCTGCCAAGTCTCAGACATCTCGATCTTCGCCAGCTTTGGATTTGGCGATCGCAGCACAACAGCTATATCGCACAGGTAAATTATCAACCGCTGCCATCACTTGGCAACAAGCAGCAACAGCATATCAAGAGCAAAACGATTCTTTAGGCAGAACAAAAAGTTCGATCAATCAAGCTCAAGTGTTGCAGGATCTCGGACTATATCCCAAAGCCTGCGACACTTTATTAGCTGTTTTTGGAGTCAACAATCCCGATTGCGATCGCGAACAAATCAATCAGTTAATGGAGGATTTTGAAGGTAAGAATCAGTTATCAACGATTCAAGGTATTGGTTTGCGGAGTTTGGCAGAAGTCTTAAAACACCAGGGCAAACTAGAAGAATCTGCCAGATTGTTAAGTTTGAGCGAACGTGCTACCCAAAATACGCCTGAATTTGGGGCGACATTGTTGGCATTGGGTAATGTGGAACAAGCTTTGGCAAATCGCAGTCGCGATCGCGATCGCTATGATAAGATTACTGAAATTATCGATCGCCAAGATCCCCAACTGGCATTAGAGCCTTATCAAAAAACTTTTTTAGCCTATACCAAAGTCACCGCAGACAATCGAGCATCCCCCATTGTTCGAGTTCAAGCACAGCTTAATTATTTGCATCTGTTAATTGAAATTGAAGACTGGTGGAAAACTCAAACCAAGAGGAGAATTGAGACTTGGCAAAGACAACAGGAAACTAAACTGATTGAGGCTGCAAATCGTTTTTCTGAGCTACTAGAATTTCGATTGACAAAGATTAGAGCGAGTACCATCATAGCTATCGATGGATATTGGCATCAAATACCCCCCAGTCACCAAAGCATTTATGCTCGCATTAACTACAGTCGCAGCCTAGCCGCCTTGGGTAAAAGCCAACGAGTAAAATCAATTCTACAAACCGCCCTAACTCAAGCAAAAACTATTGACTATCCCTTGGGAGAAAGTTACGCTTTGGGTTATCTGGGTCAATATTACGGTCAACAGCAACAATTAGACAAAGCGATCGCTCTTACCAATCAAGCTCTAATTTTGGCTCAAGAACAAGGTGTTGTTAATGATGCTCGGGAAGTTACCTATTTATGGCAATCTCAACTCGGTCAATTATTAGAACAGCAAGGAAAGATATCCGCTGCAATTCCTGCCTATACATCCGCTTTTAATACTCTTCAATCTCTTCGTACCGATCTAAATGCCAACAATCGAGTCGTACAGTTTGATTTTCGCCAGGAAGTCAAACCCGTATATCTGCGTTTGGCTAACTTATTATTACAAAGCGATCATCCCCAAGCTATCAACTCTTTTGAACTAGTTGCTACTAAGACTGATTCTAATCCCAACTTAGAGTTAGCTCGTCAGGTAATTGAATCTCTGCAACTAGCAGAATTGGATAACTTCTTTCAAGATCCTTGTTCGGAAACTGCCGACACTACCATTATTATCGATCGACTAGACGATCAAGCAGCAGTAATCTATCCAATTGTATTGGGCGATCGCCTAGAAATACTTCTTTCTTTACCCAATCAACCTCTACAGAGATTTACGACGAGAGTTTCTGAAACTACGTTGAATCAAACCATAGATTTACTCTACGATAGTCTTTATAACCCCAGCGTCAATAAATCTGCGGTTAATATTTTTAGTACCACTCCTCTAGATCCTCAAGAAATCACCGCAAATATGCAAACTCTTTTGCCTATTCTGCAAGATATATATAGTTGGCTCATCGAACCTCTAAACCCTAGTTTAACGGCAAATCAAGTTCGTACTTTAGTCTTTGTTTTAAATGGAAATCTACAAAACGTACCTATCTCTGCACTCTATGATGGCAAGCAATATTTATTAGAAAAGTATGGTGTTGCTCTAGCACCTAGTTTGCAATTGCTCGAACCTCAAACTATAGCCAGAGATAAAACAAAAGTATTAGCAGCAGGATTGAGCGAACAAGTAGAAATTCAGGGAAACATTTTTCCCGCTTTGGCTAATGTTCCCCAAGAATTAAATCGAATTAAAGATATTTTTCCTCAATCTCATAAGTTACTCAATCAAGAATTTACTACCGCCAGTATTAAAAAGCAACTTGAAGCTGGTTTCTCTGTCGTACACTTGGCAACTCATGGAATTTTTAGTTCTAATCCCGATGAAACTTTTATTATTACGGGGGATGGGGAAAAAATTGGCATCGAGACTTTAAGCAATCTCTTGAATTCTAGTAGTATCCATCCCGAATTAGTTGTCTTGAGTGCTTGTGATACTGCCGTAGGTGACGATCGCGCTATTTTAGGTTTGGCTGGGGTAGCAGTGCGATCGGGTACCAGTAGTACTATAGCTTCTCTTTGGTCGGTGGATGATTCTTCTACTGCCCAATTGATGAGTAAATTTTACCAAGAGTTTGAAGACCCTGCCGCTAAAAAAGTAGATGCTTTACAGAAGGCTCAACTATCCTTAATTGATTCTTTGCGCCAAGATCCTCCATCCCCCGCATTGAATAATTTACCACCCCATCCTTATTATTGGTCTCCCTATGTTTTGGTGGGAAATTGGCAATAAATTAAGCAATAAGTAGTATGATGAAAACTGATTATTTTCAAGGTTTTTGATCGGCGCGAAAATTTTTTATTTTAGGGATTTACGGCGATCGCCGTTTAATGTTAAAATTATTTTTATAATGGGAGTGGTGACTCTTATTGATGAGGGCTAATATTTCCATTATGATAATTTTTTTTTAGAATACCATAAAAAGCGATCGCTAGTCAAGATTTAAGTTTTTTTTCACACGACAAGCTACAAGAATACTTTGAAATCTCGAAACCATCAGCGCACGAACATCAAAGCAATTCCAGCTAAAGAAATTACACCCCCTAATATCGCTTGTAAAGTAATCCTTATAATCTTCAAAGAAAAGGGTGATTCTACGGAGTAATTATAATCGATCGCAACATTCAAAAGCCAAACAAGCCATTATGCAAAAAGTCGAATAAAAAAATAATTGTTTAACAAAAACTAAAATAATTAATAATTCTTTATTTGCAGTCTAAGACATTAATTTTATAGATCGTAAATTATGGTAAATAGCATAATTATCATTTATTTATCGAGATAATAGTAGTGTTTTTACCAGTAGTCTAATTAACTACGTAAGACATCTAAGTGTATTCCTAGAGGTATTTTGACTTCTTAATAATCAAAATGGATTAAATTGCGTAAAAATTCATTTTATTCTCGCATTCCAGCTTTTTGACCTAGTTGATATAGATCGAAATTGTCAATAATATCAAATATTTTTTTGAAGAGAAATTGATGTTGTATATTTGTTTGAGATTTTTAAGTTTAGGAAAAACAAAATTGTTTTTTCTAACGGTCCTTTTTCTAAGTATTAATGCCTTTTATTCGACAAGTATAATTGCTCAAACGACAGATACATCTAAAGAACCAATAGAAAGTTCGATAAATAATTTTAAATCAATTGAGATTTTCTGCACGACAAATTTAACACCAACAGAAATAAAAAAAGTTCTACCCGATTTTAAGATCGATAGTAAAACCAGCAAGCAAACAAATCCTCAAGAATCTCTAAATGCAGCTTCCCCGACAACATTTTGTCCCCAAAAAATAATTACCCTCAAGCCATCAAATAAAGCTTTGATCGCAGAAGAAGAATTACAAGAAGTTGCCCGACAAATAACTAAAATTTATATCGATAAGGGCTATATCAATTCGCGAGCCATACCCATAATAGATAATCCAGGTAACATTGCCCGAATTGTAGTTGATGAAGGAAAAGTCGATGTTGTAGTAGAAGGAACAAAAAGACTGCAAAATTACGTGCGATCGCGTCTAGAATTAGCTACCAATCCTTTAAATACCAAAAAACTCGAAGACCAACTCAGACTGTTAAAAGACGATCCTTTATTTAATAATATAGAAGCAACCTTACAACCAGGAAAAGTCAAAAATCAGACCCAATTAAAAGTTACCGTAACAGAAGCTACGCGTATTTCTGGTAGCGTGGGTTTTGATAACTTTTCCCCTCCTAGTGTCGGGGGTGAGCGTTTTGGAATGGGTTTAGCCTATCGCAACCTGACTGGTTTAGGAGACGAAATTTCTGTTGGATATAGCCCCAGACTAGAAAACTTTGCTACTTACGGCCTAGATTTTGGCTATCGAGTACCCATCAATGCCATGAATGGCACAATACAAGCAAATATTGGCATCAATCGCAATGAGGTGATTCAAGGAGAATTAGAACAGCTAGATATTCAAGGAGAATCAGAAAGATATTCTCTAACCTACAGACAGCCAGTAGTCCGCACTCCTGTAATAGAATCAGCCATATCAGTTGGCTTTGACTATCAAGACGGACAAACCTTTACTTTTCAAGGCGCGACACCCTTTGGTTTTGGTCCCGATGAAGATGGAGTAAGCCGTACTAGCGTCTTCCATTTAGGCTATGAATACACCAAAAGAGATACCGCTGGTGCTTGGGGATGGCGATCGCGATTGCGTTGGGGAACAGGGCTTTTTGGGGCGACAGAAAACGATTCTCCCATTCCTGATGGTAAGTTTATTAGCTTTTTAACTCAACTACAACGTCTTCAAGTAATTAACAATAGCAACTTTCTAATTTTCCAAGCAGACTTACAAGCAACTCCCAATACTTTACTACCCTCGGAACAGTTTAGTATTGGTGGGGGTCAATCGGTACGGGGTTATCGACAAAATGTCCGTTCTGGCGATCAAGGAATACGTTTTTCCGTTGAAGATCGCCTGACTGTAGCGCGTAATAGTAATGGTGATTCTGTATTTGTCATCGCACCCTTTGCAGATCTCGCCTATGTCTGGCAAACAATCGGCAATCCCAACCAAATCCCCGACGGACAATTCATTGCAGGTGCGGGTTTGGGTTTACTGCTGCAACCCATCGAGAACTTAAATATGCGTTTAGATTACGCACCGCCTCTCATCGATCTTAGCGATCGCGGTGACGATATTCAAGATGATGGTTGGCATTTTAGTGCGGGTTATAGCTTCTAAATCAGTTACCTAATTGTCGGGCGGGGAAGGCAAATAAATTTGTTGGTAATAAACTAACAACCCTTTATTGCCCGCCACAAAGATCGCTTATCAATTATTTATTAATTAAAATTATGTCTAGAAATATTGAACCTAAATATATTCGTTTTAATTTTCAATCTGCTAAAACTCGAATTCAACAAGAACGAAGAAAATTTAATTTACTCTCTAAAGCAGCAATGTTTTTGGCGAGTATTCCTTTCACTCTCGCATTAGCAATTGCACCCGCCCAAGCACAGCAGATCGTACCGAATAACGACGGGACAATGACTGTGATTACCGAAGATGGTAATAGTTTTAATATTGATGGGGGGACACTATCAAAAGATGGCAAAAACCTCTTTCATTCCTTCCAAGAATTTGGTTTGGATGCGGGACAAATTGCTAACTTTCTCTCCGATCCCAATATCCAAAATATTCTCGGCAGAATTAACGGCGGAAATCCTTCTATTATCAATGGTTTAATCGAAGTTACGGGGGGCAATTCCAACCTCTATCTAATGAATCCATCGGGAATTGTCTTTGGCAACAATGCCAGTTTAAACGTTCCTGGTGACTTTGCTGCTACCACCGCTACGGGTATCGGTATTGGGGATGGTTTCTTTAATGCAGTAGGGGCAAACGACTATCTCAATCTGGAAGGAAACCCCAACAGTTTTAACTTTTCAGAGACAGATGCAGGAACGATTATTAATGCAGGTAATTTAGAAATAGCCAAAGGACATAATATATCTCTAACTGGGGGAAATGTAATCAATACTGGTACGATTAAAGCCCCAGGAGGCAATATTACCGTCGCCGCAGTACCAGGAACAAACCGCATCCGTATTTCTCAAGAAGGACAAATACTAAACCTAGAGGTAGCCGTACCCACCGACAATTCTGGAGAACAATTGCCCGTTAAAGTTACCGACTTACCCAATCTCTTGCGGGGTTTGCCCGTAGAAGTAGATACGGGGGTAGAAGTCGCAGCTAATGATAAGGTTACCGTTGCTAATTCTGAAACTACTATCGAATCTGGAGATACAGTAGCCAAAGATATTACAGGAGAAAATATTACTCTTGAGGCAGATAACAATATTTCCCTCGTTGAAAGCGAAATAATCGCCACTGACGATCTTAATATACAAGCCAACAATACCGTCCTAGCAAGAGATAGCGAAAACAATCCTTTTATTGCCCAAGCAGGAGACGAATTAACTCTTCAAGGCGATCAAAAAATTGATGTATTTGCCTTAAATAACCCTGATAGCGGTTTATTTTCGGGGGGAGAGATGACTCTACGCTCTAATAATACAGTAGATGGCGACGCTCGTTATACTGCTGGGGGAGACTTCCGCATCGAACAATTGGATGGTACTCCAGGTAATTTATTTAGTCCTTTCGATCCTGTTGTTAGATCTTTAGGAGATGTCTTTCTCCAAGACTATACAGGAGCATCTTTACATATTTTGGCAGGGGGACAAATTAATATTACAGGGGATGTGATTATTACCAACCCCGATACGGTTAACTCGATTACTGAAACAGTTACTCTTTCCGATGGTACTACCCAAGTTGAGATCGCAGGAGACAGTCAACCTACTTTAGATTTACGTGCTGGTATTGATTGGAGTCAAGTACCAGGAGGGTTAATAAGCAATTCTGTAGCTGATGAAAGCGATTTCTCGATTCCTCCTTCAACTCTTAATGATGCTACCAATGCAGATATTATTGTTAGCGATATTTCTTTCCAAGCTGCTGATGGAGTTTTATTATTAACTAATCAATATTTTCCTAACACTACTTTATCGGGAGGAGATATTACCACTGCTAATATTCGTACTAGCGATAGTAGCGATCCTCCGACATTTACTGGGAATAGCGGTTCGATCTTTATTGACTCTCGAAATGATATTAGCATCGGCGATTCATTTTTAACTGATATTTTTACTATTGCTGATAATGGTAATTCTGGTTCGGTATTAATGCGGGCTAATAACAATATCGATATTTTGGGAGATATTGCTATTTCTAATAGCAGTGGCTTCGATGCAGGTTCGGTAGATCTTGCTGCTGGTGGAGATATCAATATTGTTGACAACGATGGTGATGGTCAAAATATTAGCGCGCTATCTAGCGGTACTGGTAGTAACGGTGGCGATATAGATTTAACTGCTGGAGGTAATATTATTGCCAATGGCATCTTAGGCTTAGACTCTGGTGGCGAAACGGCAGGAAATATTACTCTGAATGCAGGAGATGATACTATTCTCAGTCGTTTGGATGCAGGAGGAATTTCTAATTCGGGAAATATCAACGTTACTTCGGGAAACAATTTAACTGTTACTGGTAGTGTTGTCACTCAAACAGGTACGGAAGGAGAAATTAATTTAGAAGCGAATAATATATCCCTTCAGGGTACGCAAGTGTTTGGCGGAGAAATTACTTTAACTGGCGATGAAATAGATCTCCCTCCTACAACTGATGCAGTTAGCGGATTGGAAAATACTCTAACGATTCAAAAAAGATCTTCAGGTCAAAATGTAGTTGTTAACGCTACTGAAGACAATCCTGATAGTCTAGATCTTAGCAATGAAGATCTCAATGCCCTAAGTGATGGTTTCTCTTCGATAATTATCGGGCAAACTATTGAAGACGACACCAGCACCCTGACAGTAAATAATGGTAATGCGGTTTTCCTAGATCCTGTAACTTTCCAGTCGGGAAATATTGTAGTTAATGGCAACATCGAAGGAAGAGATAACGCCAGTGTCGATCTCAACAGCATTAGTATTGGTTCGACTACTCTCAACGGTAATGTTACTACTCAAGGACAACCGATTAATATTATTGACGATAATGTAATCGTGGCAGGAAATAGCAGCCTCAATACTACCGATGAAGGATTTGATGGCGCAAATATCGATATTCAAGGAACGATAGATGTCAGCGATGCTAGTACTGGTAGTCTGGATCTGACTGCTGGAGTAGGAGATATTATTTTAGGCGGTACTGTCAATGTCGATCGTTTAACGACTAACGGTACGGGAACTACTTCTCTAAATGGTAATGTAACTACTACCAGAGATCAGACTTATAACACTGGATTATCTGTAGGACAAAACGGTGAAGATATTACTTTACAGGGTAACGATCTTAACTTTAATGCACCGATAGAATTAGGTACGGGCGATCGCAATATAAACATCATTGCCCAAAATCGACTCGATCCGATTGAAAGCACCCTAGACGATGGCGACGTTACTTTTGCACCAGAAGCCGATCTTAATTTCAATGGTGCGGGTAATAGTAGTTTAAATATTGAAGCGGATAATAGTATTAATTTAGGAGATCCGACGGCCGACTTTGACGAAGTAACAGACAGATTAGAAATAACCGATAGCGATCCTACTACACCAGACTCATTAAATCTTACTTTAACAGGCGATCGCGATAATAATAATATTGGCGAATTTCAAGCTAATTTCCCTTTCTCTTTCGTTACTGGTGGTGGCAATGTAATTATTACTAGTAAAGATGAGTTGGGTGTCTATAATGCTAGCTTAATTAATTCTGGCGGTGGCAATATCGATCTGACTGGCAATCATTTCGGTACTGTTGGTAACAGTGAGGGAATGGAAATCAATGACAGCGATATTATTTCCGAGGGAGGAAATATTACCCTAACTGGTACGACTGCTGATGATAATGAAGGCATAAAAATTATTGACAGTCAAATTAATTCGGGAGGAGGAAATATTACCCTCACTGGCACGAGTAATGGAGAGGAAGGTATATCTATAAGTTCTCCTCGCAGTAGCGAATCTGTAATTAATTCTGCTGGAGGGGATATCACCCTCACTGGTAGAACTAATAATTTTGCTGGTATTGCCATTCAAGGCGGAGATGTTGATGATAATAACGGCATTAATACTACGGCTATTAATGCGGGATCGGGTAACATTACCCTAACAGCAGATGAAATAGATCTACAAACTAGTTCTAGTACCAATGGTGGGGTTGCTTTGCTGGGCGGAAACAACATATTTATCCAGCCAGATACTTCGGAATTAAATATTGCGATCGCAGGTACTTCTGAAAATCCTGACAGTCTCGATTTTACTATTGAAGATATTGCTGCCATTCAAGGTGATTTTGATGTTATTACCTTTGGCAGAAACGATAGTAGCGGTACTATAACAATTGCTAACGATCTCAATTTCAACACTAGATTAATTCTACAATCTCCACAACCCAATGGCACGATCGCAGTTAATAATAATATTGAGTCGTCTGGATTGGTGTTAAATGCAGGTAATGATATCAATGTAAATGCAGATATTAATTCTTCTGGTGATGTAGAAATAACTTCTGCCAATGGTGCGATCTCCACCAATGCTATTAATGCAGTTGCTAACGAATCAGCAGCAGGAAACATTAGCTTAACTTCTCCCAATGCGATCGCAACTGGTTCTATTGATGGTAACGGAGATATTAATATTGATGTCAACGGAACGAGCAATAATACTCAAGGTTTATTTACTACTAGTGGGACTATTCCTGGAACAAGCACCAGCATCAGAGGAACAAATGTAACTATCGAACACGGTGGTGGTAATACCAATCCCAGAACCGAATTTACGGTTGGCGATGCAACTATTAACGGTACGACAGGAAATATTATTACTTCCGAAAACGTTAATACTGTTACTCCTTTTCCCAATAGTTTTACTTCAACTGGTAATACGATCGCAATTTTAACTACAGATCAACCTCCTGTAGTTCCTCCCGTAGTTTCCCCAACCGTTGAAGGAGAATTACCCATTGTCGCAGCTAATGACGATACGGGTTCGGTTGTTACCGCCCAAGAAGATGGCGTTACTTTTGATCTGACTGGTGGCTTGACTTCCAGCGATCCAGAAAATCAAAATCTCTTTCATAGTTTCTCTCGCTTTGATTTACCTCAAACAGATCAAACTGCCAACTTTGTTATTAGTAACAATTCCATTAATAACGTTCTAGCGCGAGTATCTAGTGGCGATGCTTCCGAGATTAATGGCGCAATCCAAATTACAGGTGATGGTAATCTCAATCTGTTCCTAATTAATCCTGCGGGGGTTATCTTTGGCGAACAGGCTAGTTTAAATGTTCCTGCCGACTTTTCCGTCACTACTGTCACTACTGCTAACGGAATTGGTTTTAGCGAAGGCTGGTTTAGTGCTTCTGGTGATTTTAGTCCCTTGAATGGCAATCCTACTAGAATTGCCGTAACTGAAAATGGTGCGGGAACGATTATTAATCTTGCAGATAACAGCGTTACTAATGCGGAAGGAGTAGAAGATCTACCCAACGACTTCGATCTAGAGATCCCCGAAAATGAAGCCATAGGTGCGGGAGAAATTACTTTTGAGGGAGTTGTTGAAACTGAAGGTAATAATATTACCGCAGTAGCCGAAAACAATCTTAATCTCAATTCCATTGACTCTTCTTCAGAAGAAGGGGAAGGGGGAGATATTGCCATTATCAGTACCAATGGCGCGATCGATGTTTCGTCTCCTCTGGGTATCTATTCCTATACTGCTAATGGCGATGGTGGCGATGTTACCCTATATGCCAAAAATAATATTCGGATTATTGGTGTTGCTTCAGGTTCGAGTGAAAGCGATGGTGGAAATATTCAAATTACATCTGTTGAAGGCGGAATTGATGCTACCCAAGAAATTATTATAGATAGCGATGATGACGGACTGGCTGAAACTTTAGATCTGGGAATTTTCGTATCTGGTGGTAGAGAAAAAGGTGGCGATATCACCTTGAAAGCAGCGCAGGATATTACCACGGGATATATTTATTCTGGTTCTTTTGGCGAAATTGACAGCGAAGTTGACAGCGAATCTTTCCAAGGAGGAAATGTTTTTCTTCAAAGTACGAGAGGGAATATCGATACAAGTAAAGGTGTCAATCAAGCATATATCGATGGAGTTGTTACCATTGCTAATAATTCCCCTGACATTAATCCAGAAGGAACCGATCTGACATTAGAACCATCAAATATAGCCGAAAGACTGCTTTTTGATTTACCACAAGAAATTAGAAATAACGCAGACTTCAATTTGACAGATACTATTTTATCTGGGATTAGTTCTTTTTCGATTAACAATAGTGGTGCAATTAGCTTAACTACCAGTACGGATAATCGAGATATTGTTGCCAGCACTATTAATGCGGAAAGTAACGAAGGAGATGGTGGAGATATTAACGTCACAACTCAAAGATTTTTCCGCGCCACCGAACAATTTATTTCCCTGATATCCACTCTATCTTTTGAAGAAGAGAATGAAGCAGAAGAAACAGAAAGCACTTCTCCTAACCCTAACGTCAGTATATCGACATTGAGTCCTGATGGTAGCAGTGGTGATATTATTATCCGTCATGGGGGAGATGGCGAAACCCCATTCACTATTGGTAATGCTGAAGTTAATGGTACTGAAGGGAATATTTATAGCAACAGCTTCCCCTTCTCGATTGGCGACTCATTTTTATTCACCGAAATACGAAGCAATATCAGCATCATCTCTGTCGATGGAGTCAGAATCCTTCCAACAGAAGACGATCCAGGGGAATTCTTATCTCATCCACCCGAACAACAAGTAGCAGTTAGCTCTAGTTTTAACCCTACTCTCAATATTTCTTCCATTCCCGAAGCGCAAAAAACTTTGATGAAAATTGCCGAAGAAGCAGCGCAAAAACCTGCTTTAGCCTATGTCAATTTTTCTCCTGCAAAACTCAACGCTAACGAAACTGCCGAAGATTCTTTTCTCAATTCCGAAAGCTGTCGTACTGCTGAATATCAAGCTTCATTGGGTATCAAACAAGTCGATACTGCACCTTCATTGTGCATTGCACCTCAGCCGAGCGATCGCTTGGAACTTTTGGTCATTACTAGCGAAGGTGAGCCAATTTACGTCCCTGTAGATGTTACCCGCGAGGAAGTCGAAAAAGTAGCCGAAAAGCTCTACCGACAAGTTTCTCGCCCTACTGGCAGATATTATAAAGCTCCTGCCAAACAAATGTATGAGTGGTTGATCGGTACAATCGAAAACCAATTAGAAGAACGGGAAATAGATAACTTATTATTTATTATGCCTCCCAAATTGCGATCGCTCCCCATCGCAGCACTATACGATGCTAAAACTGATTTATTCTTAGCCCAAAAAAGCTTTAATGTTGGTTTTGCTCCGAGTCTTAACCTAATGAACACCACCTATAGAAATATTCAAGACTCTGCTGTCTTGGCTTTTGGAGCTTCGGATTTTGAGAGTGACGAAAATCAATCTGCACTCCCTGCCGTAGAAATTGAATTATCCACAATTAAAAAACTCAGAGGAGGTAAATCGATTATGAATGAGAACTTTACCTTTGATAACCTCAAGGAAAATTTAGGCGATCGCCGCCCCGCGATCGTTCACCTTTCTACCCATGCAGACTTCAACCCCAAAGACATCGAAGATATTTACATTCAACTCTACAATCGCAAGCTTACTCTTGATGAGTTGAAAGAACTAAAACTTAACGATCCTGTCGTAGATCTCATGGTTATCTCTGCCTGTCGCTCTGCATTTGGCGATAATGAAGCAGAACTCGGTTTTGGCGGTTTGGCTGTCAAAGCGGGGGTAAAAACTGCCATTGGTAGCCTTTGGTATGTGGGAGACACTAGTACTTCTGGTCTGATGAGTGAATTTTATCATCAGCTAAAAACTGCTCCTACAAAAGCCGAAGCTTTACGAAAAGCTCAACAAGCAGTCATCGAACAACAAGTTAAAAGTGGTGAGGATGAAATAACAACTACTTGGGGTACTATACCTTTACCAGAAAAACTCCAGAACGAAAACAACGAAAATGCAGATTGGTCTCATCCTTATTTCTGGGCTCCATTTACTATTATTGGTAGTCCTTGGTAAACAATTTATTTGATATTTGGCGATCGCGATTCTTGGAGTGGTAATGAATGAATTAATACGTTTACGCGATCGCAAGTAGAAAATCTATAATAATGATAATCAGGATGAAAGATATCGGCGTATTAGGCGAGGAACTAACTAGTAGATGGTTAGAGTTGCAAGATTATGATCTATTGCAGCAAAATTGGCGTTGCCGTTGGGGTGAAATAGATATTATTGCCCAAGATAGAGACAATCAAGCGATCGCTTTTGTGGAAGTAAAAACCCGCAGCAAGAATAATTGGGATGAAGGTGGTTTATTGGCTGTTGATGCTATCAAGCAAGGGAAGATGATTAAAACTGCATCTTTATTTTTGGCTAAATATCCTCTCTTAGGAGAACTTCCTTGTCGTTTTGACTTGGCTTTGGTTGGTTATACAAAGTTGATGCCAATCAGCAAGAACATAGACGCAGAAATAGATCTACAAAACATTACTCGACTTGCTATAGGTCAGCCTATAATTATTGAGCAATACCAGTTGACTATTAAAAAATATTTACAGTCGGCTTTTGAATTATAGGTATATCTTTTTATTTTCAGAAACTTTGATAAATACAAGATGAATCAGTTACAAGGTTTAATATTTGATGTTGATGGGACTTTGGCTAATACAGAAAGAGACGGACATCGAGTAGCTTTTAATACTGCTTTTGAAGAAGCAGAATTAGATTGGAATTGGTCTGTAGAATTATATGGAGAGTTGTTAAAAGTTGCAGGAGGAAAAGAGCGTGTCAAATATTTTTTGCGTCAATATAAACCTGGATTTGTCGACCCTCAAGATATAAACCAATTTGCAGCCTATATTCATCAGCTTAAAACTAAATACTATTTAGAATTGCTTCACAATGGTGCAATTACTATGCGAAGGGGGACAATAAGATTAATCGAAGAAGCCAGACAAGCAAATATAATTTTAGCGATCGCAACTACAACTTCTTTGCCTAATGTAATTGCTTTGTTAGAAAAATATTTAGATCTAGATTGGTTTGAGGTGATTGCAGCAGGAGATATTGTAGCAGCTAAAAAACCCGCCCCAGATATTTATAAATATGTTTTGAATAAGATCAAAATTCTACCTCAAAATTTTCTGGTGTTTGAAGATTCTGATAATGGATTAATTGCCGCTAAAAAAGCAGGATTAAAAACCATAGTTACAGTTAATAATTACACAAAACAACAAGATTTCAGTCAAGCGGATTTAGTTGTAAGGGACCTGGGAGAAATAGATCAACCCTGCCAAGTTATTCAAGGAGATTTCACAGCAGATTATGTAAATATTTCTAATTTAAAAACATTTTTTGAGAGTTAATTACCAAAAACTAACTCCAAACGTTGTTGCGATCGCTTTAAAGCCTCAGAGGGGGTTTGTTTGCCCAGCAAACTAGCTTCGATTGCTCTACCCAAGTTTTCTGACACCCTAGTATATTGAGGAATTATCGGACGAGATTTTGCCCACTGCATCTGTTCGAGAAAAACATTAATTACAGGATTTTCGGCGACAAATTCTTGATACCCTGGGCTTTGTTGAGACTTGAGATTAACAGGTAAATAACCCGTAGCTAATGCCCAACTGGTTTGAAATTCTTCACTCAAGATATATTCCAAAAACTTAAGGCTAGCCTGTTGTCTTTCGGGGGTGGTTTTGAACACAAATAAATTCTCCCCGCCTATTACCGCAGCAGGTTGCTTGTCGACAGGTATGGGAAAGACACCATAATCTATATTAGTTGATTTCAATTGTGCTAGAGTCCAAGGACCAGTAATTTGCATGGCAGCTTTACCTTCAATAAAGCGATCGATTTCGTAACCCCTTTCGGGGGGAGATAAAATAGCAACCCCATCCTGCACCAAATCCGCTCCTAATTGTAAGGCTGCGATCGCCCCATCGTTGACTAAATTAGGTTTGCCATTTTTTAATAAATCTCCTCCCGCGCTATAGATAAAAGGCAGCCAAGTAAATACCGTCCATTCTCCTTTACCTAGAGACAAGAAAATACCGTGTCGATCTACGCGCCGATCGTTGTTAGTATCCTGAGTTAATTTTTGCGCGGTAGCCTTTAATTCATCCCAGTTTTTGGGGATATCTTCAATACCCGCTTGGGCAAACAAACTAGGACGATAAAATACCGCTGCATTGTTAGTCGCAAAAGGAATTGATAGTATGTGTCCGTCCAACTCCATCGAGTCAAACATTGCTGGATCGATTTCGGATTTTATCGCAGAATTGTCCAACCAATTTTCTAAGGGAAACAACGCACCCAATTGATTTAATTTCCCTGTAATTTGAGCGACATACCAAAGAATATCGGGAGGCTGTCCGCTAACGGTTGCTGCTAATATTTTGGGTAATTGAGCGTCGGGTTGACCCACATACAAAGCTTCAACTTCAATGCGGGGATTATCTTGATTGAACTTTGCTACCAATTCTTGGAAGATATCGCGATTTTCTGGGGGGTTAATACCATGCCAAAAAGTTATCTTGGTAACTCCCTGTTGCTCTAGTCGATCGCTATTGCTACAACCAGTTGCCAGAAATAAACACAATAGTAGCAAAGCGATCGCTTTATATAAGTTACGAGTAAAAATCATTAAGATCGAAATTCTAGATTAATATCAAATTACAGAATGGGAGAGTAACAATAACAGATGAAGAGAAGGGCTTTTCAACGCAAACTTTACCATGTTTTAGAAGATACTAGATATAGTAGCTGGCTTGGCAAACTAGACCAAATTCTACTCTTTATCTTAATTGTTTTAGATATTAGTTCGTTTATTCTCGAAACTTCATTTCAACTCAATCAACAATATTATTGGTTTTTCAAAACTGTAGCAATTTTTTCGACTATCATCTTTTCTTTAGAATATGGATTGCGTTTGTGGTTGTGTACTTTTGAACGTCGCTTTCGCCATCCCTTCTGGGGTAGACTCCATTACGCTGTCACGCCGATGGCAATTATAGATTTTATTTCTACCTTTCCCTTTTATCTAATTTTGGTATTTCATAACTTAGCTTTTTTAAAAACTCTTCGGTTGCTAAGATTAGCCAGGATTTTAAAGATTGGCAGACATTCCAAAGCCTTACGCTCTTTAGCGCAAGTAGTTATTCGCAAACAAGAAGAACTCCTCATTACTTTTTCTACTATTTTTTTCTTACTAATTATTGCTTCTAGTTTGATGTTTTTTGCCGAACACGATGCCCAACCAGAAGCTTTTTCGAGTATTCCTGCTGCTATGTGGTGGGGAGCGGTAACTCTAACTACCGTAGGATATGGCGATATTTATCCCGTGACAGTTATTGGTAAACTATTAGGAGCGAGTCTGGCTTTTTTTGGTATTGGCGTATTTGTTCTCCCCGCAGGTATTGTGGCTTCTGGTTTTGCCGAAGAAGTAAAATATGGTATTAATCCTGAAGAAGATCCCATAATTGAGACAATGGAGACTAAACATAGTCACTTGTCTTTAAAAAAACTGGAAATAACCAAGCAATATCAACAGGTACAAGCTGATGCGAAACTGCTAAGATACTGTCTAGAAATTGCTAGACAAGAATTAGCAGATACGGAAACTAATCCAGAAGCAATTGATTCTTGGGCGATGTTTCTTTATATTCGGGCAAAACAAGATAGGTAACCGATCGCCTTCCATCTTAGGTCGTTAATATATTCTGTTGTGTTATTGAGATTTCCTGTTCTATCATTAATCCTGTTCTATCATTAATTTATAAAAAAGATTATAAACATGAGCTATCAAATGGATCGACGGGCATATGCAGATACTTATGGTGCAACGACGGGCGATCGCGTTAGACTAGCAGATACAGAATTATTTATTGAAGTTGAACGAGACTACACTACCTACGGCGATGAGGTTAAATTTGGTGGTGGTAAAGTAATTCGCGATGGGATGGGACAATCTGCTATTTCCCGCAAGGATGGGGCGGTAGATTTAGTCATTACCAATGCTTTAATTCTTGACTGGTGGGGTATTGTCAAGGCAGATATTGGGATAAAAGACGGCAATATTTGTAAAATTGGTAAGGCGGGGAATCCTCAGATACAGGATAACGTCGATATTATCATTGGTGCCGCCACGGAAATTGTCGCAGGGGAAGGGCATATAGTGACAGCGGGGGGAATTGATAGCCACATTCACTTTATTTGTCCCCAACAGATAGAAACGGCGATCGCATCGGGTATTACTACTATGATCGGGGGTGGTACTGGCCCTGCAACAGGTACAAACGCGACAACCTGTACTCCTGGGGCGTGGAATATCTGGCGAATGCTACAGGCGGGGGATGCTTTTCCCATGAATTTGGGCTTTTTGGGCAAGGGAAACAGTGCCAAACCTGAAGGGCTAGTCGAACAGGTGCAGGCAGGAGCAATGGGGCTAAAACTCCACGAAGATTGGGGTACAACTCCCAAAGCGATCGATACTTGTTTGAATGTGGCAGATGAATACGATGTGCAAGTAGCAATTCATACCGATACCCTCAACGAAGCTGGATTTGTAGAGAATACGATCGCAGCTTTTAAAGACAGGGTAATTCATACCTATCATACTGAAGGTGCTGGTGGCGGACACGCCCCCGATATTATTAAAGTTTGCGCCCAAAGTAATGTTTTACCTTCTTCTACTAACCCTACTCGTCCTTTCACCGTCAATACTTTAGAAGAACATTTGGATATGTTGATGGTGTGTCATCACCTAGATAAAAGTATTCCTGAAGATGTAGCCTTTGCCGAATCCCGCATTCGTCAAGAAACTATAGCAGCAGAGGATATTCTGCACGATCTTGGGGCATTTAGTATGATTGCTTCTGATTCTCAGGCAATGGGGAGAGTAGGAGAAACCATCATTCGTACTTGGCAAACGGCACATAAAATGAAAGTTCAGCGAGGCAATCTCCCCTATCCTACAGGAGAGGGGGCGGGGGAGAGGTCTGATAACTTCCGTGCCAAACGCTACATTGCCAAATACACAATTAACCCAGCCATTACCCATGGAATAAGCGATCGCGTTGGTTCGATTGAAGAAGGTAAATTAGCGGATATTTGTCTGTGGAAACCCGCCATGTTTGGCGTTAAACCAGAGATCGTAATTAAAGGTGGTGCGATCGCTTATGCTCAAATGGGAGATCCTAATGCTAGTATTCCCACTCCTCAACCTGTATATATGCGTCCCATGTTTGGTAGTTTCGGTGGTGCAGTTGCAGCAACATCTATCTCTTTCCTTTCCCAAGCTGCCATCGATGGAGGTATCCCCGAACAAATTGGTTTAAGCAAAATGGTGGCTGCGGTTAGTAATACTCGTAAGTTGAGTAAGACAGACATGAAGTTAAACGATGCTTTACTCAATATTGAAGTTAATCCTGAAACTTACGAAGTAAAAGCCGATGGTGAATTATTAACCTGCGAACCTGCACGAGTTTTACCCATGGCACAGCGGTATTTTTTATTTTGATGTTGGCTCAATCTTCCGCCATACACCAAGCCAGAAACAAAACCGTTAATAAAGCTAATCCCCACCAACCAAGATGAGTCAGACGAATAAAAAAACTAACGGGGATAAATATTAAGACAACATTAATCAACCAATTGCCAAATAAAAGCAAAACTAAAATAACTGCCAAAAATATCATCTATCTTGTTGTGTAATATATTCACAAGGTTAATCTTTCCGATCGGAGTCTAGAAAAGTCCCCTTTCTAAGTTTGCCTCAACCTTGGGAAGCCAGTCTATAATCTTAGAATTAACTACCTCGGGATTTTCGTCGTGGGGGCAGTGACCAGCATTTTCGATAATCTGAAATTGAACATCAGGATTCTGTATTGCTAGATCTTGATATACTTTTGCTCCTGTCACAGGTGTCCAAGGATCTTTTTCTCCCCATAAAATTAATAAAGGACGTTGTAAATTCACCAGCAGTCGATCGGGGGAGTTTCCTGGGGGGGCGGTTAAAACTGAAGCAAAGACTTTTTGCGCTCCATCATCACAAGATGGTTGATACAGCATTTCCACTAGTTCATCTGTTACGGCATTGCGATCGCGATAAACTTGATATAACGTGCGACGAATTTGGCTTTTACGGCGAATATTATTAAAAATAAATTTACCCGTTATCGGGGAGTTTATTAACTTAGCAAATCCACCCATCACTAAACCTAATACAGGATTAAGATCTCCAGGGCGATGATTTAATCCTCCCGCACAATTAATCAGAACTCCCCCCGCAGAAATTTCAGGATAATTAGTGACTAGCATTAGACTGAGTAATGCACCAATAGAGTTACCAATAAACACTGTTGGGCGATCAATATGTTCCGACCAAAAATCTTTGATTTGTTCTTGCCATAATTCTAAGGTGTAGTCTAAAAAGGCTTTGTCCGAACCTCCAAAACCAAGCAAATCTAAAGCAAAAACTCGATACCCGTTCTCTGCCAAGACAGGAATATTTTTTCTCCAATGTCCGATGGAGGCCCCAAAACCATGAATCAGAACCAGTGGTATTCCTTTTCCTGCAACAGTATAGCGAATTTTATGACCTTGCCAATTCCAATCTAGTTCTTTCAGCTTATCGTTTTTGTCTAACGATGTTTGTACCATAGTTTTTTATTCTCTCTAATTTTTAATAGTTAAAATTAATGGGTTATAGTCAATTAGAAGAAGCTGAAATAGCTATAAACCATCTAGAAACAAGCTGAGACTTACTTTTTCGGAGAAAAAAGCAATACTGGAAACCAGCTACTCCGCATCACATCATTAGCAAAACTGCGAACCGTCCACTGCAAAAGACTGTTACGATAGTCAGTGGCAATTGCGATCGCGCTAATATCAAAATCCAATGCAGCAGTAATAATCTCCTGTAGAGGATTACCTGTTTTCACCAAAGTATTCACTTCGATTCCCAACTCTTCTAATTGTGCTTTAACAGAACCCAAACTAGTCTCTGCTTCTTTAGTACGTTGTTCTGCCAAAACTGACTTTCTGCCGCAGTCATCAACCACTGACATTAACATACACTGCTTGAGAGAATTTTCAGGGCGATCTTTGGCATATTTTTTAATTTCCTCGATTAAATAGCGAGCAGTTTCACTATTGTTATAAGGAATCAAAAGATAACGCCATAAATGCTGACAGCGCAAAGCCAATTCTTCGCGGGTATAAGTCGTAATAAGTTCGGGGCGAATAATATTGAGGGGTTGAGTGGTTACTTTTGCTAACCCCGCACTAGTGCTACCAAAAAACTTCTCTTGCAATAAGCTTTTAATCGGAGTTCCCGTCATAATGACATCGACGGAGTGCTTTTTTAAGATGCGAGGAATAGTATCTAATGGCTTTCCTGAAAGAACTTCTACTACTACTTCTACGCTAGATGGTATATTTTCTAGAGCTTTTTGTAGGCGTTGGTTTGCTTGCTCTACTTTTTCTTCATCAATCCTAGGGACTTCTCCTTCTTCCCAGAAAGGAACGCTATGAAAGAAGATAATTTTGTTTAAACCACACTGAGCCAGACTAGGAACGCAATCAATGAAGCGGTATAAACCGTCAGTAAAATCGGTGCAGATCAAGCAACTTTGAAACATACAGAATTAAGGGCAAATCTCTTTTCCTCTTACACTAGCAAAAAAAAGATCGACCGTCGCCATAATCTTGATTTTTGTATCTTTTCGCCTTAATGTAAATAACCCCAACATCCCCAGCTTTTTTCTACTGAAACGAGCAAGAGAAGGAGATTAGATAAACTAGCTAATCAGAACAAATCACAATTGAGGGGGAGATTCTATCCCCCACTGATGACGAATAAAGTCTTTATACATATTGTCTCTTAGCAACATCTGTTCGTATAGTTTGACCAAAAAGTCTTGAGCTTGCTCGTGACTCATGGACTGTACTTGATTTTCAAAAGAACGGATATTGAATTTCTGCTCCAGTGATAGTTCCATTGGGTTGGACATAGCACATCTCCTAGTTTTCTAGTTTTCTGATTAACAATAAAATCATGGTCGATTCTATTGTAATCTAATGTAACAATTATTTGACAATATTAGCTCTAAAATGCGTTGCCATTTTTCATCGTTGTGAATTTTGACGGATAATCATTAAATTTATCTCAAAAAAAATTGCCGAGTGAGAGAGTAACCTTTACTCAATTGCATATTTTTTGACTATTTTTGGCACATCATTTAAAGAAAAAAATAAATAAATTGGCTAATAGTGTAAACATTCTGTAATAATTAGAGATAGTGCAGAATTTCAAACTAAATTTTCAAATCTAATCTAATTGATTGACATTTATTTCGTTAGCAGATGTTTTCCAACTACTGTGACAACATTTAAAAATACCGTCATATTAAATAACTGTTTCATTTCAAGATGCGATCGTACTCCTCACTATTTGATTAATTTTAAGAGTGGTATGTATCTTGGCGTGTCCATAGTTGTGTAAAGTAGAGTAGTTTACCAGAAGAATCATCTATAAAAAGCTTTTGGACAATTTCTTATATTTTGGCTCAGTTGCCATCAGAAAAGCGTTCGCTCTGCACACTATTTTAAAATTAACCTAAGTTTGGGAGATATATTCTCATGTCTATTCGTTTGTATGTAGGTAATTTACCTAAAGAAGAAATCGATCGCGATGCTCTAGCAACCATGTTTGCTGACGAAGCACAACAAGTTACTACCAAAGTAATCAAAGACCGTAAAACAGGGAAATGTCGTGGTTTTGCCTTTGTTACCGTCCCTAGTGATGAAGTTGCAGACCAGTTTATCGAGAAATATAATGGTCAGCCCTTTATGGACAGCCCCCTAAAAATTGAAAAAGCTCTACCCCGTGCTAAGACAGAAGAGGGTGCAGCAGCAGAAGGTAGCGAAGCACCTAAACGCAAACCTAATAATAACAAACGTGCCAAAAAGCAAACTGGAGGACAGAAACAACAGGGTAGTGGTAGTATTCAACCCGATCCTCGTTGGGCAGATGAGTTGGCAAAATTAAAAGAAATGCTTGCTTCGGCGAACAACTAATCTCAGAGCTTTGGGCTTGAGGCTCTCAGCTTCTAAAACGGTGACAAGGACTCTACAAACAAAGGGGAATTGGACACCGTGATTTTTTATGCTTTTGGGAAGATATCTGGGAAAATGAACACCAGATTAAATATTTATACAATATACGGAGATAAAATGTAATGAGCGATCCAGTTAAAACCATGAAGCAAGAAGTTGGTAGGGCTGCTGCGGCTCGCGTTAAATCAGATTCTATTGTTGGATTGGGATCGGGTTCGACTGCTGCTTATGCTATTGAGTATATAGGCGATCGCCTTGCCAAAGGAGAAATTAAAAATGTCGTTGGCGTACCCACATCATTTCAGTCAGAAGTATTAGCAAAACAATTCAATATTCCCTTGGTTACTTTAGATGCGATCGACCACATTGATGTAGCGATCGATGGTGCGGATGAAGTAGATCCCGATAAAAACCTAATTAAAGGTGGAGGTGCAGCCCACACACGCGAAAAAGTTGTAGATTCCTTAGCAAAAGAGTTTATCGTAGTGGTAGATGAGGGTAAATTAGTAGACAAGTTAGGCTCTACCTTTCTGTTACCTGTTGAAGTTATTCCGATGGCTGTTGCTCCTGTAATGAGAAGTTTAGCAAAGTTGGGTGGTAAACCAGAATTACGTATGGGAGTCAAAAAAGCAGGGCCAGTAGTTACGGATCAAGGTAACTTGGTGATTGATGTAAAATTCGACCACATTAAGAACCCTGCTGAGATGGAAAAAGAAATTAATAATCTGCCTGGAGTATTGGAAAACGGTATTTTTGTAGGCGTAGCCGATATTATTATGGTCGGCAAAATTGTCGATGGTAAGCCCGAAATTGTTGAGTTTTAATTCATTATCGATGGGTAGGGTGGGCATTTCAGAATACATAGAATGCAACGAATGCAACAAATAATTTCCCAATGCCCACCGCAATTATATTCTTAATTAAAGGAGAAAACTATTTTGTTAAAATCGATCGATTTTGCCCTCCACAAGCTAGGCATTAGTATTATTGCCTTTTCTCTTTGTTTGATCTTTTTGACTAACCCTGTTTTAGCCGATAGTGCTACTAATTTAGATAATGGTGCGAAAGTATTTCAAGCCAACTGTGCTGGCTGTCATGTGAAGGGAGGAAATATTGTACGACGGGGTAAAAATCTGAAGTTAAAAGCTCTCCATAAGTATAAAGTCGATAACGTAGATGCGATCGCCTCTTTAGTAAATCACGGTAAAGGCATCATGTCAGCTTACGGGGATAAATTGACTCAGCAAGAAATAGCAGATGTTAGTGCGTTTGTCTTAAAAAAAGCGATCGCGGGCTGGAAATAATTTGGTAAGCTACAACCATCCAAGACTATCCAAGTTAGCGATATAGTTAATAATTAAAGGCAGATGTAAAAATTTTTCTAGACCAAATTAAATATAAAGCGTGGTTAATCAAGTCCAAAATATTGACTTAGTTTCAGATATTTTAACAAGAGCTGTTGATGGCAAAGATATTGCAATTGACGAGGGAGTGCTGCTGCTAGAGCAGAGCGATTCCGAAGTTAGAAAAACTATTAGAAAGACAGCAGATCTCTTACGCCAACAACAGGTAGGAGATACTGTTACCTACATAATCAACCGCAATATTAATTTCACTAATATCTGCGAGCAACACTGTAGTTTCTGCGCTTTTCGTCGGGATGCAGGTGAAGCAGGCTCTTTTTGGCTAGATATAGAACAAATAATTAACAAAGCAGCCGAAGCAGTGAAAATTGGCGCGACGGAAATATGTATGCAGGGTGGTTTAAATCCCCAAGCCAAACTTGAAGGTACTTCTTTGGCTTACTACCTCAACATAGTTACAGAAATTAAATCCCATTTTCCTCAACTACACCTCCACGCCTTTTCTCCCCAAGAAATTCAGTTTATTGCCAGAGAAGATAGCATTAGCTACGAAAAAGTTTTATTAGCTCTAAAAGATATAGGATTGGGTTCGATGCCTGGTACTGCTGCTGAAATACTCGACGATCGCGTCAGAAATGTAATTTGTCCTGAAAAAATTAATAGTGCGACTTGGTTAGAAATAATTAGTTTGGCTCACAGTTTGGGGATCTTTACTACTAGTACCATGTTGGCAGGTCATATAGAAACACCCCAACAACAAATAGAACATCTGGCAAAATTGCGATCGCTCCAGCAAACTGCCGTAGATAATAATTACCCCGCCAAAATTACTGAATTTATTATTTTACCTTTTGTAGGACAAGAAGCCCCCGCACCCATTCGTCGTCGGGTAGGAAGAGATCAACCAAGTGTAGCCGATGTACTGCACTTAACAGCCATATCTCGGATCTTTTTAGGCAACTGGATTGTCAATCATCAACCAAGCTGGGTCAAAATTGGTCTAGAAGGGGCGCAGCAGGCTTTGCAAGGTGGTTGTAATGATATTGGGGGGACATTAATGGAAGAACACATTACCACGATGGCAGGGGCGAAAGGAGGCACTTGTATGTCTGTAGAGAATTTGCAACAGGCGATAATAGCTTTAGATCGTCCCTATCAACAAAGAGACACTATTTACTAAATATTGCCGATTAGAAGTATTTTAGAAATATTTTATTTTCAAAGTTGTTAAGAAAGTGATTATCCCAAAGAATACAACCTTGGTTTAATATTAGTTCTGAATATAGTCAAAAAGTAAATCTAATTGCATGAGAGTATTAGTAACTGGCGGTGCTGGTTTTCTGGGGTCCCATCTCATCGATCGCCTAATGAAGCAAGGTAATGATGTGATATGTCTGGATAATTTTTTTACTGGTCACAAACGTAATATTAGCCACTGGATGGACAACCCTTATTTTGAGTTGATTCGTCACGATATTACCGAACCAATTCGCTTGGAAGTAGACCAGATATATCACCTTGCTTGTCCTGCTTCCCCAGTTCACTATCAATATAATCCCGTCAAAACGATCAAAACTAATGTTTTGGGCACATTAAATATGTTGGGATTAGCCAAACGAGTCAAAGCTAGATTTTTGCTAGCTTCTACTTCTGAGGTGTATGGCGATCCCGACGTCCATCCTCAACCAGAAGAATATCGCGGTAACGTCAACACTATTGGCATTCGTAGCTGCTATGACGAAGGCAAAAGAGTTGCCGAAACTCTAGCCTTTGACTATCATCGTCAAAATAATGTAGATATTCGAGTAATGCGTATTTTTAATACCTATGGTCCTCGAATGTTTGAAAATGACGGTCGTGTAGTTAGTAATTTTATCGTTCAAGCTCTCAAAGGTATTCCTTTGACTGTTTATGGCGATGGTTCGCAAACTCGCAGTTTTTGCTATGTTGCCGATCTTATTGAAGGCATGATGCGATTAATGAACGGCGAACATACTGGACCGATTAATATTGGTAATCCTGGAGAATATACAATTCTACAATTGGCTGAAACTATCCAAAAAATGGTTAATCCCGATTCAGAGTTGACATTTAAACCACTCCCTCAAGACGATCCCCTGCAAAGACAGCCCGATATTACTAAGGCTAAAAATCTTTTAGGTTGGGAACCCAAGATCGATCTAGAAGAAGGTTTAAAAATGACTATCGAAGACTTCCGTTCTCGAATCGAACGGGGAGAAGCTTAGACAACATTAGTCAGAAAGCAGTATTTTAGATATCAGTTTTTTTGTTATTGATATGCTTAATTTTTGTTATTTAATGTATGTCGCAAAAAGTTCAACAAATAATACAAGAGGTTAAATAAGTTTATGCGTGTTTGCGTTATTGGTACTGGATATGTCGGTTTGGTTACAGGTGTTTGTTTGTCTCATATCGGACACGATGTTATCTGTGTTGATAACAACGAAGAAAAAGTTAAGTTAATGCAGTCTGGACAATCTCCGATCTACGAACCAGGCTTATCCGAACTAATGAAGTCTTCGGCAGAATCTGGTAAATTGACTTTTACTGCGGATTTGGCAAAAGGTGTATCCCATGGAGAAATTTTATACATTGCAGTGGGTACTCCTCCTTTACCTACTGGAGAAAGCGATACTCGTTACGTCGAAGCAGTAGCCCGTGGTATCGGAACTCATTTAAAAGATGAATATAAAGTAATTGTTAATAAATCTACCGTTCCTATTGGTTCTGGTGATTGGGTGAGAATGATTGTCTTAGATGGCAATAAAGAATCTGGCAGTACTGTTGAACCTATATTTGATGTAGTTAGTAATCCTGAATTTTTAAGAGAAGGTTCTGCGGTATACGACACATTTAATCCCGATCGCATTGTGTTAGGTGGCAATAGCGAAAAGGCTATTTCGATGATGCAGGAGTTATATAAACCTCTAGTAACGAGAGAATTCGCCGAAGATAAATCTGCACCTCCTGTACCTGTGGTAGTAACCGATCTCAGTTCTGCGGAAATGATTAAATATGCAGCCAACTCTTTCCTTGCTACCAAAATTAGTTTCATTAATGAAGTGGCAAATATTTGCGATCGCGTTGGTGCAGATGTAACTCAAGTGGCTGAGGGTATTGGTTTGGATTCCCGTATTGGCGGTAAATTCTTGAGTGCAGGTATTGGTTGGGGTGGTTCTTGTTTCCCCAAAGATGTTTCTGCTTTAGTACATACTGCTGATGACTATGGTTACGATACCGAACTATTGAAAGCAGCGATTAATGTCAATCAGCGTCAGCGTCTGTTGGCTTTAGAGAAACTACAAAACGAACTCAAAATCCTTAAGGGTAAAACTATTGGTTTGTTGGGTTTAACCTTTAAGCCAGATACAGACGATATGAGAGACGCACCCGCACTGGATCTAATCGAACAACTCAATCGTCTTGGTGCGAGAGTTAAAGCTTACGATCCGATTGTTTCTCAATCTGGTTTGAGTCACGGCTTATCCAATGTGATTATTGAAACCAATGCCGAAATGCTTGCAGATGGTTGCGATGCAGTAGTTTTGGTCACTGATTGGAAAGAGTTTGCCAAGCTTGATTTCCCTAAAATGGCTAAATTGATGAATAATCCTTTAGTGATTGATGGACGTAATTTCTTAGATCGCGAAAAAGTAGAAGCTGCTGGTTTACGTTATATCGGCATGGGACGATAATCGATCAGTAAAAAGCTTTTTTGATAAAGTTTTTAGCTTTTAGCTCTTAGCTCTTAGCTATCAGCAAAACAAATTTAATAATTCATAGCAAAGTGGAATGTTCTGCTTTGCTTTTTATTGAAATTAGTACTTACGAATTGTCTCTCTTTTTCACTACTAGTGCATCAAACAGCTAAAACCCATCTCCTAGGTATTAATACTTTAATCGTCCCTTTCATAAATTTCCTTCTTATGGGGATTGCTTGACTATATATTGGTGCAACTTCCATCGTGTTAGTAATAGGAGAAATTAGACGCTATTTGACTAGGTAATTTTTATCACCAACATTACTTTTTGTTAATTTATCTACTCAAACCGCTCAATCTAAATTAAATTTCACTGATACCGTAAAAAAATTTACTAGCAAAACTACTAAGTAAAATTCCTTAGAGCTTACAAGACTTAAGAATATAATTTAGGGTTTAATCGTAACTTCAGTATTTTTTAAATCTTTAGCTAACTTATAAGAAATATAGTTTTTAAGACTTCTACTGACTTCATTTGTTTAAACCGCGCTAACTTATCAATGAATCACGATCGCTCGTATTTAACTAAAACTGAAGTTGCCAAACAACTAGGTTATTTTCCCGCTTTCTTAATCCCCGCCATCAATTCTTCTCTAATTTTTCGGACTCTATCTCAACAAACTTTATCTGCCTACGTAAATAACCCTTTACCTAGCTTATTCAAAGAGAAGCTTTTTGTTTGTTTATCCCGTCACTTTGGTGTTAGCTATTTTACTGTTTGTCATAGCTGTACCTTGCGATCCTTAGGGATGAACGCAACAGAAATTTTGGCTTTGGAAGAAATTACGAATCCCCATACAGAAGACGATCTGATTGCAGATTTAGAATTACTAAACAGTCAATGGCACGATAGTATTCCTTGGCAAAATAATCCACAGTTGGAAAAAATATTGCTGCGTTGTTCTTGCTTAATTTTTTTAGATCGATCTCAAACCAATAAATGCGTGGAAACCCTAAAACAATTTTTAGGGGAAGTTTACTACAATTACTTGGTAATTTTTCTGGGCTATATCAAACTATGTCATCAATGGGTAAGCAGCAATCCAGGCATATCTCATCAACAAGATCCTCGATCGCAAGCTCACTTAGGATCTTTGCTACTATCAGAAAGCAGATTAATTAAATTTTTTCAAAGTAATCTTCAATTAGACAATTCTCCCTCCTCAACTTCATCGTTAAACTTGCTATCGGCAAAAAAGTCTTGCATTTCTTCACCACTAAGAGTTTCTCCAACATCTTCCACTACAGTCAGGTTAAATTGGCAACAAAAACAAGTAGCATTAACAGAATACTTGGCTAATCTACCCTTTCCTGTGATGATACATAGCCACAACGAGGAAATCTTATATCTCAACCACAACTGGATCGAGACTACTGGCTACAACATGGGGGAGACATCTACCCTGACACAGTGGAAACAGAAAGCTCAAGTCAAACAACATAAACTAAGAAAAAGATTCCCACCAGAAGTTTCTCTAAGGAATAATACTCGAAAAATATCAAGGTTGTCTGACATAGAAACTCAAACCCAAAATATATTAAGACAAATTGCTAAGTCTCTCAGTAATTTGGCTGAGGAAATTGCTCAGATTGAAATAGAAGCTCAAATCGAACGCGCCACCGTCAACGAAGTCAGCATCATTACCAGCAGGGGAGAACGGCGTTTTTGGGAATCATATAGCGCACCATTTAATTTGGATAACGAACCAGAACAATTAACCATCTCAATTGCCAAAGATATTACCGAAGTAGTCACCCAAGCTACCCAACTGATGGAAGTGGAAGATAAACTAAATTCGGTGCTAAAAGCGACTAATACAGGTGGTTGGAGTTGGGATCTAATTAATAATCAAATTAATATTTGCGATCGCAGTCGTGATATTTTGGGTTTAAATGAGTTTGATGGCAGTTATGGCAGCTTTTTGCAATCCATTCATCCCGAAGCCAAGGAATCTATAGATCTCAGCTTAATTAAAGCGATTAAAACTGACCGTAATATAGATTTGAAATACCCTATTATCAGGGATAGTTACGCCATTTGCTGGATTCGGCTTCAAGGTAAACTTAGATACAATTCTGCCAGAGAAGTAATCCGAGTGACTGGAATAGTGATGGATATTACCAAGGATCAAGAAAACTCACCAAAAGTCAAGCTTAATTTTCAGCAAGATCGACAACAAAACGTGACCAAATCTAACCAAGAGCTGGTAAATATTATAAATGTATTGCCCTCTTATGTTTTTGTCATAGATGTCGGCGATAAGACTATTTCACTGATCAATCTCAAACTGTCTCGAAGTCTGGGAGTGTCAGATCCCGACTACTTTAAAGGAAAGACTATCTATGAGTGTTTTTCTTCAGAATATACTCGTCAAATTCTTTGGCAAGAACAACAAGTCTTGACTTACGCCAAAGAAATTCACGTTCAAGAAGAAGTCGTTCTATCTGATGGTATCCACTATTTTGATACTACGATTACGCCCCTACATAATGAAAGTGGCGAAATATACGCTTTGTTACACACTTCTAATGATATACCCGACTTGGGAGCTACCAAAGAAGAACTTTCCGAACGTACCTTACAACTAGAAGCTGCTAATAAAGAATTGGAATCTTTTTCTTATTCTGTATCCCACGATTTACAAGCACCTCTGCGAGTAATCAACGGTTTTAGTCAAGTATTATGGGAAAATTATCAACCTAATTTAGATGATCGCGGCAAGCACTATCTACAAAGAATACAAGCTAACAGCGAAAGAATGAGCGACTTAATTGATGCTTTGTTGCAACTATCTAGGGTGACTCGCTCTCAGATGGAATCTGTGCAAGTTAACCTGAGCAAGATTGCCGAAGACATCATCGAAGAGTTGCAGGGGGAAGATCCCCAACGCCAGGTAGAATTTATCACTAGTGGGAATATCACCGCCAAAGGAGATCCTCAGCTATTAAGAATAGTTTTAGATAATCTCTTAAATAATGCTTGGAAATACACCTCTAAGCGATCGCAAACCAAAATCGAATTTAATGCCATCTCTTCAGGACAAGATAAACTAACTTTCTATGTTAGAGATAATGGCGCGGGTTTCGATCTAGAATATGCCGATAAACTATTCACCGCTTTTAAACGTCTTCATACCCAACAAGAGTTTCCTGGCACGGGAATAGGTTTAGCCACTGTAAAACGCATTATTTATCGTCATGGTGGCAAAGTTTGGGCTGATGGAGCAACCGATAACGGAGCAACAATTTATTTTACTCTCTAATCGCGATCGCAATTAACTACCAACCATTTTTTGATATCTAGCTAATGCCTGGAGAGGGAAATATTGCTGATAAAGATGGTACTTGAGATAAAAATGACAGGGAAAGCCAGTACCCGTAAAATAATCTTCATTCCACTTACCATCATCCCCTTGAGTTTGAATTAAATATTCTATTCCTTGGTTAACGGCGATCTCTCCTGAAAACTTAATCGAATCCATAGCAGCCAAGATACCTGTCAACGCCCAGGCTGTCTGAGAAGCGGTACTGACTCCAATACCTTTTAAACTAGGATCGTTATAACTAGCACAGGTTTCGCCCCAACCACCATCGGGATTTTGGCAGCTTACCAACCACATTGCACCCCGCTCGATTTCTGACTGACAGAGACTGGGAGAGATCGCGCCAAGGGCAGCAAGTACGCCACTCGTACCATAGATATAGTTTACTCCCCAACGACCAAACCAACTGCCATCCGCTTCTTGTTCGTCGAGCAAATAGGCGATCGCTTTTTGTACTCGTCCATCTTCCATCGATAGATTGCCTTCTCCCAGCATTTCTAATACCCTGGCAGTCACGTCGGCAGTATTGGGATCGATCATCGCTTTAAGATCGCCATAGGGAATCAGATTAATCCAATCTTGGTCGTTATCGAGGTCGAAAGCTGCCCATCCTCCTGGTTTGCACTGCATCGATGCCATCCAATTTAGACAACGCGCAATTGCCTGTTGTTTGGTGGCTTCGTCGGGTAATGTGACTTGAGATAAACCCATTACTACTACTGCCGAGTCGTCTAGATCGGGATAGAAACGATTGTCAAATTCAAACGCCCAACCCCCTGGGGTCACTCCTTTATTTTTAACCGCCCAATCTCCGTAGTCGAGGATTTGCTTGTCTAATAGCCATTTACCCGCCTTGACTAGACTGGGGTGGTCTGGGTTAATCCCCGACTCTACCAAAGCCCGCAAACACCAAGCAGTATCCCATACAGGAGATATACAGGGCTGGATGCGATAGCTGGTTTCATCTTCTAGGGCAAAATTATCGACAGCAATTAAACCTCTTTGAATTATCGGATCGTTGAGATCGTAATTAAGAGTACGCAGACATAGCAAAGAGTTGAGCATGGCAGGAATGATTCCGCCCCAGTCTCCCGTTGCTTCTTGTCTTTCTAATACCCATTTTTCCGCAGCAGCCAAACCCTCAGGGCGAAATGGCACTAGATTGAACTCTTGGGCAAATTTAAAAGCACTATCTAATGCTAAGAAAATATCTGTCCAGTCGTGGTTGCGGGGCAATTCAAAAACGACATTGTTGATTCCTTCTGCATACAACTCATCTAAATTGATCGGCGTATCAATTTCAAAGATAGGTTGGCGATCGAATACGATTAATAATGGTACGGTGCTACCCCTAGCCCAACTAGACATTTCATAAATAGTAAAAGGGGACTCTTCGGGAAGCAGCATAATCCAAGGGGGTATAGAAGGTAATCCTTTCCAGTCATAGCAAGCAATTAATGCTAGGTGCATTTTGGTAAAGATGCGAGTTTTACTAATACCACCTTGTTGCAAAATAAATTTTCGGGCTTCAACTAAGGCTGGATCTGATGCAGGTATACCCAACAAACGCAATGCCATATAAGCCTCTACCGAAGTAGAAAGATCTCCTCCATCACCGTAATATAATTCCCAACCACCGTGTTCTTGTTGTTGCGATCGCAAATAGTTGGCAGCTTTATCTAAGGGTCTGGTTTTATCAGTATGCCAAATCTTGTGTAACAAAACAACTTCAGCCGTGATAGTTACATTTGATTCTAATTCTCCCCACCAATAACCTTGTTTATCTTGAATTGATAGTAAATGTTTTTGAGAATTGGCGATCGCTCGATCTAGTTTTGCTTGAGATATTGATTCTATTGATAATGTCACCACACTTTACTCTTAACTTGCCTGAATTTTGTAAAATATTCAATCTTTATACTTTATACTAATTTTCTAGAATCAATATAGAGTAAAAATATCGAAAATCATGTCACAATCAACAGAATTAAATTTAGAGCAAATTAGGCTCAGTTTGAGCGATTATCAATCGGAATTGAATGCGATCGACCTAGAAACTATTAAAGAAAAAGAGCGTATTTTAGATGCAATCAAAGCCGAAGAAGCTGAAATAAAATTATTGCTAGATCGATACCGCGATATCAAACGTCAAAAGGAAATTGAAGTAGTCAAGTCTTCTTATAACAATCTTGCAGAATTCAAACAAACTCTGTTATCAAAGATCCAATTAGAAACAGAAGAAACAGAAAATCAAAATTCCCTTTTGCCTACGATGGAAGGAGGTGAGCCAAAAAAGAATAAAAAACAGCTTGAGGAAGAGAGGACGATTAATCAAAAAGTCAAAGTAATCGAGCTAATTCAGTTTATCGATGACATGGGCGATCGTGGGTTGGTCAAGCTTTATCCTGCTGATGTAGCCAGTGTCGTACCCAACTTTGAAATTGGTAATACTATCGTACGAGATGAATTGTTAAAGTATTATCAAAAAAATAACATAGCTATTTATAATTCTCTCTTAAAACTCTATCAAAAGCCGCAAATCGATCCCGCACTACCAATGCCCGACCAAGAAACTCTGTCTTTAAAGGATCGAGGATATCATAGTTTTCTGGAAGAACATTATCCCAAAGCTCTACCTTTCTTTTGGTATTTAATCAATCGAGAAGCCGATAGCATCAGATATGCAGTAATGGAATTTGCCGTCGATCATATTATTCAAACCAATACCGTCGAAAACGATCCAGATCGCCAAAAATTGAACCTGAAACTATCTGAATTACTAGAAATGAACAATCAGGCTTCTTTAGGAGATTTTTTAAAAGATCTGTTTTTGTGCTTTCATCCCCGTAGAGTTAGTCAAAAAAGCACGAGTAAAAACAAATATTTTGATTATGTAAATAATCTGATTAAAACTGAATCTACTCTAGAGAATTCTGAGGTTCTACAAATATGGAACCATTTCCTAGAATCTGGATACGAACGAGTATCTTCTCCTGATTTTATTACTATAACCTCGGAAAAAAATTCTTCAAGAGATCGCACTTTGAATTTAATTCCTACTGGCAAAGATAATTTATTATAGATGTTTATTTAGATGTTTATTGCCCGCCGATTAAAGCTCTAAACTTAGGGGCAAAGAAACCGTAAATTTTGTTTTTCCAGGTAGAGTTGTTCTTCCTGATAATAAGTTTACGGCGATATTTCCCTCATGGCGATCGATAATTTGTTTGGCAATAGTCAAGCCCAATCCTGTGTTTTCTCCAGGGGATTTGGTAGTAAAGAAAGGATCGCACATCTTCTCAACTATTTCTGGATCGATACCTTCTCCCGTATCAATAATATCCACTAGCAAATTTTCATCTTGCCGATGGATATTAATCGTTATTATTCCCAAAGAACCAATAGCATCTATAGCATTCTTAATTAGATGATACCAAAGTTTTTGTAGTTCTTCTGGATAGCAATAAATAGAAGGAACATCACCATAATTTTTCATGAATCGAATCCCTGGGGGGATCTGTTTTTTCGCCAAACTCAACGCCATTTCTATGGTATTTTTAAGATGAGCTTGACGCTTTTCTGCACTACTTTGATGAGAAATAGCATAATTATTTAAGTCAGTAATTATCTTATTAAACTGTTGGCTAGATTGAGTAATATTGTCAATACTTTTATGTATATTTTTAATTAGGCAAGCATTTTCTAAAACTGCTAAATAGTTTTTACATGTTAATAGGGGGAAGAAATCTTCTATTTCTTCATCAGAGCCTAGTTCTATTAACATATCCGCTACTCTCTCACAATTGTCTAACTCAAATTTTGCTAATTTATTGAGAATGAGATCTTTTAGTTGTTGCTTTTCTGTTTTAGAGAGCAGCATAGTAATATTATCATCATGAGATTGTTTCAATAAAGCAATAAAATATTTCTGCTGTTCTATGGAAAGTTGATGCAAAAAATCTGGCAAATTTTTAAGATTAGATTTACCAAACTGATTTAGTTCAGCCAAAGAATCATTAATAGCTGATAGCGGACTATTCACTTGAGTAGTAATACCAGAAGTAATTTTTTCTAAAACTACAGAATGGCTTGATTTTACTATTTGCTTGTGATTTTTATGTAGTTTATCTACTGTTTCATTTAGCTGTTTATTTTTCTCTTTCAGTTGCTTTTTGAGATTGACTAAAGATAGCTGATGCCTAACTCTTATCAAGACTTCGTGCATCTGAAATGGTTTAGTAATATAGTCAACTCCTCCCAAAGCAAAAGCCTTAACTTTATCCACAGGTTCGTCAATAGCACTAATAAAAATAATTGGAATATTTCTAGTTTTAGGATTGCTTTTTAACTCTTTGCAAACTTGATATCCATCTAAATCGGGCATCATAATATCTAGTAAAATCAGATCGGGAGGATTGATTTCAATCGCGGAAAGAGCTAATTTGCCATTGGGTACGGGTCTAACTTTATACTCATATTTAGTTAAAATATCCACTAATAAATGTAAATTTTGGGGAGTATCATCTACTACCAAAATATTATTAAGATCTTGTGCCACCATTAGATTTCTCATTATCTTTGAAGCTCCCAAAAAATTTAAGTTAGAGATATAAGTTTTAAAATATGTTCGTATTCAAAATTATTAATATGTCGATTGATTGTTTGGGCGAGAAGCTGATTTTCTTGACTAATGCGATCAACAATTTTGCTTATTTTATCCAAATCAATTGCCATAATAGACTGCTGTAGCTCTTGAAGTAATTCATCAGATATCATCGCCAAAGAGTCATTATCTAACTGTAATAAAGAAGCTGATGATTCTGTGGAATTAAATGCCTCTGCATAGGTATAACACACCCCCAAATGCTTCGTCATTAAAGAAAATAGTTCGTCGGCTTGAAAAGGTTTTCGCATAAAATCATCACACCCCGTTGCCAAAATCACAGAACACTCTTCTTCTAATGCACTAGCCGTTAAAGCAATAATCTTGGTTGGAAAAGTGGAATTATTTTTAATTTTTTGTGTGGCACTATATCCATCCATCACAGGCATTCTAATATCCATCAAGATCAAGTCTGGTTGCCACTCTTGCCAAATTGCGATCGCTTTTTTGCCATTGTCAGCGGTTTGAACTTCAAATCCAATCGACTCTAATAATTGTATTAGTAACTCTCGATTGAGTTCTTGATCGTCGACAACTAAAATACGATATTGGGGTTGAATCGACCATAAATAATTAGAGTTCATTGATTTATTATCAAGTCTAGGTCACCTAGAAAGAGTGATAAGATAAGCACCCAGTTAGATTGTTCCCATTTTGGCAATGTTCTGAACCATCTCAATCTAAAGTTACATTAGTCATGATTTGGTTATCTTATGTTTTTAATCATTAATAATTAAATTAATCAAAATGATCGTAATATTGTTAGTCGGTTTATCCTTATTTATTTGGCTATTTTTAATCTTATTTTGGGGCGATTTTTGGTTGTGCGATCGCTATATTGATCGCCATAATAACGAATTAAAATCTTATCCCACAGTATGGATTATCGTTCCTGCTAGAGATGAAGCAGAAGTAATAAAAGATAGTTTGACTTCTCTTTTAAATCAAAAATATCCAGGGAATTTTGCGATCGCTCTAGTTGATGACAATAGTAGCGATCGCACGGCAGAAATTGCTCTATCTACTACTAATAAATTCAATAAAACAGAACAATTTAAAATTATTTCAGGTAAAGCTTTAAAACAAGGTTGGAAAGGCAAATTATGGGCAATGCAACAGGGAATCGATTATGCCCAAAAGCAAACCCCTTTACCAGATTATTTTCTCTTCACTGATGCCGATATCTATCACGATCCTGATAACTTAGAAAATTTAGTTACTAAAGCCGAAACAGAGAATTTAGATTTAGTTTCCTTGATGGTGTTACTCCGCTGTCAAAGCTTTTGGGAAAAACAATTAATCCCCGCTTTTGTCTTTTTCTTTCAAAAACTCTATCCGTTTTCTTGGGTCAACAATCCTCAGAAGGCGATCGCTGCGGCGGCGGGGGGGTGTATTTTAATTAGCAGCCAAGCTCTAGAAGAAATTGGCGGTATTGCAGCGATTAAAGATGCTTTAATTGATGATTGTTCTCTAGCCAAAGCTGTTAAATCTAAGGATAAAAACATCTGGCTTGGTTTAACTAAAACTACTATTAGTTTGCGTTCTTACAATCACTTAAAAACTATTTGGGATACGATCTCCCGTACCGCTTTTACTCAATTAAACTATTCCTGGCTATTATTAATTGGCACATTAATTGGAATGTGTCTTGTCTATCTAATTGCACCCATCGGTTTAATAATTAGCATCCAAAGACAAAACTGGCTATTAATGGGAATGGCTATTACTACTTGGTGCTTAATGGCGATCGCTTATACTCCTACCATCAAGTTATACAACCTTTCAATCTTGAGAGTCTTTAGTTTACCCGCGATCGCTTTTTTATATACTCTCATGACCATCGACTCTGCCATCAAATACTATCAAGGTAAAGGCGGTGCTTGGAAAGGCAGAACTTATTAAACGTGAGTTCGACGAAATTTAAAAATGGCAGATGGCAAAGCAGGTAATCCTTTCAATTTTAAGATCCAGAGAAAGTTTTTTCGGTAAATAGGTATTAAAATTAATTCTCTTGAGTCACATCTTCTACTGGGCGAACAATTGCATTAGAATCACTTGCTTGGGGTTGGAAAATTGCGTTAATACCTTCCTCTAGGGTTTCCGCCATCACAATCTGATTTTCATAAATCACAATTACTCTAGTTAAAGCAGGTAAGCTATTCTGTTCTGCTTCGATGTATAAAGGCTCTACATAGAGTAATGATTGCTCGATGGGAATAATTAAGAGATTTCCTTGAATTGCTCGCGATCCTTCCCGATTCCAGAGGGATATTTGTTGCGAGATTACGGGATCTTGGTTAATTAAGGCTTCGATTTGATTGGGCCCATAAATGAGCTTTTGTTTGGGAAACTTGTAGAGTAGGAGTTTGCCATATTCCGCGCCATCGGATCTAGCTGCCAACCAGGCAATGAGGTTAGGGCGACTGGCGGGGGTATAGGGATGTAGTAAAATAAATTCTTCTTCCCTGGCGGTGGGTAACTTGGTAATGAGGTAATAGGGGGCTACTGCTTGGGGTTTTGTGCCATATATTTCCTTGGGAATTTGCCACTGATCTTCTCGGTTATAAAATACCTGGGGATCTGTCATGTGATAAGTTAGCAATCTTTCTGACTGGATGCTAAATAAATCTTCGGGATAGCGGATGTGACGGCGCAAATCTAACGGCATTGCCGACAGGGGTTTAAACAGTTTGGGAAAGATTTTCTCCCACGTTTGTACGATGGGATCTTCATCGGCAACATAAAAGTCTACTTTGCCATTGTAGGCATCGATTACCACTTTGACAGAGTTGCGGAGATAATTAAAATCATTTTTGCCAGGATCGGAATAAGGATAGCGATCGCTAGTAGTATAGGCATCAACGATCCAATAGAGATTATTTTGACTTTTGGTTTTGCCTGCTACTAAATAGGGATCGCGATCGTAATTAAGGAAAGGGGCGATCGTTTTGATTCGTTGTTTGATATTTCGTCTAAACAGTAGCTTAGTATCTGCGGTAAAGTTTTGGGCAAACAACATCTGCCAATCTTTGAGGTATTCGGCAAATAATACCCGTCGGAAATAGTTACCAATTTTGATACCTCCTTGTCCATCGTAGACGGTATAGACGTTTTCTTCTCCACTCGGAAAGTCCAACTCCCTTACTTTGGTTGAAGTCATGATATAGGGGTTAGTTAATTCGCCATAATAGATGCGAGGTTTACCAATGGGAATACTATTGCGAATCGTCTCATCAGATACGGTAAGAGTGCCTGATTTTTTACTTCCTTCGCCAATATCTTTGACGTAATAATAGGGCAAGCCCCCGTCTGCAACGCGATTTACAGGAGAGAGGGTAAAACCATAGCCGTGAGTATAGATTAAATGTTCGTTAACCCAAGTTTTAGCAATATTAATCACTTGAGCATAATCTAATTCCCTCGCTGCAATAATTACCTGTTGTCGATCTCCATTTTTAACCGTATCGTCTTTACTTAACAGATAACGATCTATGTCTGCGTCGTGGAATTGATAGTAAGGACGAATTTGCTGTAATTGACGATTGGTTTGTAAGATTGGGCGAGTATCCCACAAACGGATGTTTTTAATCGTGGAATTATTATTGTTAATATCTTGGGCGGTTAATTCTCCTTTGGGATTAAAAGTTTTAGCTTCAATACTATCTAGGTTAAAAGCTTTTCGAGTCATCGCAATACTACGCTCGATAAAAGGTTTTTCTTTAACTAATTCATTAGGTTCGACTGCCAGACGCTGTACCGTAGCACTAAAAAAGTTACTCAGGGAAAATATTAGTAAATAAACCGTAAAAGGCAAAGCCAAAAAGAGGATTCTCTGCAATTTAAGCTTTTGTATTTGCCGATTGTGATAGCCAACAAAGCCTTTGTATAGTAACCATAATGCGCTGATAATTGATATTACAGTCAAACAGACTTCAATGGGCAATTGAACTGTGATATTGGTATATCCCGCACCATAAACTACTCCCCGAAAACCATATAGTAAATCAAAGCGATTGAGCCAATGTCGAATAGCGATGCTAACCATAACTCCAGCACCCAAAAAGGAAAGATGGCGGAGTTGAATTTTAGAAAAGCCAGGAAAACGTCCTTCGGATAAACTATTTCCCGATAACAAATAATATAAAGTACAGGCAATTAAAGCAGTGCAAGATAAGCCAATACACCAAGTTTCAATTAATTGCCAAAAGGGCAAGCGGAAAATATAAAAACTGATATTTTTCTGAAATTGTGGATCTACAGAATCAAAATTAGAAGGATTCAAAAAACGTAAAATTACTGCCCAGTTACCCGCAGCAATGAACCCAAAAACTAGACTAATTAAACCAGCGATCGCCTTAATGGTAATTCTCGGTTTAAATAATAGTAATACGACCGATATTACCGTGATTGATATTTGATATATATAACGCCATAAAAAAGTATTAAGCTCTACGCCATTTAAAGTAGATTGGCTGCTCAAAGCTAACTCTGACAGCTGATAACTAGTCTTCCATACAGCCAAACCGATTTCAGTATAGCGGAGTAAAATTAAGGTAATGGACACCGATAAAGCGATCGCACTTAATAGTAAGAAGGGTAAGTTTAAACGAGGAGAATAGGTTTTTTTCTTGGAATAACGTCGGGAAATAAACTCCTTACCCAAAACATTTTGTGCAGTACCAGAGGCGATTAATTGCTGATTATCTTGGGGTAAATAAGGAATACCCGAATAGTACCAATTATGGGCAGCGGTATCACCGGGTGGAACACGATCAGATCTTCCGATCGTTTCCCCCTTCTTCAGGGCATCCTTAGACAACCATTGCCATTGCCAACGATTTACTAACCAAAGATTAACCCCAAGAAATAATCCTGAAACGCTACTAACCACAAACCATAAAATATACTGACTAGTACGACGAGTGATAAATGTTGAGAGATAGTCAACTTCTTCAAACCAAAGTATCTCGGCAAACAAACGCGCCGTACCTTCAAAAATCAGCCACAAGCTGAAAATAAATGCGATCGTAATTAGTATTGGTCGACGGAGACGTTTCATATAATAATGGTAAACTTCAAGCTATGAGCTTTAAGCTTGATGAAAATATCATTTTAATCATAATCAACAATAACCTCATAATCTCTAAGTAACTGATGTTGCGCACCGAGCAATCTGTTAGGACTGGTAAAGGGTTTCCTAAAGGATTGGCAGATTAATTTGTTTCTTAGGAGTTATTAACCAAGAGGAAAGAATTGCCAGAGGTTCGAGAAATTGCGGTTGATTAGAGAGACAATTAGCCATTAACAATTAACAATTAGTAATTAACAGTCTAGTTGTATTTGTCCCTAGTTACTAATGTCTCATCCAGAAAACCTTTCTGAATTAATTGCTCAAGTAGAAGCAGTTAGCCCCAAACTAGTCGATTGTTGGCAAGCTACTGCAATTATAGAATCTTTGGGCTATACCGATCGCATTATTCAAGCTGAATTTGATTTTAAAGATGCTTTAGAACTTGGGGAATATATCTACCAACACAATAATCCTCCTGCACTAATTCCAGAAGTTAAACCCCGCAGGAATTGGCAAGCGATCGCCATCGAGGAAATTTATGCTTTTGTCGAACAGTTTTCTCGTAGCTTTGTCTATGCCATTCCCCTGATATCTCTTTTAGCCCTGGGTAATATTAAAGCCAGCGATACTTGGAAATTCATTCCACCCCAATTGGCTGCCCTATTTACTATTGCTACTTTAGCCAGTTTGATTACTAGTGGGGGATTTGTTCAAGCGATCGCACGACGGGGAGAGTTTTATCTAGGATTAAATTTGTCTCAACAAGCCAAACGCGCTTGTATTTCTCTTTTGGGCTGGGGGATGTTGACTAGTTTTCTCCTGGCGGTAGTTAGTTTATGGTTTGGTTTTTATCGCAGTTTATTTCCCGATAATTTTTTAATTCTGGGGACTGGTTATTATTTAGTCCTTAGTCTTTTGTGGATGCTTTTATCCATGCTTTCTTTATTATCTATTTGGGGAACACCCTTAACTTTAATTGGGTTGACGTTTTTATATTGGGCATTACGTTTTCTAGGGGGAATGGCTGCTTTAGAAGCCCAGATGATAGCAATTTTTATAGTTTTGATCGTCTTATCTATAACTATTTTTTTGTTGTTTAGTCAACGGAAAAAAGATGACTCTGATGGATTCAATGTTCCATTACCAAGCTTGAGTGCAACTGTTTATTTACTTGCACCTTTTTTCGCTTACGGTATTATCTATTTTTGCTTTATATTTGCCGATCGCCTTGTAGCTGGTTGGGCAGTTGATGCTACTTCTGGATTAATTTTTGCCATTGATTCTTCTTATCAAAGGGGGATGGATTTGGCTTTATTGAATTTTTTGTTAGCAGTACCTTTAAGTGAATATCTAGCATATAAATTGATTAATTATTGGTATAAACAAGCCAAGGTAGTTAGTTATGAAAACATGGCACAATTATCTCGATCTTTAAAACGTCACTATTATCTATTAGTAGGAATTACTTTATGTTTTTTTGCTCTATTAGTAACCTTTACTATTGGCTTTCCTTCTCCTCAAGCTTGGGCTACCGATAATACTCTTCTTAGCTGGATTGGATGTTTGGGATACTTATTATTAGTCCTGGCATTATTAAACGCCGTAATATTATTCAGTCTCAATTTAGCTTCCAATGCGATCGCCTCTTTGTTTCCCAGTTTGCTTATTAATTTAATTGTGGGCTATATTACTGCTAATGCGATCGCCCCAGATTGGGCAGTGTTGGGTTTAGTCATCGGTTCGACTGTCTTTTTAATACTTTCTCAACGCAAAGTTATCGATGCTATTAATAATCCCGATTATACCTACTACTTGGGAGGATACTGATTTTAAGTAATAAGTAATAAGTAATAAGTAATAAGATTAATTACCAATATTGGCTTGAGCGATATAGTCATCAGCAAACAAACTGTAGTTGGCACTATCGGGATCTTCTGTCAGTGCAACAAGTTTTTCTGCTGATTCATTTACCCAATAATCTGTTGTACCTAACTCATAAGCGGAGAAAATATTGCCCTCAAGAGTCATCGTTTCGGTAGAGAATTCCGTTGCTTTAAAAGCTAAAAATTCTTCATAAGCATCACCTTGGTTGTTTATGACGGTAGAATTAGAGCTTTTTTCGTTAGAAATACCAGACATATCTACATTTTGATTAAAGCCTGGTGCTAAAAAGTCTTCTCCAACATCTTCTAAGACATTATTTTCTATCCTTGTGCCATTAGTGGTGTCATTCCAGATATAGTTAGCGTTTATATTAGAAAGGTAGCTATCTTGTATTGTAATATCATTGGTATTGAAAAGCTTAATACCACCAGCATCATGACTTTGAGCGTGTTCTGCTTCTAGATTGACATCGTATATTGAAACATCACTAATTAGACCACCGTTTGTATCTATAAGACCAACAGCTTTTCTGCCTATATTGTGTATCTGGGAATTTAATAACTGAAGTCCTTCAGCATGACTTAGAGCTATTCCTGTATTGTTTACCCCATCTCTAATAGACTCTGTAATACCAATGTTATGGATATTCAGATTTTTTAATGTTAGGTTAGATGCGTTTTCTCCTATAATTCCATTGTTACCATTAGTTATTTCAACGTCTTGGATAGTTGTCCCGCTAGCATCAGCAGTAAGGTAAAAGATTGATTCGGAAGTTCCTCCTCCATTGATGATTGAACCTTGCTGACCATCAATGGTGATATCCTTATCGATTACAATTTGGTCGGTATCGTATATACGTCTGCCCAGTTTAACTACATCACCACTTTTGGCAGCAGCGATCGCTTTTTCCAAGTCTCCTTTAAAATCACTATCTACATTAATGATTGTTAAATCGTCAGTTGTTGATGCTTTTGTATCGCTATTTTTAGGAACTATCATGAGTTTATAAAAATATTGTTAATGGTTTAAAAGTTTTGAATGCTTTGTCTCTGCTTCATGTTTCATTAGACTAACTTTATCTTTACTTCATAATAGAAAGTGTGATTTGGATCGCGATTATAAAACAGGACTAACTAGTATAGGAATAGAACCTATATTTATCAACCTCGATATTATTTTGACTAAAAAAAATTAAGCCAGTATTGATACATACCGAATATTTTACCTAAGCCTTGTTTTGGTTTTAAAATTAACAGTCTCGCTGTATTCAAAGCCATACGAATATTAGTTATAAAGAAGATCTTTTTACTGCCGTATTTTTCAAGATAAATTAAATAACTCTGAGTGATATGACGATACTTCTCAACAATGTTGCGGTTAGTAATGGTCGAAGTGTCGTGAATAACTTTTAATAGATGAGTTACGGCTATTTCGTGTCCTTGTTGGCTGTAGCGGAGACAGAAATCAAGATCTTCGTAATATAAGAAAAAGCGATCGCAAAATTGAGGAACTTCTGCAAAGTTAGCCAAATTAATTAATAAACTACAACCGCTTACCCAATCAGTTTGATAATAATCTTCTGCTAAATCTTCTGGTAAGCGATCGATAATAGTTAAAGCAGCCGTGTTAGGGGCAAACGTACCTCCTGCCGAAGTTAGTTCTCCTTCTGAGTTATAAACAGTAGTCCCTAAAATCGATATTTCTCTATATTTTTGGAAGAAAATGATCGCTTTATCGACAGGAGATATAGTGTGTATTTCAAAATAAGCATCAGGATTAATCAACCACACAATAGCCTCATTATTTTGTTGCGCAATCCAATTTAATCCTAAGTTACAAGCCTTGCCAAACCCAAGATTTTCTTCGGCTTCCAGTATGTTAACAAAATAACTTTGTAAATCTAAAATGCTTTTATCTTCAGGAGAATTATTAACAATAATTATGCGATCGCTTTTTCTTAAAGTAATAGATTGTAATAATCTTGTGATTAGTTCACTGGCATTATAATTAACCACTAAAAAATAAAAGTTTCTCATTATTTATTGGATAAACCATAAGATTATGTTCGACAAAATCATACTAACTTTACTTAGGATGTTTTCTATTTCATTAGTCAAAACTAGTTTCATGCTTTGCAAGCATCAACTCCTAACCTAACCTTAGAGCAGAATATTACAAATTTATTTTATTATTTGCTTGTATTAGCGAGGAAATTTATCTGTTGGCTATTGGTAATTATAAAAATTGCTTTGTCAATCAGCTATTATACTTAGTCAATTAAGAAAAAACAGGATATCATTGCGATCAATTAAGTTGATGATTTGAGTGTCTCTGTAATTATTGTTCTATATAGCTTACAAAAAATACAAAACAATTCACTTTAGAAAATTGACAACAATTCCCAGTCTAAAGAAAATTTGTTGTTTAATAACCCAACATTTTATGGCGGAACGCCTATCCTTGTAAACTCGTTGCTTATTCTCAATAAAGATTCTTAATATTCATTTACTTCAAAAAAATTATCGATCAAACTAAAACTAGATCGAATTTATAGTTATAAAAAGGACAATTTAGCAAAAAAAATGACTAAAAAAGTACTGGTAATAGGGGGATGTGGCAGAATTGGTAATAGTGTGGCACAAGATATTGCCAGTCATACCAATGCAGAAATTACGGTTACTTCGCGCGATCGCCAAAAAAAAATAGATTCCAAGTTTAATTTTTTAAGTTTAGATTTAGCAAACAAAGCAAAAATCGAACGAGCGATCGCTTATACAGATTTAGTCATACATTGTGCGGGGCCTTTCCACTATCGAGACGGGAGCATATTAGAAACCTGTATCGATGCAGGGGTAGATTATATTGATGTTAGCGACCACCGTTCCTTTTACGAACGAGTAATTCAACACCACGAAAAAGCGATCGCCAGTAACGTTACTGCTATTCTAAATACGGGTATATTTCCTGGCATTTCTAATAGCATGGTCAAGCAAGGGATAGAGGAGTTCGATCGACCCCAAAAAATCCATCTCAGCTATATAGTAGGAGGTTCTGGGGGTGCTGGTTTAACGGTGATGCGAACGACTTTTCTCGGATTGAGAAATAAATTCTCGGCATTAATTAACGGCAAGTGGCAAGATATATTACCCTATACAGAAAGAGAAATCATAGAATTTCCCCAACCCTATGGTAAAACGGGGGTATATTGGTTTGATATGCCCGAAACCTATACGTTTGCTGATTCCTTTGCTGTGGATACCGTAATTACCAAATTTGGCTCTATTCCTGATTGGTACAATCACTTAACTTGGATTACCGCCCATATATTCCCCGAACGCTGGGTAACAAGCCCCAAGGGAATTGAATTCTTCTCTCAAGTAAGTTACTTCATGACCAAGATAACCGATCGCTTTAGCGGTATTGGCGTGGCGATGCGGGCAGAAATTATCGGAGAGCATGAAGGCAAAGAAAAAAAATATTGTGCAACAATGACACATAATAATACCGCGATCGCAGCAGGGGCGGGAACGGGGGCGATCGCTCAGTTAATCTTAGATGGAAAGCTAAAACAGCCAGGTATCTATCCTGTAGAACAAGCTTTATCTACCCCATTATTTATCGAAGTAATGAAAAGTCGCGATATTAAAATTATGACTAGTTGCTAGTTGCTAGTTTCTCTTCTTCTCCTACTAATTGTTCATTGTCCATTGTCCATTGTCCATTGTTATCTGCTTCTACCGCATCATATATCTTTTGAAAAATATGGGGATCGGCACTGATAACTCTGTTCCAACTAGGAATTACAGGGCGCGATTGAGGATTTTGCAAGAAAGCATTACCCGCATGAATGATAGATTGGGAAAATAGTTCGACCGCTTTCTCTTCGCTATTGAGATCTAGAGTTAGTCCATTCATCACTGCATCGCTATAGTAGCGTTTGATATAGTCTAGGGCAGTACGATAGTAAGTGGCTTTAATAGTCCGAAAAACTTCTTGAGAAAAGACTTGACCGTTAGCAGCCATCTTACGGAAAAAGACTTTGCAAATATCAATTGACATTCTCGACAAACCTTTCTCCCGATCTTGGATCGAAAGTTCCTGATGTTTGTGATCGTAAGCATCAGCAACATCTACCTGGCAGATTTTATTAACGTGATAATTACGATAAACATCATCTAAAATACCGATTTCCAAACCCCAATCATAGGGAATACGGACATTATTGACCACATCCGCAGCCATCGAGAATTCTCCCGATAGAGGATAGCGAAAACTACCAATATAGTCGAGAAAATCGCTATCTTCAAATAATTTTTGAAAGGATCGTACTAAAGGACTTACCAGTAGGCGCATCACTCGACCATTTAGTTTATTACCAGCCTGTCGATAGTAATAACCCTTGCAGAATTTAAAATCAAACAAAGGATTGGCAATGGGATAGAGCAATTTAGCAAGCAGTCCTTTGTCATAGGTCAAAATATCGCAATCGTGGAGTGCCAAAATCTTGGCGTTACCGCTAGCGAGAAAATATCCCATACAATACCAGACGTTAAATCCTTTTCCTCTTTCGTGAGGGGCTAATTCTTCCTTCTGTAAAAACTCATGGACGGCCTTCATTCTAGGACCATCATTCCACAAAATTTTATGTTCTTGGGGCAATCGAGAAAAATATTGCTTGGCATATTCAAACTGTGCCTCATTTGCTCGATCCAAACCAATAATGATTTGATCTAAATATTTCACCCGAGCTAGTTCGTCTACTATCTTACCCAATGCAGGACCTTCTAACTCAGAAAATAAACAAGGTAAAACCAATGCCATTGGTGTAGAGGTTTTGGAGATATGGAGTAATTCTGTTTCTAGAGATTCTATCGAACGATTGTGTAGGTCGTGTAGAGTTGTTATCTCTCCATTTTGAAAGAAATCAGCCATTTCGTAACCCTTTAAAATGAAATATATTCTTAAATATATCTGAAAAAAATTATTTGAGATGTGTTGTTCGATATCTTTTATTTAGTAACCACTCAAAAACGCATTAATACCTTCTGACCAACCATGAGGTGCTGCTTGAGTAGCATAATAAACAGAAGAATTATTTAGCTTCAAATTGTTTCCTTTAGGAGAGGGAATCACAATGGCATGGTTCGCTTTTTCTAACATCGGCAGATCGTTGGGACTATCGCCCAAGGCAATAATTCCGACTTCTTCTTGCCCTAAAAGACTAACTTGGTGTCCCCATGCTTGAGCATAATATTCTTTCAATTTGTCAAAACAACTAGCTTTGTTGAAATTACCCATCACATGATGGAATCTACCCCCTTTGACGCACTGTAAACTTAATTTCTCTAATTCTCGGCGAAAGTTATCTAATGCAGAATCGCTATCTTGCCAGAATAAAGGTTCGGTAGCAGATCGTTGCATTGCTTTAGCTGCGGAGGTTGAATCTAATCCCGTCCATTCCACCACATCATCTACCGTTGCTTCAGAAAAACTTCCATACCGAAGCTGTAGCTTTTCTTTAATAGCAGCTAGTTTATCTAAAAATTCCTCTCTAGGAGTTGCTAAATATTCAATCTCTCCAATCCCGCAAATAATTCCGCCATTTTCGCAGACAAAAGGCTCGTGATTGCCTAATTCACGTCTTAGATCGGAAATTTCCGCATTTGTTTTACTTGAGTTGAGAATAATCGGTATTTCCCGTCGATTTAATTCCTCAATGGCATTTAAAGCTGGAGCATAATCGTAAGTCTTATGGTTTAATAATGTCCCGTCCAAATCTGTTACAACAATATATCTCATAAGGTCGATTTTGAGGGTGCAATTTTTTTAGAAGATTATAATATAAAACCCATTACATCTTGATTAAAGGCAAGTTAAACTACGTCTATTGCCAAAAATCAGCAAAAATTTAAAACAACAACTAAAAGCATGGTTGCTTCTCGGAAAATTAGCCCAACACCCTCAGAACAAGCTCAAAATTCTGACTTTAAAAATTGGACAAAAATTCGTCACTACGAATATCCCGACTACGATCGCTCTCCTTTAGAAATTCCTACCCAAGCCAGAGATAAAATCTTCCAACGTCTCTGTTTTCTCTATGGAGAGGAAACTGCCAAACAATATTTACCCGAACTAGAAAGAGTGATGCAAGTTTACTATGCTCACAAACCTCCAGCCAGAATTGCCGCAGAACAAAATATTCAGGTAGGCGATCGTTTTACCGAACAAGATGTTATTCTCATTACTTACGGGGATCTCCTCCGTAGTGAAACCTCTTCTCCCTTAGCTAGCCTAGTTCATATTCTCGAACAAGTTCCAGGGTTTAAAAAAGCGATCAATACCCTGCACATTTTGCCCTTTTTTCCCTATTCAAGCGATCGCGGATTTTCCGTAACTGACTTTCGAAATGTCGATCCCAAATTAGGTTCTTGGCAAGATATTGCTAAAATTGGCGATGATTACAAACTGATGTTTGATGCGGTGTGCAACCATACATCATCCAAGAGTAAAGCTTTTCAAAAATTACTCAGTGGCAATCCCGAATATAAAGATATTGCCACCGTATATTTAGATCCTAACGAACTTACTCCCGAAGATCGTAAGCTGATAGTACGCCCTCGTACTAGCGATGTTTTAACTAAATTTCAGAGTATCAATGGAGCAATTTGGGTTTGGACTACTTTTTCTGCCGACCAAATCGATCTCAACTATTGCAACCCTAAGGTATTGCTGTGGGTAATTGAAACCCTTCTACTTTATGTCCGTCGGGGTGCAGACTTAATTCGTCTCGATGCTGTTACCTATCTATGGCAAATTCCTGGTACGAGTTGCGCTAATTTACCCCAAACCCACGAAACTATTAAACTATTTCACGATATTTTTGCCATAGTTGCCCCTGGAGTATCTTTAATTACCGAAACCAATATTCCCCATCAAGAAAACATTGCTTATTTTGGCAATGGAAATGATGAAGCTCAAATGGTTTATAATTTTGCTCTACCTCCATTAGTTTTGCATACTTTTTATCGCGAAGATACAGAAGCTTTGGCTAAATGGGCGAGTAATTTAGAATTTCCTTCTGAGGCTTGCACCTATCTCAATATCTTGGATACCCACGATGGTATCGGCTTGATGGGGGTTAAAAATATTCTTACCAATCAAGATATAGATTTTTTAATTAGTAGAGCTAGAGAACATGGAGCTTTTATTTCCTATAAAACAGGAGCGGGTGGTAAAGATGAACCCTACGAAATTAATACTACTTGGTATAGTGCTTTAAATCTCGATAGTGGTAGCGAACCTCTGGCTCTTCAAATCAAACGTTTTGTCGCTTCCCGCAGTATCGCTTTAGTTTTAAAGGGAGTACCAGGAATTTATTTACATGGCTTGATTGGTACGAGCAATGATGTAGATACAGTAATTAAAACTAAGTCCAAACGAGATATTAACCGACAGGTAATTTCGGAAACTGTTTTAGATAAAGAACTAAAATTAGCCAATTCCAAATTATCTCAACTCACTCAAGCTTTAGGGAAATTACTCGAAAATCGGGTGCGACAGAGGGCTTTTCATCCCCAAGGAAAACAACAAATTCTCAATCTTTCTCATCAATGTTTTGTGGTGTTAAGAGTTGCTCCCGATGGAAAAGAGCATATTTTAACTATTACCAATGTTTCTAATCAAACTTGCCAATTAGAAATTCCTTTAGATTGCTTACCATTAAATAACTCTTACCTGGGTAGCAGCCCAGAGAATAATTATTGGTACGATCTAATTGGTAATAGAGGCTGGAGAGTACAACAACAAAAAATTTTCCTAGTCCTACATCCCTATGATGTTATTTGGCTCGTTCCTTATGGGGAGTTAGAAAAAAATATTGAAAATCATAGTTTAGGTTGAATTGTTAATTAAATCGACAGTCCTAAGAGCGAAATGTCTATAATAAAAAGATAGTAGATATTTTGGCTCAATTTTGAATATGAACCAGCAGAAGCAAAAACTCGATCCTGGTGTGGCATATATTTTATGGGCGTTTGGATTGATGGGTTTTAATGGTCTCCATCGTTTTTATTCGGGTAAAATCACCAGTGGTTTAGTTTATTTTGCCACTCTGGGTTTTTTTGGTATCGGTCAATTTGTGGATTTATTTCTGATTCCTGGAATGGTTAAAGAAAGAAATATTTATCTTTTGCATGAGGCTACAGTCCAATCCCATAACAATGGCTCTCGCGTAACTCTAGTCAAACAAGAAAAAAAAGAAGTAGATCCCATGTTGACTTTACTTCAGGCTGCTGCCAAACACAACAATGTTTTATCAGTAGGTCAAGCGATGTTATCGACTGAATTTCCCATAGAAAAAGTTCAGCCACTGTTAGATAAAGCCATCAAACAAGGTTTGGCTCATGTGGATAATGATGAAGAAACAGGAGCAATGAGATACTATTTTGATGTTTAGTAGTAGCTATTAGTATGGTCGTGATTGAGTTAAAACCTAGCTTGACAAGTTTTGGTATGAATATGCTATGATTATCTAGCTAATCTGGGTCATTAGCTCAATTGGATAGAGCACCGCCCTTCTAAGGCGTAGGTTTCAGGTTCAAGTCCTGAATGGCCTGTTATCATCAAATATAACTCCAGAAAGAATCTAAAATTGCAATACTTCCTGTTGATAGTTGTCGGGGGTAGGTTCTGCTTGCCATACTAAAGATTCTCCCTCTTCTAGATCCACTTCGATAAACAGCAAGGGTACTGGTTCGGTAGCCACCTCTTCGTTTCCTTCAAAAGACTGCAAATCTTCAGTCAACAGTCTTAGCCTAACTCCAGGCAGGATTACACACCCAGGAGTAAGACAGCCTAATTCAAATCTCCACGAACCCGATTCTCCCAAAGGAAAAACTCTCAGTTCGTAAGGTTGGTTGGCGATCGCAATTTGTTTGGCGAAACCCACCGTAGGAACGAGATTACTAGTTAATTCTGGAATATTGATTCCCCTAGCACCTAAAGTATCGGCAGTCATTTCGATCTGTCTCCAACCAAATTCTGTAGCCATATTAGCAATCCCTCGTTTGAACCACTGTAAGACAGGAGTTTTAGTGGCTTCACCTCGACGTTTTGCTGTCAGACGACCGCACCATTGGGGATTTTTGATTAATGTAGCCCAAGTTGTGAAAGGAACGGCTAATCTAGGCAATAATTGAGATTGGCTGCCCAATCGTTCAATGAGACTGTCTGCGCGATCGGGATCGAGGTCGTTGATTGGTTCGACTGCTGCTTGAGTAACTTCATCAGGACATAGTTCTCTAGCTACCCACAAAACATTGATATCGGCGATCAATTCATCATCACTCAAGCTATAAGTGCGATCGCTATGGCTAAAATTACCATTGTTTTTTAATTGTTGATGAGTAGCATAACCCCATACCCGAACAAAACCAGCATCTATACTTACTTGCACTGCTAAATAATAGTCTGCTTTCCATTCTGGAATATCGATCCATTCTTGAGGTACCCGCAACTCGCTTAAGTCTTCTGCTTCTGTAGGAATCAAGACTATTTTTGCATCGTTGAGATTAATTATCGTACCGTTGACTACTTCCCAAATATCAGCTCGAACAGCCTCATTCAATCCTGCTTTAGCGGTTTCATCTTCTTCTGCTTGCAACCAAGGTAAAATAGTATCCAAAGCGAGTTGGTTTAAATATCTTTGCCAACGGCTAGTAGAATTACCAGTAGTTACTTGGCTTGTTTGCCAAGCTCGATCAACAGTAGCTTCGTCTAGTTCTAAAACTAATTGAGTAGGATTAAATAATATTTGGTTAGTAATAGTCATCGGGGTACTCCTAAGGGTATATATATGATTTTCTTTATTTTTGGCTGTCGTAATACCCAGCCAGCCATTCTTCTAATAATGAGCTTATGTTGTCGAGTATGTCCGATGTCAGAGAAATATGCATTGTTTCTGTAGTCCATTTTGCGAGAGCTTTGAGCAAGGCTTTTCGCGATCGCGCCAGCTTACGAGAAACCGTGTATTGTTGGGTATTTAGCTCCTGAGCAATTTCTGCTTGTTTTAGTCCGAGGGAATAATATAGCTCTAATAATTTTTGTTCTTCTGGTTTGAGTTGTTGAATGGTAGCAGTCAAAAATTGACCGATCTCACTTTGCTGTTGACTGCGTTGTTGGGCTTCCTCATCGGCAATCATATCGGTTAATAAGGAATCATCTACTTCCCCTACTAAAGAATCAACTATTTCTCCCGATTCATATCCTGGTTTGGGTTGGTTGATTGAAGTAACATTAGGGAATAGGTGGGCGCGAGCAGCTTTGACGCAGCTTAACATCCATTTTTCTAAATCTTCGGTGGTGGCAGTTTTCCCTGGTTGATCGAGGCTCGTTTGTCGCTCTTGATTGTAGAGATTAGTAATTGCAACCCAGGTTTCTGGCTCTGGTTTGGGCAATTTTCGCGTAGAACTAGCCCTTTCTGGGACATATATTGTCTTGAGACAATTCCACCCTAAGATGTAGCTTGCTACTACTTCAGGATCTAATCCCGCCCCTGCCAATGCTTCAGTCATTCTTTTCTGACTCAGCTTGCGCAATAAAGACCAATCAGAACAGATGTCAATTTCTCTTTTTTGTCTGAGGAGTTCCCGAATCAAATTGCCAAAGGTAATACTAGCATAGCTTTTAAGATTAAATCCCCGCTCACGATCAAATCCTTTGAGGACTTTATCAATACCTGCGATCGCTACTTGAAAACAATCTGATACAGTATATTGGGTACTAGTGAAGCCATTAATAGTCTTGGTAGACGACCAAAAACAGATTTCTTGCAAATAGGCTACCAAGTGTTCCCGAGCAAGACTTTTGGGCTGTTGCTCCCATATCTGATGCCAATACAACGCCCAAAAATTTTCCGAACTCTCCCTGGGTATTTTAGCCAAACACTGCTTCATACTGCGGCGTAAACGACTATCTGTTGCCCAACTGCTAAAGCGATCGTAATCAAATTGAATAAAAGTAGAAAAAATTTTAACTGTGTCTTGGCGAGGGAGCATTAATAAACCCAACAAGTATGAAAGATAGTGTTTTTTAATTTTAATTAGTTAGTTCGGCGTTACTGCTTGAATACATAAGTACTGTATTTAAGCAGGGCGTAAAGTAACATACATAACAAAAGTGAAGACATAATCTCCACACTCTCTAACCAAAATACTACACAATGCTAATTCACCGATAGTCTATTCCAGAGGTTTTTTTTACCTCTAGTTTAGAGACTATAAGCTATAAGTCTTTGATTATCTAGCTTCATCTTTGAAATAAGCACAGCTTTGCTAGTATTTTTCCACAGTTGCCAAACGGTCAAGTTTTGTAGTTAATCTGTGATACATTTTATCTTGGAGTAGTAAATAACCATAAATAGTTAAAAAAAGGCTAGATCTCGAAAGATTGCATATATTGCATATATTAAAATTTCAAGATAAAGTTTCTAAAATACAAAGATAAATTTACATTTAATCCTTAAAATAAACCCTAATAAAACGCAACATGACTGGTAATTATTCCGACAGAACAACAGTTGCTAATACAACTCCATACATCGAGTTAGATAATCAAGGTCGCAAAGAAATCTTAAATTTAAGAGATGGTATCAATTGTTTGGGTCGAGATCCCAACTGGGCAAATATACAAACTCCCCAAGATTGGAATGTAGTTTCCCGAAAACAAGCCACCATCGAACAAGAAGGTAGTGGATTTCGGATCTATGACGGCGATCGCAACAGTCAAAAAGCTAGTGGTAACGGTATTTTTCTCAACCAGTCTCGGATTAACCTTACCGACGGTTATCTCCTCAAAAATGGCGAACAGCTACACATAGGTCAAGATCCCCGCTATCAAATTTCTTTGACCTATTTTAATCCCAAGTTGGGCGAAATGAGTATTCCCAGCGTTCGTAAATTGAGCCTCAAAGGACTGCAAAATTGGCCAGTAGAACTAGGAAGATCCCCCAACCCCCACAGTACCTCTTCCATGGAATTGGACGCGCCTACCGTATCTCGTCTCCACGCTACGATTAACCCCGATGGCAAAGGAGGCTACATCTTAAAGGATAGTAGTAGTAGTAACGGAACTTTTGTTAATGGTAATCGCATCGACAAATCTTGTACCCTCAATAAAGACGATACGATTCAAATAGGGCCTTATGTATTGCTTTTTACAGGGGAATCCCTAGAGCTTACTAATGCTACCAATCAGATTCGTCTCGATGCTCATAAGTTGAATTTTCGAGTCAAAGACAAAAAAGGCGATACATTTACAATTCTTAACGACGTATATCTGGTTTTAGAGCCAGGACAATTAGTCGCATTTGTTGGTGGTAGTGGTGCGGGGAAATCTACCTTGATGAAGGCTTTGTTAGGTATTGCGCCTATTTCTTCGGGTAATGTATATCTCAATGGCGACAATCTCCGCAAAAATTGGCCGATCTATCGCTCTCAGGTTGGTTATGTTCCCCAAGATGATATTATTCACCGCGAATTAACTGTCGAAGAAGTGCTTCGCTCTGCTTGTCAATTGCGTTTGCCCCCGGATACAAACATTAGCAAAGTAATCACCAATACTTTAGATCAAATTAAACTATCTCATGTCCGCAATACCCTGGTATCTAGGCTGAGTGGGGGACAGCGCAAACGAGTCAGTATTGGGGTGGAGCTTTTAGCCGATCCTAAGCTATTCTTCTTAGACGAACCCACTTCAGGATTAGATCCTGGTTTGGACAAAGAAATGATGCAGCTATTGCGAGAGCAAGCAGATCGAGGTAGAACTATTGCCTTAGTAACCCACGCCACAGATAACATTGGTATTTGCGATCGCATTGCTTTTATGGGACTAGGAGGTAGTTTATGTTTTTATGGGCCTCCAGCAGAAGCACTGCCTTTTTTCCAGCGATATGCAGGGAATTTTGAAAGCGAACATTTTGGCGATTTTGCCGATATCTATATTGAATTAAATAAAGGCAAAGACAAAGCAGCCATTACTGAAAGAGTTGCCTATTGGTCGGAGAAATTTGCCAATTCTCCTGAATATAAATCCTATATTCAAAACTCCCTCAGTCCTGGGAAAGAAAATCAGCAAGGAGCCAAGTCCAACAGTACCAAGACAGGAATCTCTCCTATCGCCCAACTTTCTTTGCTGTGTAAACGTTATTGGAAGTTGGTTAGTCGAGATACTACCAGTTTGATTTTAACCCTCTTGGCTGGACCAATTACTATTGCATTAACTGGTCTTCCTTTAAAAAACGAACAACCCCTCAGTGTATTGTCAGAACCAGGCATTACTCAAGGATCTCTGGCATTACGCTTGCTGTTTATCTTTAGCTGTGTCGCCATTTGGATTGGACTATCCAACTCAATTCGCGAAATAGTCAAAGAAAGTGCCATTTATTTCCGCGAGCGTTTGCTCAATCTAGGATTACTGCCTTATTTTTCCTCCAAACTCTTCATTCGTGGGGGTCTGGCTCTCGCTCAAACTTTACTAATTACAGCCATAGTTCTACTAATATTCGACGCTCCCGAGTCCGAGCTAATACCTTGGTCTCTAGGATTTTTTATCACTACATTTTTGACCTTGTTGGCTAGTACTAGCTTGAGTTTGATGCTATCTGCATTTGTCAAAACCGAAAATGAAGGTAATGGAATTCTTCCTTTAATTATGATTCCTCAAATTATTTTTTCAGGGGTCTTATTCAACCTCGAAGGTTGGTCTAGCAAGCTTTCTTGGTTGATGCTGAGTCGTTGGTCTATTGGAGCTTATGGCTCTTTGGCAGATGTCAATGCCATGGCTCCCAAACCCAATCCAATTTTGACTCAAGAGATTATTAACGACATCTTTAAAGCCTCTGATGTTTACAATCCTACCTGGGATAATTTGGGCTTAAACTGGGGCGTTTTGATTGCTCATACCTTAATTTATGCTGTTATTGCTTTGATTGTTCAACGTCGTAAAGATATTTTCTAATGGAAGTTGAAGAAAGCGATCGCAGTCGATTAAATTAGCTCATTAAGACTAATTTAGTTGAAAAATAATACCAGCTCTCGTATAGCCACAAGAACTGGTATTATTTTCAGGATTATCTATCAACAGACAAGTGTTTTCTACTAGAATTCTTTACCGTTTTCTGCGTTGTTAGTAAAGTTCGTATAAAGCAGAAGATAGTTTTAAGATAATTAATTGACAGGGTAGCAAACACTGAGTTATACATTAATCTATAACTTGCGTATATTCTCTTAAATAGAAATACTTAGTTATTATTATGTAGATATTTATTAAAATTTTTTGAACCTCAATTATCGTGAGAAGACTTTTGTTGAATCGTAGATGAAACCTCCCCTTTATCAAGCTACTTAGGCTAAGTAGCCGATTGAACTAGTGAAATTTCAGCGATCTGATTCAGCACTAAAAAATAAATTGAAAAGCAAGTTATGTTAGATAAGTTTTCCAGCCCTCCAGATTACGGAATAGGTAAAGGCTATGTAGATAGTGAAATAGCTGAGACTAGAGATCTTCGCTCCCCTGGCTCTATCAAGTTAGCAGGAAAAGAGTTTTCCTATAGATCCAAAATAGTTATTTTAGTAGTCGTAGATAGTCTTGCTCTCTGGCTTGGTTGGTCGATGGCATATGCTTCAAGCTGGCAGGACTTTAAAGTCAATATAATGAGTCAAAACGCGGAAATATACAGTTTATTTTTGACTGTGTTAGTGTTTACGATCTTCTTATTTTCTGCTTTTGATTTGTATCGCAAAGGTGACAAGAGTAGAAAAGTTTTTAGCTCAATTAAAGCGGTTCTATTATCTCATTTGGCCGTAGTACCAATTGTATTGAGATTTTATAATTCAGATACTATTTATCAGTTGATCGCTGCATCTCTATTGACTACCTTCTTAATTGTTTTTCAACGTACGCTTCTTAACTGGATTTGGTCATACGTGCGCCAGAAGCATACTCCCCTAAGACAAAAAATATTGCTCATTGGTAATCCAGAAGAGTTAGAAAGATCGAAGCTTCTTTTAGAAAGTAGCGAAGTATTTCAAATAGCTGGACAACTAGACTTATCAGATTTTGATGATGAGGATTCTTTACATTTAACTTTAGATAGAATAAATGACAAAGAGCTAGATGAAGTTTTTATCTGTTCTTGGGAATCAATCAAAGGAACAGCCAGTTTATACTGGAAACTAAGAACAATTGGGGTAAATTGGCGTATTTTACCAATTAATATCAAATTACCAGAAAGACCAGCAGAAATTGATACCATCATTGGCGTACCCACAATTAGACTAGCTCAGTCTGCGATCGTTGGGATTGATTTCTTTAGCAAACGTATTTTTGATATTGTAGTTTCTTTATTTCTTTTGGTCATTATTGGCATACCAATGTCGATGATCGCAGCTTTAATTAAACTGGGATCTCCTGGTCCTATTTTATACAAACAAACTAGGGTTGGATTAAAAGGCAATCACTTTCAAATCTGGAAGTTTCGTACTATGGTCGAGAATGCCAGCGAGTTACAACAGCAACTAGAAACTCAAAATGAAATACAGGGTGGCATTTTATTTAAAATAAAAGACGATCCTCGTATTACAAAAGTTGGTAAATATTTGCGACGCTATAGTCTCGACGAACTACCTCAACTATTTAATGTACTTCGAGGTGAAATGAGTTTGGTTGGTCCTCGTCCTTTGCCTGTTAGAGATGTAGCTAAATTTGCTCAAGGTCACTATTTTCGTCAAGAAGTTCTTCCTGGTATCACTGGTTTGTGGCAAGTTAGCGGTCGTTCTGATACGGATTCAGATGGGGTATTTAATCTAGACTTTGAATATATCGAGAATTGGTCATTAGGGCTGGATTTCAAAATTCTTTTACAAACAGTGCAGGTTGTCTTTTTTGCCAAAGGTGCGTATTGAAGCCCAAACTAACCAAAAATAATAGTTCAAACATAAATAAATTTAATTACAGTAAGTTCATCAATTAAGATTTATGGATCCTAACTTACATTTAGAAGAATATATAGACTTTAATCGATATTGGCAGGTTATCAAACGTCGTTGGGTACCAGCTACGGCAACTTTCGCGGGAATATTGGGAATTTCTTTAATTGCTGCTTTGACTTCAGAGAAAGTATTTGAAGCCGAGGCACAATTACAAATTAAACCAGATAATACAGAAAACGTATTGGGGATTAAAGGAGTTGCAGGAGAAAGTAAAACCCGAGTTTTAGATTCTAAAGATCCTCTAGAGACTGAAGCGAAAATTCTTCAATCTCGACCCATCGTCGAAAAACTAATTAAAGAATTAGAACTCAAAGATAAAAATGGTAAAACTTTAACTTATAAGAATGTAGCCAAAAATCTTCAAGTAGAGCCTGTGATTGGCACAGAATTATTACAGGTAAGCTATGCAGATCCCGACCCCGATGTTGCGGTGGCATTTGTCGATCGCGCGGTAGAAATATACAGGGAAGACTATGCTTTATTTAGTCGTAGAGAAGTAGAAAAAGCCAGAAATTTTCTAGAATCAGAACTGCCCAAAGCAGAAGATAATGTCAGACAAGCGGAAGAAGAACTACGCCAGTTCAAAAATCGCAATCGCATACCCGACATTGATGGCATAACCACTACTACAATTGATTCACTCTCTGGAGTTGAAGGTCAAATTGACGGAGTTGAAGCAGAATTAAAAGACATTAATGCTCAATTTAATCGATTGGGGACTCAACTAAACATGACTTGGCAGGAAGCTTCTGCGGTCAGTTCCCTCAGTCAGTCTATCAGCGTCCAAAGAGTACTGGGTCGACTACAAGATGTGAAAGTTGCCTTAGCTCAGAAAAAAAACTTTCTGTCTGATAGTGCGCCTCAAATTGTTAGTCTCAAGGAAGAGGAAGCCGATCTAAATGCTCTTTTGGAACGAGAAATTGCTAGTACTTTAGGCAGTCAACCAAGCAATTTAACTAGCAAAATCAATATCCTTAGTTTGGGAGAACTAAAACAAGCTCAGTTAGCTCAATATGGTGAATTGGGACTGCGTAAAGAAGGATTGGAGCAAAAGTTAGCCTCTTTGAGAAATACTTACAGTGCTTACCAGCGCAGATCGGATAATTTACCACAATTGCAACAGCAACAAAGAGAGCTACAGCGCAAAGTAGAAGCTGCTCAAAAGAATTTCAACACTCTTTTGTCCCGAAAGCAAGAAATAGATGTTCTGGTTAATAAGGATAATGATAAAGTGCGCGTAGTAGCAAATGCAGCCCTAGCAGAAGATCCGGTAAATCCTGATGGTAAGGTTATTGTCGCTGCGGGAGCTATGATGGGAGCTTTGTTTGGCATGGCGTTGGCTTTCTTGCTCGATTTGAAAGATAACACCATCAAAAATACTCAAGAAGTAGAAGATCTGTTTGCTTATCCCCTACACGGTATTGTTCCTAATTTAAGCTTAAGTCCCGAAAAAGGTCAATTGCAGTTGGCAGGGACGACTACGGCAAACTTGCCAGAGCAAGTAGTAACCGATGTTTCGATGCTTCCTCTTAAGGAAGCTTATCAAAATATTCAAGTCAATCTCAAACTTTTGGATAGCGATACCGAACAAAAACTTATTGCTATTACCAGTTCCGTTCCCCAAGAAGGTAAATCTTCTGTCTCAGCTAATTTAGCTGTAGCTCGCGCTCAATGCGGTCAAAGAATTTTGCTAGTAGATGCGGATATGCGTCGCCCTACTCAGCATCATATATGGGAAATTTCCAACCAAGTCGGTTTGAGTAATGTCCTCAAACATGAAACTCAATGGGAAGATGGCGTACAAAATGTCATGCCAAATTTAGATGTTTTGACCGCAGGAACTATTCCCGATCATCCTATTGCCTTGCTTGATTCTGCTTTTATGAAAGCTTTTATCGATAATGTAGCTCGACACTACGATCAAGTAATTTTTGATACTCCTCCTATTATTGGTATTGCCGATACCAAAATTATTGGCAAACTTGTAAATGGATTTTTGTTCGTGGTACGTCCTGGAGTGGCAGATTATGGCAGTGCTTCTGCTGCGAAAAAAATGTTAGACAGTACTGGACTAAAAGTGTTGGGTGTAATTGTCAATGGAGCAGACATGAATCGAGAACCCTATTACTACAATAGTTACTATTACAAAGAGCAAAACAACAATTAAATACGATCGCTAGTTAGGTATTTGATTTTTATAGAATCAAATACCCGATCGCATTGCGTCAATAGTAATTAATTGGATTCAATAAATGCGATCTCTTTATTTTAGTTTGTCTTTGTATGTAACTAATATTTATAACTAATATTTAAAAATTGATTGAATCTAATATTAGTTAAAAATAATTTTTAAAATCTCTCCCCCTAATACGTTTTTCTTTCAATTGCCTACAAATAATTGATATGCAAAGCATTGCTAGTTTACAGCCTGTGGGATGGTGTGGGAGGTAGAGATCGATGTATAGCAATAGTTTCCAGCATTGGTAGAACAAGATGAAACAGTCAATTCGTCCATTTGAAAATATATTTACAGTGATATCTTTATTGTTGTTTTCAAATGGATTTTATCCCATCATTTTGGGCAACACTGTAGGAGAAGGAGATATAGATAGTCCCCTACTGCGGATGGTTTTTATAGGTATATATTTTGTTACTCTAATCCTGCTTGCCTTTCGCTGGCAGAGAACTTTAACTATTTTAAATAGTAATTTATGGCTGCTATTCTTGCTCGGCTTGGCTGTTGTTTCTATATCTTGGTCTTCTGTACCTCATATAGCATTTAGAAAAGTTGTTTCTTTAATTGGAGCAACTTTATTCGGGGTTTATCTGAGTTCTCGATACAATTTTGAAGAGCAATTAAAAGTTTATAGCTGGACTTTTGGAATTGCTTTATTTTTTAGCTATATCTTCGCCCTAGCTTTACCGCAGTATGGAATTATGAATACCGATGCTATTGTGGGTGCATGGCAAGGAATTTTTCCTCACAAAAATGGTTTAGGAGAAGCTATGTTTGTTGGATTTATGACCTTCTATTTTTCTTCAATCATAAGTAAAGATAGGCAAAAAAAATTGTTCTTTCAAGTTTGCTGTTTCTTGTCAGTATTAATAATTTATTTTGGAGAATCTGCTACTGCTTTGATGAGCGTACTTTTTATTTTTTTGACAGCTCAAGGGTTGAAAAGATTATCAATAACATCGAAAAAAAGCGTATTGATCCTCTTGATGTTTTCAATTTCTACCGTTATAATTTTATTTTTATTTTTAGCAAATTTCAACGCATTTCTGACTGTTAATGATAAAGATGTAACTCTCTCTGGAAGGACAATTCTGTGGGATACTTTATGGCAATTTATTAGAGAAAAACCTCTACTGGGTTATGGCTACGGTAGTTTCTTTTCTGGTGAAAGTCGCGAAGCAAATTTACTTTGGCAGATACATGATTGGTCTCCCGTACACTCCCATAACGGATATATTCAACTGTGGTTAAATCTAGGACTTGTTGGTTTGTGCGTATTTACTCTTGGCTATTTTAGCTGTTTATTTAACTCTTTATTCAAGTATTTAGTATCTAAAGATCTGCGAATGCTCTGGATTTTCTTGTTTTTGATATATACTGTATTTTTGAATATGACAGAAGTTTCTTTCTTTTCTTCAAGCAGTATTTGGATTGTAGCTTTAGCTTCCATATATTCAATGAAAATAAAAACTCAAGTAATAACCGAGAAAAAGGTAGTAGCATCTACTTAATTAATTAATGTCAAAAAAGAGGTCTGATTCAAAGTTTAATAATCTATTGCAAAGTAAAACATTAAAAAACTCTTTGACGATTTTTAAGTCATTTATTTTAAAGTTAGGCGTTCAAGGGGTTTATTTTGTAATTTTAGCTCGTACCTTCGAGCCAACAAGATATGGAGCTTATGTCGGTATAGTTGCGATTGTTTCTATTTTTATTCCTTTTGCCAGTTTGGGGGCAGGAGAAGTCTTAATTCAAAATGTTTCTCGCGATCGCACTTTGTTTAGAGAATATTGGGGAACAACAATCCTTAAAACTCTAATTTTTGGCTCTATATTTACTTCTTTAATCTTAATAATTTATCAATTTATACCCATACCTGGTATTTCTATCTGGGCGGTATTTTTAGTTTCCTTAGCCAATCTAATTTTTTTAAGGTTAAATGATACTACTAGAGATGTTTTTATTGCTGTTGGGTTGATTAGTCATACTGCTAAATCGATTATCATGGTTGCTCTCAATCGATCCTTTGCATCCGTACTCTTTTTACTTTGTTTTGACGACCACAGTATATTAACTTGGTGCATATTATATTGTTTTGCTACATTCGTTGCATCTTTGATGTCAACTTTTTTAGTAATCAAGCAAGTTGCTTATCCTAAATTTAATCTATCTAAGGTAGGAAAAGAATTAAGATTGGGACTTTCTTTTGCGGTGGGTATATCAGCTCAGAATATTTACAATGACTTAGACAAGTCAATGTTGGCGAAGTTGTCTACTTTAGAAGCCACGGGGATATACGGTGCTGCCTACCAGATTTTAAACGTAGCATTTACTCCCATACAGTCAGTGGCATTAGCTTCGTTTAGAAAGTTTTTTCAACAGGGAGCTTCGGGTATTAAAGGTAGCTTTGCTCTATGCAAAAAACTATTACCTATGTCTTTGGCATACTCTATGATAGCCATTGCAGGCATTGCCATTTGCTCTCCAATCATACCTAAGATATTAGGTTCGGAGTATCAAGATTCTGCTGCTGCTTTGATTTGGTTGTCACCAACAATTGTCTTTAGAACCATGCACTTTTTTGCAGCAGATACCTTAACTGGAGCAAACTATCAAAGTGTTAGAACTACGGCTCAAGTAATAGTAGCGATTTTTAATGGTTTATTAAACTTCTGGCTAATTCCTCTCTATGGCTGGCATGGAGCTATTTGGGCAACAATTGCATCAGAATTTTTATTAATGGTTTTTCTTTGGGGAGCTATTTATAAATATCACAATCAATCTACTTGATTTCAATGATATCTTAATAACATAATGATTGCGATTTTTATAACTTGAATATAGATAAATATACAGAGGTAAATTTTTATTTTTTAAGGATAAACTTAATAATGTAAAGCTATTATGAAGTCAAGAATCTAGTTCTATGACTAAAAACAAATATCAAAAAGGAAGACGTTCATTTCTTTTAGGATTGGGTGGTTTCAGTGCCTTAAGTTTGGTACATAAACACCTGTCTTCTACTGCACAAGCAGAGGAAGTGAGGGAATATATTAATAATTTAACTAAACAAAATAATAAAGCTAGAGGAGAAACCTTACGTCAATTAGCAGCAGCAAAAGGTATTAAATATGGTGGCTTTACTCAAAGATCTCACACAGATATTTCTAACGATCAAAAGTTTCAAAGAATTTTTACCCGAGAATATGAGGTTGTAGTTGGAGGCTTCTTTGGCGTTACTGTAGGTCCATTTGGTAATAACAACTATAATTTTAGTCAAACTGATGCTTTTCTCAATTTTGCCAATCAAAATCAGCTTGATTTTCGAGGTCATCCTTTAATTTGGAATGAGTTTAATTCAGATTGGTTAATTAATAAATTCAAGGCTAGCGAGACTACTAATAGTGAAATTGATACAATTTTTACCAATCATATTAAGACAATAGCCCAGCGTCATGCAGGAAAAGTTAGCTCTTGGGATGTAGTCAACGAAGCGATCAGAGTGGAAGATGGTCGTAGCGATAATTTAAAAGATACTACTAAAAGTGGTGTTCGAGGAGAAAAATATCGTACTTGGCTGAATTTCCTCGGACCAGACTATATCGAACGTGCTTTTAAGATCGCAGCCGAAGCCGACCCCAATGCAATCTTGACCTACAATGATAATGGATTAACCTACAGCAATCCTTTTGGTAGCAGCTACGAAGAACAGCGTAGAGCAGCCATTCTTCGCTTATTAGAACGGTTGAAAGCTAAAGGTACGCCAGTTCATGCCTTAGGAATTCAAAGTCATCTTGAAGGACATCGTAATAAAGAGTTTGATGCTCAGAAATTTCGTAAGTTTTTAAGTGATGTCGCCAGTATGGGTATTAAAATTATTATCTCAGAATTAGATGTCAGAGATAATAAACTACCTAAAAATATTGCCGAACGCGATCGCGCTGTGGCGGAAGCTTATTATCAATATCTTTCTGTAGTACTAGATGAGCCTGCTGTTACCACAATTATTAGTTGGGGATTGAGCGATCGCCATACTTGGATTTCTAGTTTTGCCCCCAGACAGGATGGTGCAGCAGTACGCCCTTTATTGTTAGACCAGCAATACGAACCCAAATCTGCTTGGAAAGCAGTGGCGAGAGCTTTGAAAGAAGCTCCTAGTCGGCTATGAATAAATTAAAAAGTCATTTCCGATAGTTTATGTTTCTCGATCTAAGTAACTTATGTCGAGTTTTTTATTGGTAACAAGCAGAAGACTTTGCTATCGATCGCCATAACTCGATCGGATAAATATTGTATAAAGTTAAGAACCAGTGGGTATAAAATTATTATTGGGTTAAGGTATTATTAATAGACCGTCGTTCAGTATCGAGTTAACTACAGATATTTATGAGGTCTAGTCAAGTTTCAGAGCAATTCGAGCTACCTGTATATAACCTATCCGCTAAAAGAGTTACGAGATTCTTGCTTTCAATAATTGCCTTGTTAGTTCTGTTTAATCTCACAGAAAGAGTAATTGTTTATTGGTTCAATGCTACTAACGGTACAGAGCTTATTTCTCATTACTTTAATTTTGACCAGGAATCTAATTTTCCTTCTTTATATTCTGCTTTAGCTTTAGGATTTTGTAGTTATCTTTTGGCAATTATTACTACCTTCAGAAAAACCCAAAAAGCTAAATATGTCAAACATTGGAAAGCACTATCTTTTATTTTCTTATTTTTAGCTTTCGATGAAGCCTGTAGTATCCACGAGCTATTAATTCCTATTTTGCGGGGAGCAATTAATGCAAAAGGTATCTTATATTTTACTTGGGTTATTCCTGCATTCTTTTTATTAATTGTTTTTCTGATTGCTTTTAGAAAATTTATTCAAAATTTACCTACTAAAACAAGAACGCTATTTATTTTAGCTGGAGCAGTTTATGTTGGTGGAGCTTTGGGAATGGAGCTAGTAGGAGGTTATATAGCCGATAATTATGGATATACAACTATATATGGCATCGCTTCTAGTATTGAAGAATTACTAGAAATGTTCGGTATAGTGATCTTTATCAATGGCTTATTGTCTTATATTCAATCTCAACTGAGCGAGCTACATTTTTCTCTATCTTTTAAATCGTCAAGTAATAAAATGACGTCTAGATAAGTAATCTCGATCGATCCTAAAACATTCTCTACTCCACAATATTATTAATAAAATTATTGAAGAATCGTTCGGGAGCTATAAACTGGCGATATACCTCGCGATTTTGCGCTTTAATTGCCTTAAATTCTCCTTCAGTAGTGTTCTCAAAGTGTTCTAAAATTATGTCTCCTATTTGCGCTAAAGATTCGAGAGAAATTTTGATTATATGAAGCTTATCTTCAAAAGGAATTACAAGATCTGTATCTAAAACTATTGGTATTCTTCCTGCATTTAATGCCATATAAAAACGTCCTGAATAATTACCCGTCCCTCTAACGCACAAAATATAGTCAGATTTACTAGTATTTTCAATAAATAAATTTTCTAGAGCAATACGATTATTTTCGTCATTAGAATAGTAACTTTTATGATCATTCGTGAGGTCGAAATAACTATTTAGTCTTTTGTCCGAGGTTAGTAAATTAACTGCTATTTCTCTTAACTTGAGGCTCATGCCTTCTCGGAGTCTAATATCAACCTGAGAAGCTCTTTTTCCTTGAGATAGGATATATTTAGTCAGGATACTGGGTGCAGCAAACTTTGCTATATTTGATAAAGTACCCATGGAAGAAGTAGTCCCACAAAAACCAATTGTCGGTTTTTTGGGTTTAGATGAAATCTTGAGCGCATCTAATTTATTTTTGGTCCTATAATTACTCCAAAAAGGACATTCTGTCTCAAATGGTTGCTGCAAGCTTTTATATAAACCGCAACGTAATATATGAGTATTTGGTAGATTCAAAAACACATCAGAATCGCTGGTCCCATCGACGATCAGCGGCTTATTATATCTTTTTGCCTTGGTCGCTGCATCATAAACGCGATCGTCAAATTCTAAAGTTTCTGGGTGGAAAACTCGTCGGGGATAAATAGCGATCTCACAATCTTGAATCGAATCAACTTCTATATGATTAGCTCCATCGATATATGGAGTGAAGATTGGATCTCGATCTTTTGGTCTGAGAGACCACAATATTTCTACACGAGTAGTTCCCAATGCTCCAAAAGTATATATTTTCATTAATTATTATAAAAGTCTAATTATTTATCTGAAAGTACGATCTAATAAATTAATTGAGAAAAATTCTTATCAAAAGCTAGATGTTATTCTCAGATATGTTTAAAACATATATTAAAACTACTTTTTTCAAGCTAGATTTTTACCGCCATCAATTATTGTAGTGATGTCAATCAAAGCCGTCTGTCGTTAACTTATGAATTTATTTCATTGGCAACAGTCGAACGAAGAGATTAAGAACAATGAACAAAACATATCAAATATATCACTGGGCAAAAAAAGCGAACATTTATTTGACTGATTATCCTCGAACTAGGGACATTATAAGAAAAATATTTGTCAAGTGGCAATCAACTAATAACCATACCAAGATTGAGGGCAAATCCAATAAAATAGATATCAATAATTCTATAGTTAAAAATTCTAGTTTTGATATTAATGGCGATCGCAATACAATCGTCATCGGCGCAGAGGCAATTATTGAAAATGTGACTTTTTATATTCGTGGTTGCGACCATAATATTTATATTGGCAAAAACTGTCGATTTACCAATGGAGGTAAAATTTGGATCGAAGATCGCAATTGCAACTTATCAATTGGAGACAATACTTATATTGTCAATGTAGATATTTCTATCACCGAACCCAATTCTTCGATTGAAATAGGCAAGAATTGTTTGTTTGCTTATAGTATTGACATTCGTAATGGCGATTCTCATTCAATTATCGATTTAGCCAGTGGCAAGCGGATCAATCTAGCCCAGAACATTAAGATTGCAGACCACGTATGGATTGGAGCCTATTCTAAAATTCTTAAGGGAGTTACCATCAACCAAGATTCTGTAGTAGGTATTGCTTCGGTAGTAACCCAAGATGTGTCGAGTAATACTGTCGTTGCGGGTATTCCAGCTAAAGTTATTAAAGAAAATATTACTTGGGACTCAGAGAGAATCTAAGAGAATCTAAGAGTAAAATTAAATTGATGGTGATAAAAAGCGATCGCTGCCAAGTTTTTACAGAATAATTGCTTTTTTAGAGACTATAGTAAATATATTTTTCATAATGCCTGATAATACAACAATAAAAAAAGCCTCTGGTTTATTTTTAGTCTGGAAAAAATATCAAAGAAGACCAGAAGTCCTAGCTCCCTCCATTAATTGCGAACTAAAATTTATCCCTCATTTATTTAGCAGTAAATATCTACGACCTTTAGATTATCTAATTAAATTAATTGTTAGCATCAAAGATATTTGGCTGAAAAAGCCAGACTTTGTAGTGGCTCAATGTCCTCCTACATTTAGTGCTTTACCTGCTTGGTTAACCAAAACACCTTATATAATTGACGCTCACAACCCCTTGTTTCAAGTGGAAATGTGGCAAAAACTACCTTTGAGCCAAACTTTATTGCAAGATGCTTTGGGCATAATTGTCCATAACTCTGAAATGTATCAGTTGGTTAGCAAGATCTCTCCTGATTCTCAACTATTTACCATCTCAGACCCCATTGTGTCGATTGCACCATCCTCCCCTCTACAACGCCAAGCAAAACAAATTTTGGTCATTGCTTCTTTCGATCCTTGGGATGAGCCTGTCGAGTTACTAATTCAAACCATGAAGGAATTAGCAGAATATCAGTTTGTAGTCACGGCCGATGTTAAGAAGCTAGATTCGGCAACAGCAGCTAGCCTTAAAGAATTAAATAATGTTAGTTTGACTGGTTTTTTAGCTCTAGAAGAATATCATAATATGCTTTGTTCCAGTCTTGCTGCGTTGGTTTTAACTACTAGTAATGCAACTCAACCCAGTGGTGCTTGTGAAGCACTATCTTCCGATACGCAACTGGTGATTAGCAAAACCACTTTAACCCAAAAACTCTTTGGAGATTGGGCGATAGTGGTTGATAATTCAGTAGAATCGATCGCTGCTGCCATTAGAGGACTATCACTACGAGAGCTAGACCTTAGTGAAGATCGCGATCGATGGAATACCGCGTTGCAACAAGAAATAGATCGCATGGCGCGACAAATAACTCAACGATGATAAGTTGAATCACCGTGAGTTTCTAATTTAATTATGCTTACTTACCTACCAATCTGGGATAAAGATTGTTGGGTAAATAACTCTTAGATAACTTTTGGGCAGAGGATTTAAGTTGTGACAATTGTTGTGGATCTTTGGCAAGATCCTTAATCAACTCTACTAAATGCTCGTAACTGTCAAAAAACAAAGTACACTCGTAAAATTCTTCAGAAACATTGTATTCTTTAGGTAAAAAACCAGGCTTCGCTGCTCTGAGCATATTAAAGATCATGCCAGATTCCTTGGTTTTACCATAAACTTCTGTACTATTTTTGCTAATAAATTGATTGTTTAATAATATATCGCAATTGGCGATCGCTCTATCGAATTCCTCTCCGTAGACAAATGTATCGTGATAGCAAACTTGATAACCACTATTAATTAATTTCTCAATTGCTGCTCCCATTTCATCTTTCTCGCGATCCGTAACATAGCCTAATAAATAAAGATCGATGCGATCGCTCAAAATAGCAGCATTTTCTTCTAAAACGGCAAAAAAGCTTAAATAATCTCGTTTAGCTTGAGTAATCACTCCTGGTATACAAATTCGTAACACTTTGTTGTCTTGGGAAGAATCTTCCATTCCTTCATAAATAGCAAAAGGAAAGATCGTAATGGGAGATTTGCAAGAATACTCCTCCAAAGCTTCCTTTTGTCCTTCACTATGAACGATCAACTGCAAATTATAGTTGCGATCAAAATTATCTAACATTTTTTGACGAATAGGTCGATAAACTAAATAATCGCGGACTGCCCGCGCAATAATACGAGAATATTGTCTATTTTGATCCTTATTTTTTAAACTAGGAATCAAGGTATTAATGGCACGGCTAAAATCATCGTTATACCATTCTTCAATTTGATGTACGTGGAAATATATATCTTTTGTTTGAGGTTTGAACTTGCCAAATTCAAGATAGTTATCAAAAATAGTACAAATATGTATGCGATCAAAAGCAATCTTTTCTGCACTATCTAAAAGCTTTTTCAAAGATTGATTTTCTGCTAAGATTACCAATTTACAGTTCTCGGGCAAGCCATTTTCTACAAGTGCTTTTTCAATTGAAGGTAGGGTATAAACTATTATTTCATTGTCAGGATTGCTAGCGTAAGTTTTCACTAAACCGTTTACCGCAGAGTAATGGTTTGGTTCGCTAACTTCAAATATTCCAATTAACATAATGATAATTTTTTAACTAAATGACTATATAATACTCAAACAAAAATAACTAATCCATGTCTGATACTGACTCGATCCTAGACAACAAAATCTTGAAATATAGTTAACTACCTACCCCCTGAAAATTTATCTCCTATATCAAGTAAATCATGAATTATTTGCTTGAGTAGCTTCTACTTAAAAGGTTAAAAGTTGTTTTTTTAAACTTAGTAATCATACCATCGTTACATTTTTTTTGTCCAAATATTTTTATCATGAAGTTTGCCAATTAGCTATCGACATATTCACAAGTTCCATAGTAATATTACTAAAATTACTCGTGAATCTACGTAGTAGAAAATACGCAAAAAATAAGCCAAAATATTTAGATTCTAAATCTTTTGGTTGGGTTTGAAGGAACAAGCTTAGAAACAAGTTAAATAAATAATTAGAAATAAAGTTAAGTATGGGCGTAGCACTTATCACTGGTTCGGCTGGTTTAATTGGCTCCGAAGCTGTCAGGTTTTTCAGCAGCATTGGTATGAATGTTGTCGGTATTGACAACGATATGCGGAAATTTTTCTTTGGCGAAGAAGCTTCTACTAAATGGAATCGCCAAAGATTAGAAAAAGAAATTGATAACTATCAGCATAAAGAAGTAGATATTAGAGACTACGAAGATATTAAAGAAATATTCCAACACTATGGTAGTGATATTTCTTTAATTATTCATACTGCTGCTCAACCCTCCCATGACTGGGCTGCCAGCGATCCCTTTTCTGACTTTACTGTTAATGCCAACGGTACTCTAAATTTATTGCAAGCAACTCGTGAATACTGTCCCGATGCGGTATTTATTTTCACATCTACTAACAAAGTATATGGAGATACTCCTAATGCTTTGCCTCTAATCGAGGAAGAAAAGCGTTGGGAAATAGATTCATCTCACCCATACTATGCAGGTATACCCGAAAGCATGAGTATTGACAACTGCAAACATTCTTTATTTGGGGCTTCCAAGGTTGCAGCGGATGTCTTAGTCCAAGAATACGGACGCTATTTTGGCATTCGTACTGCTTCCTTTAGAGGGGGTTGTTTGACAGGGCCAAACCACTCTGGTACGGAACTTCATGGCTTTCTTGCCTATTTGGTCAAGTGTACTGCCATTGGCAAACCTTATACCATCTATGGTTACAAAGGAAAGCAAGTCCGCGATAACATTCATTCTTCAGACTTGATCGCTGCTTTTTACGAATTCTACAAAAACCCCCGTGTGGCTGAAATATACAATATTGGTGGCGGTAGAGACAGCAATTGCTCGATGCTGGAGGCGATCGAAATTTCGGAAAAACTTTCAGGTAAAAAGCTCGACTACTCCTACACAGATGACAACCGTAGCGGGGATCACATTTGGTATATCAGCGATCTAGCAAAATTCAAATCTCACTATCCAGATTGGTCGCTCAAATACAACATCAACCAAATCTTGACAGAGATTTACGAAAGTGGCGTAGAAAGATGGAATGAACAATGATTGACCAAGGAAAACATTCTATATTAGGAATTAATATCAATGCGGTAGATTATGATTCTGCCGTTGATCGCATTGTTTCGGCAGCTAAAACCAAAGAAGCTTGTTCTGTAAGTGCTTTAGCCGTACACGGTGTAATGACGGGATTTCTAGATCGGGTTCATGCTAGACGATTGAATGGCTTGGATCTAGTCGTACCCGACGGGCAGCCCGTTCGATGGGCATTGTCTTGGTTGCACGGCAAGGAACTACCCGATCGCGTATACGGACCCAACTTAACCTTAAAAGTAGCAGAATCATTAACTAAAGAGGGCTTGAGCATCTACCTTTATGGTAGTAAGACAGAAACTCTCGAAAAGTTCGCTCACAATTTGGCTCAAATGTATCCTGGGTTAAAAATTGCGGGCATGGAAGCTTCCAAATTTAGAAGACTTGACGAATCTGAAAGGTTGGCATTGGTACAACGAATTAAAGATTCGGGTGCAAGTGCTGTTTTCTTAGGATTGGGTTGTCCGAGACAAGAAACTTGGGCTTATGAATACCGTAACTTGCTCAATATTCCAATTCTGGCTGTCGGTGCTGCTTTTGATTTTCATGCTGGAACTTTACCCCAAGCTCCTAAATGGATGCAAGATGCAGGTTTGGAATGGTTTTTCCGTCTGACTCAAGAGCCAAAAAGATTGTGGCAGCGTTATGCTATTCTCAATCCTCTTTATTTGTGGCATATCTTCCAACAATATATAGGCTTGAGAAAATTCGCTCCTACAATGCCTGATGGGAAAGAGAAAATAGAGTCTTATGGGTAAGTAAATATGACCAGTTTAGTCAAGTTTTTTCCGATCTCTTCACGTTGTCTTTACAAAATTGTCTTTAACTGAAGTGTGAAAGAAGCAAGGATCTCAAATTAGTATGTATGATTTATATTTAGATATATCTAGTATTAACTTTGAGGCTGGTTTGAACTAACTATCATCATGTTACCCCTGTTTTACACGCCTTTAGAGTCTACAGTCAAGCAAAAATTTAGAACTCCTTTCATTGATGACAGTGAGAAAAAATTAATCGTCCACTGCTGTTATCACAAAGTGGGTACTGCCTGGTTTATTAGAATCTTGAGAAGTATCGCTAGATATTATGGCTTAAATTTTCAAAATTCCATCCAAAGCGATCTCAGAAGGGACACAGATATTTTTATGGAGTATATGAGTCGGGTAGACGTAGCAAAGCTGCCCGACTACATCGGCTCTCATATGATTCGTGACCCGCGAGATATCATTATATCGGGGTATTTTTATCATTTGTGGACAAAAGAAGAATGGGCGCACATTCCTCGCAAAAACTTGAAGAATTTGACTTATCAACAATATCTTCATTCTTTCAATCGGGAAGAAGGTTTACTAGCAGAAATGAGGGGGACTTCCCAAGAAACGATCGAAGAAATGTCTCGCTGGAATTATAACAATCCACACTTTATTGAGTTTAAATACGAAGATCTAATTACAAACGAATCAGCCGTTTTTGCTAAAATTTTTCGACACTATGGTTTTAATGAAGAAGCAATTCAGAATTGCCTTGGAATTGCTGATAAATTTAGTTTCAAAAATCAAAGTAGACGTAAAAAAGGAATAGTCAATCAAAAGTCTCATCTTCGTTCTGGTCGAACGGGGGAGTGGCGAGAAATATTTGGCGATCGCCACAAACAAGAGTTCAAACAAATATTTGGAGATGTTCTAATTAAGCTCGGCTACGAAACTAACAATGATTGGTAAATAATCAGGGTTTAAATATTCTCTTAATAAGAACGCCTAGTTTTTATTTCTCGATGATTGGCAACTGATTCCACGATACCAATACTTAAAAATCCTGAAAGCAAAGAAGATCGCCCGTAACTCATCCAGGGTAAGGGAATACCCGTAATAGGAGCAAGTCCAATTGTCATGCTGAGATTGATTACTACTTGGAAAGCGACGATCGCCAGAATTCCGATCGCCAGCAATGAACCAAAGTTATCCTTAGCAGTACAAGCAATCCAAACTAGGCGCATACAAATGAGCCATAACACCCCCAACAAAACAATACTGCCAACAAAGCCAAATTCTTCCCCCACCGCCGAAAAAATGAAGTCTGTATGCTGTTCGGGAATAAAATCAAGCTGCGTTTGCGTTCCTTGATGCCATCCTTGTCCCCACATTTTCCCAGCACCAATGGCAATACGAGATTGAATTAAATGATAGCCACCTCCCAGAGGATCTTGTTCGGGATCGAGGAACATAATCAATCGGGCTTTTTGATAGTCTTTCAAGAGCCCCCAGAAAAAATTACCTAATTCCACCGCACCCAAATTAATCGCCACCGCACTTAGGGTAGAAACAACTTTTGAGGGTAAAGTCAGCCAAGTAATTCCCGCCACGCTTAAAACCCACATGACCCAACCAGGGAGATACAAATGATAAAGAATTGCCGAAAATAAGGGGGAAATCATCAAAATCAACCAACCTGTTTTAGCATTCGCCCAATAGAGCATACTAATTAGCATTACCCCAAAAACCAAGGAAGTCCCCAAATCTGGCTGCAAAAAAACTAACGCCCAAGGAATGGCAGTAATTGCTAGGGTGCGGATCACTGTTTTAAGATCTGCTGCGTCTCGGTCGTGTAATAGTGCTGCTAAGACAATCACCATGCCAATTTTGGCAAACTCAGAAGGCTGGACGTTAAATCCTGCGATCGCAATCCAGCGTTGCGCGCCTTTAGCAGTTACCCCTGTTATCATTACGGCAATCAAAGAAATATTGGTTAAAGCATAAATCAACCAATACCAACGCAACAATATCTGATAACGCCAACGAGACAACACCATAACGACAACTAAACCCAGAATGCTAATTGTCCAATGTTGATAACTATAGTCGTGTCTTTCTCCTAATTCCGTACTGTAGATTGTCAAACCGCCAAATGTGGTTAATACCATTATAGATATCAACAAAACCCAATCCAATCTTTGCCAGGATAGAATTAGCGACCAAATAGATTGTCCGAAATATTGCAGCTTGACTTGAGGACTATTAGTCTTTCTAGACTGGGTACGAGATTCGATCGCCATTTATTTTTAAGAATAACTATCCCATGAGGACAATACTATTTCACTATTTCCGATTCTATCGACTATTTTCAGTTTGACAACCCTAACAAACAAATATCTGAAGCAGTCTTTGTCTACATCGACTTGTGGGTTTGAGAAGTAGAGAATTCGATCTCCTCTATCTCAAACAACTGAAACCAGAAGCTATTAGCGATCGCTAATCAATTTCCAATCTGCGGGAGTATTACAATTAAACAAACAAGTGCGATCGCTCATTTTCAACTCTCTGACCGCAAGATTTTTCAACCAACCTTGAAAAGACCGACCACCATTGTCTAGATAAAATTTTAGGGAGGATCTAGCGTTGCTACGATAAAAACCGCACAAAGTCTCCCAACCTTTGGGATGACGTGGTAAAAGAGCAATTTCTGTGGGTAATACTGTTGCCAAAGTTTTCGACCACTGTTTTACTTGAAACGAGGATAAGTAAGGTAGATCGCACGCCAGTAATAATACCCACTCTGTTTGAACTAGCTGTAAAGCTTGATGAAAGCCAATAATAGGCGTATTAGATCTTGTATTTAAAACCAATTCCTCTTTAACTAGTTGACAATTTGGAGGCAAAATAGATTGATATTTTTCAATCCAGGGAGTTACCACATAAACCTTAGTAGCAACTTCTAGAGCAATCAAACAAACATGAGACAACAATGTATTCTCACCCATATTTAGAAGAGCTTTATCTCGTCCCATGCGAGAGCTTTCTCCCCCTGCCAAGACAATGGCGGTAATTTCATGCTCAATTAATTCGGTTGTCCCATTTTCATTCATCATTCAGCAAAAATATCCATGAATAACCGATTATTAAATTCCCAAAAAATAGAGCGACATCTCAAACTATGGATTTACTTATTACCTGTTGTAGGGGTTATTCCTGCTGTTTGGACATTGTATCGACCCCAACCAAACAATGAGAGCAATTTAGCAGAACATCGGTCAGAAAAAAAAGCCAGTCGTCTGTCTCTTAATTTAGTTTTAATTTGGTTAATCTCATATACTTCCCTTTCTTTAGGTGCCTCTAATACTACTGGAATTGTTGCTTTTCGCTTGCTTTATGCCAATACTATTTTGACTACAGCCTATTTTGTAGCTTGTATATTCTTAATGTCTCGCTTGAGTCATAAAAGCTTGTCGTCAACAGATAAAATAGATCGAGTTTTATAAGCAACCACCAACATGACGAAGTTATGTATCTTGTGGTTGCCACTAATTTAAACTGTCGTTACTTTAGTGAAAAAGTTAAAATCAAATACAATCGCGGTAGAGTATACGGTCTATCAGACAATAATTTCTGCTCTAAGTATTTTTACTAACAAATAGCTGTTAATATTAATTGAATTACATTTGTGTATATAGATATCTTAATTTTCTTTTAAAAACATAATTAATTTTTATTTAGCATGAGGGCGAGAGAGTGCCAATTAGAAAAGCTTATCAAACCAACCCTTCAGGCAGAAATTCCTCTGCTAGGGTTGATTCAATTAACTATCATCCAACCATTAAAAAACGGAAATTGAATAAGAGAAGAGCAATTCTAGTCGGTTTAGGTTTAGCGGGTGTTTCTCTAGTATCAGCGGGAGTAGGTGCATTTCTAGCTGTTGCTCTATCTACCGCCTCTCCTCTACAAAAGGTAGAGTTGAGTCCTGAAGAACAAAAAGTTTTTAGTCAAGAAAAAACTGTCAGTGTGAAGAATCTTACCCTACCAGAACTAGACCGTCCCGTAAATGTTCTTGTACTAGGCATCAAAGTAATTACCTCCGATCTGGATAAAAAGGGAATAGATTATGAAAAACAAGATGTTGGTTATCTGCATCTAGTTAATTCCTTTGATGGTTTGAGCGATAGTATGTTGCTCCTACGGTTCGATCCCAAGAAAGAAAAAGTATCGGTATTATCCATCCCCAGAGACACTCGTATTTATATTGACGGACATGGGGTTAGAAAAATAAATCACGCCAACGAGTATGGCGGCCCCGCTTTGGCAGCTTCTACGGCTAGCGAGCTACTGGGGGGAATCAATATAGATCGCTATGTGCGGGTTAATGTCCAAGGGGTAGAAAAACTAATTGATGCTTTGGGTGGCGTGACGGTTAATGTACCCAAAGATATGAAGTATACAGATTTTAGCCAACACCTTTATATCGACCTCAAAAAAGGCATTCAGCACTTGGATGGCGATAAAGCGATGCAGTTTCTGCGCTATCGTTATGATGAATATGGCGATATATCACGAGTACAACGACAGCAAATGTTGATGCGTTCTACAGTAGAGCAAACTCTCAAACCCGCAACTGTAGTTAAGATTCCCAAAATACTTTCAGTAATTCAATCTCATCTCGATACCAACCTAACTGTTAGGGAGTTGATGGCACTGGCTAATTTTGCTTCTCAAAGAGATAGATCTCATATCAATATGATGATGTTACCAGGAGATTTTAATAGTGGAGACGAGCCTGTTAGCTATTGGTTGCCCAACTACGAAGGTATAAACAAGCTAATGGTTAGTCATTTTAATTTACCTTCCTACGAAAAAGAATATAACAATAATGTTCGCAACACATATGCCAGTTTAGACAATCGTTTTAATGTCACTAACCCCCGAATACGAATTGCGGTGCAGGATAGTACTAAAGATCAACAGGTATTGCAGTCTGCATTGGATGCTCTTCGAGGAGCAGGTTATAGAAGAGTATTTGCTACTAAAAATTGGCAAAATCCTTTACCCAAAACTAGAGTCATTGCTCAATCTGGAGATGACAAAGCAGCCGAAGAAGTAAAATCTGTTTTAGGCGTGGGGGAAGTAGTGGTTGAAAGTACGGGATATCTACAATCAGATATTACAGTGCAAATTGGTCGTGATTGGGAAAAGCAAATCAAGCCATTAATCGAATCCGATCTAGAAATTGACGAACAATTTGAAAGGCGATCCCAATTCGAGACTACTGTCGATCGCTTTTAATTTAATTGTTATACTGCTAATCGCCCCTGTATATATAACTGAATAATGAGCGATCGCTCGATCCGCCAATCCTTTCCTACTCAAAGATGGCAAATTGCTACCCCTAGCCCCGATACTGCTAAAGAATTAAGTGTCTCGACGGGTTTACTACCTTTAGTAGCTCAAGTGATTATTAATCGCGATATTGCTACTGCCGATGCAGCCCATACATATATCGAGCCAGAATCTCAAGATTTGCCTTCCCCTTTGTCTGAGTTTAAAGATTTGGCAGCTAGTGTCGAGTTGATTAAGAATGCGATCGCCGATGGGGAACAAATTGCTATTTGTGGGGATTATGATGCGGATGGTATGACTAGCACCGCACTATTATTGCGAGCCTTAAAACATTTAGGGGCAAAAGTAGATTACGCTATCCCCAGTCGGATGAAAGACGGCTACGGTATCAACGAGCGTATTGTGGAAGAATTCGCCGAACAGGGTGTGGGTTTGATCCTTACTGTAGATAATGGTATTTCTGCTTACGAACCGATCGCCAGAGCGATAGAATTGGGTTTGAGCGTGATTATTACCGATCACCACGACTTACCCGAAAAATTGCCTCCCGCCGATGCTATCTTAAACCCCAAAATGTTATCTGAGACTTCTCCCTACAAAGGATTAGCAGGGGTGGGAGTTGCCTATGTCGTGGCGATCGCTACTGCTCAAAGTTTGGGCAAAATTAAAGGTCTGACTAACCCTATTTTAGAACTGTTTACTCTAGGTACGATTGCGGATCTCGCCCCCTTGGTTGGAGTTAACCGTCGTTGGCTGAAAAGAGGTTTGCGAGCCTTGCCTAACTCGGAATTAGTCGGTATTCAGGCACTAATGGAAGTAGCAGAAATTAATGAAACCCAAAAGCAATTGAAACCCGATGATATTGGCTTTCGTTTGGGGCCAAGAATCAATGCTGTCGGGCGGATTGGCGACCCCCAAATGGTAATTGAGCTATTGACTACAGACGATCCTCAAATAGCCTTAGAACGGGCGGATAAATGCGAACAAACTAACCGCAAACGCCGTCAATTGTGCGAACAAATCGAACAAGAAGCGATCGCTTTGGTGGAATCTACTCCAATTCCCTGGAAAGAAAGCCGAGTTTTGGTAGTAGTATCGGCTGGTTGGCATCATGGAGTAATTGGCATTGTCGCATCTCGTTTAGTCGAGCGTTATGGCGTACCCGTTTTTATTGGCACTTATGAGGAGGAAGAAGAGGAAGTAAAAGAAAAAAAAGAAGCAAACAAAACTCCATTAATGATTCGCGGATCGGCACGCAGCATCGATGAATTTAATGTATTTGATGCCCTTAATTACTGTGGCGACTTGCTAGGTAAATATGGCGGACATCGCGCAGCAGGGGGTTTTAGTTTCTTAGCCGAAAATCTGGAAGCAGTCAAGCAAAGATTGAGGGAATTTGCTCACAAATGTCTAGAAGTAGAACACCTCAAACCTTTAGTCAAGATAGACGCGGAAGCTAGTTTTAGCCAAATTGATTTTGAGCTATACCAACAGTTAGAAGGTTTGCAACCTTGGGGAATTGGCAATAGTCCCCCCGTGTTTTGGACGCGGAATGTTAGAGTAGTCGAACAAAGAGCGATCGGTAAAACTGCAAAAATTCATCTCAAACTAACCCTACAAGAAGCCAATTCATCAACTAAAATCAAAGCTATAGCCTGGAGATGGGCGGAATATTGCCCGTTACCAGAATATTTGGATCTGGCTTATAAATTACAAGAAAACCATTGGCAGGGTAATACTAGTATTGAATTAGAGTTAGTGGGTGTTAGATTGCCCCAAACACCAGCAAGTAATAATATTTCTGCTACAAATCAACCAATTAAAAAACCCATCCAAAACAATATTCAAAAAGCAGTTTTTACTCATAGTGGCAGAATCTATGTATGCAGCAAAACTCCCAAAGAACTGCGGATCAGAAACGATCGGGGCAATGTTTTGGCAGTCAGTCAGGGAAATCCCACTGGTTTGTTAGGCAAGTCGAGAGATGAGGCAAAAGAAGTTAATGTGACTCAAGCACCTTATTTTCAGTTAATCAAAGCTGCCTTACAAGCGATCGCGGAAGATAATTAGTCCGCTGCAAAACAAGAGAATGATTTTGATTCACTTTATAATAAATCATTAACCAGGGATATCAGAACCCCTGACTTCCCCCACAATAAATTAAGCTTAGAAAAACTTTTATGACTGCTACTCCCATCAAAAATACTTCAACCTCAGTACCCGATAAACTAGGGCGTTTTGGACCTTATGGTGGTAAGTATGTTCCAGAAACTTTGATGCCTGCTTTAGCGGAATTGGAAGCTGCTTACAATAAATATAAAAACGATCCTGAATTTACTCAAGAATTACAGGGACTATTAAAAGATTATGTCGGTAGAGCAAATCCTCTCTATTTTGCCGAACGTCTTAGCCAACATTATACTCGCCCAGATTTTACCCCCGAAATCTATCTCAAACGAGAAGATCTAAACCATACAGGCGCGCACAAAATTAATAATGCCCTAGCTCAAGCTTTATTGGCAATTCGTATGGGTAAAAAGCGCATTATCGCAGAAACTGGTGCGGGACAGCATGGGGTTGCAACTGCTACTGTCTGCGCTCGTTTTGGTTTGGAATGTATTATTTACATGGGCGTAGAAGACATGGAGAGACAAAAGCTTAATGTCTTTCGGATGCGTCTATTGGGAGCAACAGTAGAACCCGTTTCTGCTGGTACGGGTACGCTTAAAGATGCTACCAGTCAAGCAATTCGCGACTGGGTAACTAATGTTGAAAGTACTCATTATATTTTAGGTTCGGTCGCTGGGCCTCATCCTTACCCTATGATGGTCAGGGACTTTCATGCTGTAATTGGCAGAGAAACCCGCCAGCAGTGCGAGGAGAAATGGGGCGGACTACCCGATATTTTAATTGCTTGTGTGGGTGGGGGTTCAAACGCAATGGGTTTGTTTTATGAGTTCATTCCCGAATCTAGCGTCCGCATGATTGGAGTAGAAGCTGCGGGGGAAAGTGTCGCCTCGGGCAAACACGCTGCTACTTTAACCGAAGGTAGCCCAGGAATATTACACGGTGCGATGAGCTATTTATTGCAAGATAATCAAGGACAAATTATTGAAGCTCATTCCATTAGTGCGGGACTAGATTATCCTGGTGTTGGCCCCGAACATAGCTATCTTAAAGATACTCAACGGGCAGAATATTATGCTGTCACAGATCTGGAAGCGATCGCCGCATTACGTTTGTTATCCGAACAAGAGGGTATTATCCCCGCCTTGGAAACCGCCCACGCTTTTGCCTATCTCGAAAAACTTTGCCCTCAATTAACAGGGAATCATCGTATCGTGTTTAACTGTTCGGGAAGAGGCGACAAAGATGTTGAAACAGTGGCTAAATACCTGGGAGATAAACTTTAAATAAGCAAATCGTTTCAGGAATAGAGGAATAAGGAAAAATAGAAATGGTTGAAAACGCGGTAGTTTTTTCAGTTGCAAGATGACTACAATAAAAGGGAATTAGCTATCATGTCTGAATCTAAAACCATGTTCAAATCCCGAATTCCTCTACAAACCCCCATAACTATTAAACTTCTACTCTTTGGCATATTAGTCACATTTTTTGCTGGATGGGCAACATCTATACTTCAGACGGTCATAATCTGAGCTTTATTAAAAGTCTGAAATCGTAAGG